>DATBSS010000001.1:0-4586 GCA_036559665.1 Myxococcaceae bacterium
GCCTCCTCCTTCTCCGGCGCGGTGACCACGGCGATGGTGAAGTTGACGTGCGTCTTCACCTTCACGCCTTCAGGCATCTTGATGTCGTTGATGTGCAGCGCCTGGGCGATCTTGAGCGAGGTGACGTCCGCTTCGATCTTCTCCGGGATGGCCAGCGGAAGGGCCCACACCTCCAGGTCGCGGCGGGGCTGAGACAGGATGCCGCCCACGGCCACGCCCTCCGCCTTGCCGATCAGCACCAGCGGGACCTTCACCTTCACCGGCTCGTTGTCGCGGACCTCGATGAAGTCGGCGTGGAGGAGCTCCCGGCTCACCGGGTCCTGCTGGTAGTCCTTGAGGAGCACCTGGCGCGCCTCGCTGCCCTCCACCTTGAGGGAGATCAGGGTGTTGAACTTCTGGGAGGTGGCGATGGCCTTCTTCACCCCAAGGGGGTCGACGGCGAGCTGGACCGGCTTCTCGAGGTGCCGCCCGTACACCACGGCGGGGATCATCCCCTGGCCGCGGAGCTTGCGGGCGGAGCCCTTGCCGGATTCGCTGCGGGTCTTGGCGGACAGTTCGGTGCGCTGGACGGCCATGGTGGCGTGCTCCTGGAGGAAGTCGGCGTGTGGCCCCCGCCGCTCCACCCGGGCCTCGCCGGCATCCCGGCAAGCGCCGGGCCCCGCGCGAAAGCCCCGGTGAACCACCGGGAGAGCGCGCGCTTGTGGCACGCGGGGCCCGCCTCCGTCAAGATCGTCCCCTTGAAGCTCTGGGCGATCAGCGACCTGCACGTCGGACACCCCGAGAACCGGATCGTGGTGGAGGCGCTTCCCGCCCACCCCGCGGACTGGCTGATCCTCGGCGGCGACCTGGGCGAGAAGCCGGAGCACCTGCGCTTCGTCCTGGAGACGCTGCGCCCAAGGTTCGCCCAGCTCATCTGGGTGCCCGGCAACCACGAGCTGTGGGCGCTGCCCGGCGAGCCGGCCGGCGAGGACCGCTACCAGGGGATGGTGGAGCTCTGCCGGCGGTACGGCGCCCTCACCCCGGAGGACCCGTACCCGGTGCTGGAGGGGCACCTGGTGGCGCCGCTGTTCACGCTCTACGACTACTCGTTCGGCCCGGAGGGGATGGACCCGGAGGCGGCGGTGGCCTGGGCGCGCGAGTCCGGCATCGTCTGCGCGGACGAGGTGCTGCTCCGCCCGGACCCGTACCCCACGCGCCAGGACTGGTGCGCGGCGCGCTGCGCGTACAGCGAGGCCCGGCTCGAGCGGGCGGTGGCGGCGCACGCTGGACCGACCGTGCTGGTGGACCACTTCCCGCTGTTGCAGGAATTGGCCGTCCTCCCGCGCATCCCCCGCTTCACCATCTGGTGCGGGACGAAGCGGACGGCGGACTGGCCGCGCCGCTTCCGCGCCGAGGTGGTCGTCTCCGGGCACCTCCACATCCAGGGAAGCAAGGTGGTGGACGGGGTGCGGTACGAGGAGGTCTCGCTGGGCTACCCGCGGCAGTGGCAGTGGCGGAGGTCCAGCGGGCCGTTCCTCCAGCTCATCCTCCCGGGGCCTACTCCAGGCTGATCTGGAAGGTGGAGTGTTGCCGGGGCTGCACCACGACCTCCTCGGTGTGGTCGATCTTCAGCTCCGCGTTGACCAGGCGGAGCTGGTGCTTGCCGGCCAGCACCTTCACCGGCTTGAGCGGCGTCTGGCCCAGCTCCTTGCCGTCGAGGGAGACGGTGAAGGTGCCCTTGATCTCGAGCTCCAGCGTCCCGAATTCGAGCGCGGTGCTCCCGCTCCCGCCGTCCGTCTTCGGCTTCGACTTCTTCGAGGTGGCCGTCCTGGTGGCGGAGGTCTTGGCAGGCGCCTTGGCTTTCTTCGTCGTCGAGGGCTCCCCCGCCAGGGCGACCCCCGCCACCACCACCGCCAGCGCGACGAGCTTCATCGAACAGCCCCCTCACACGAACAGCGTGCTGAGCGAGTCCGCGCGGTGGATCCGCGCGATGGCCTCGCCGAAGAGCCGGTCCACGGAGAGCACGCGGATCTTCCGGCACTCCTGGGCGGGCTTCGAGAGCGGCACGGTGTCGGAGAAGATGATCTCCTCCAGCGCCGAGTCCTGGATGCGGCTGATGGCGGGCCCGGAGAGGACGGGGTGCACCGCGTAGGCGATCACCCTCCGCGCGCCCTTCTCCTTGAGCGCCGCCGCCGCCGAGCAGAGCGTCCCCGCGGTGTCCACCATGTCGTCCAGCAGCACCGCGTCCTTCCCCTTCACGTCGCCGATCAGGTTCATCACCTCGGAGGCGTTGGGGCGCGGGCGCCGCTTGTCCACGATGGCCAGGGTGGCGTTCAGCCGCTTGGAGTAGGCGCGGGCCCGCTCCACACCGCCCGCGTCCGGCGAGACGATCACCAGCGACTCCGGGTCGGCGTACTTCTTCCTGAGATCTTCCAGGAACACCGGCGAGGCGTAGAGGTGGTCGGAGGGGATGTTGAAGAAGCCCTGGATCTGCCCCACGTGCATGTCCATGGACACCACGCGGGTGGCGCCGGCCGCCTCCAGCAGGTCCGCCACCAGCTTGGCGGTGATCGGCGTGCGCGGCGCCACCTTCCGGTCCTGGCGCGCGTAGCCGTAGTAGGGGATCACCGCGTTGATGGACGCCGCCGACGCCCGCTTGAGCGCGTCGCACATCACCAAAAGCTCCATCAGGTGGTCGTTGACCGGGGGGCAGGTGGACTGGATGAGGAAGGCGTCCAGGCCGCGAACGTTCTCGCCGATCTCGACGTGGATCTCCCCGTCCGAGAATCGCCCCACGTCCGCCTTGGAGAGCGGGCGTTTGAGGTAGTCGCAGATCCGGTTGGTCAGGCCGAGGTTGGAGTTGCCGGCGAAGATCTTGAAGTCCGGCCGGGCGGGGGAGGTCGGCATGCCGTCCAGTAGATCAGCCGAGCGCCGCTTGGCAACCGCTCTCTCTGAGGACGATTACTCGTCGAGCTCGCTCGGCGGGTCCAGCACGTTGCCCGGGGAGCGGCAGGCCCGCTCGTAGGCGGTGAGGATGGCGCGCTCCATCCAGACCCGGGTGTCCGCGTTGAGGGGGTGCGCGATGTCCTTGTACGAGCCGTCCTTGCGGCGCTTCGCCGGCATGGCGATGAAGAGCCCCTCGGAGCCGCTGATGACCTTCAAGTCCCTGACCACGAAGCAGTTATCCAGGGTGATGGTCACGTAGGCCTTGAGCTTGTCCTCGTCGACCGGGAACACCCGGACGTCCGTGATCTCCATGGTGACGCGCCCCCCGGTAGGGCCGTCCCCCGCCGGCCCGCTTCGCGGGCTCAGAATCGGTTAACTAGTGGATGAAATGCAAGAACGGCCAGTGAAGGTCGAGAAGCCGGGCGGCAAAGCTACAGTGGTACACGACGATACCCCCGTAGAGCGCGACACCCGCGGCCATCGCGGCGCGCGCCGCGGCGGCGGCCCGGTGGATCCACAGGAGCAGGGCGCCGCTGTGGACGAGGGCCAGCTTCACTGCGAGAAACAGGATCGGCGACCCGGCGTACGCGGCGGCCATCAGCGGGTTGGCCTCCTCCGCGAGGTGGAGCTGGAGGAAGGCCAGGGTGAAGAGCGCGTCCGCCAGGTTGAGCAGCAGCAGCGCCACCACCCTCGAGCGGAGAGACGCGTCGCTCGCGCGGACGCGCACCACTCCCGCCGCCACCGGAACCGCCTGCGCCGCCATCGCCATCCCGCCACCCCCGGTGACCTTCCCTCCTTCCTTCAAGCCGCGAGCCAGGCACGGCCGTCGCTCGCCGGCCGCGTGTTCCGCGCTTGACGCCGCGGCGCGCGCTGGGCAGTCTCCGCGCCGCCTCGCGCCCTGGCCCCGCGCCTCTTCCGCCCGTGCACCAATTCCCCAAAGACATCGGGTGGATAGAGGTCATCTGCGGCTCCATGTTTTCCGGCAAGACAGAGGAGCTCATCCGCCGGGTCAAGCGCGCGCTCTACGGCAAGCAGAAGGTCCAGGTCTTCAAGCCGAAGATCGACACTCGCTATGACGAGGCGTCCGTGGTGAGCCACTCGCAGCTCAAGCTCACCTCCCAGCCGATCGAGCGGGCCGAGGAGATTTTTTACAGCCTGCACCCTGAAACGCGGGTGGTCGGCATCGACGAGGTGCAGTTCTTCGGGCCGGAGATCGTCCCGGTGGTGGAGGCGCTGGCGAACCGCGGCCTCCGGGTGATCTGCGCGGGGCTGGACCAGGACTACCAGGGCCGGCCGTTCGACCCCATGCCGCAGCTCCTGGCGATCGCCGAGTACGTGACGAAGGAGCTGGCGATCTGCGTGGTGTGCGGCAACCCCGCCAACCGCTCCCAGCGCATCGAGGCGTCCGCGGAGCGGGTGATGGTGGGCGCGGCCGGCGCCTACGAGCCCCGCTGCCGCAAGTGCCACGTGCCCGAACCCGTCACCGCCACGCCCCCGCAGACCCTGGACCTGTTCAATCCCGAGGACTGACCATGCGCGACTCGCTCTACGAACAGATCCCCTTCCGCCTCTCCGAGCTGACCCACCACTACGGCAAGAACGTCCACCTGGTGGGCAACCCGTTCCTGCTCTCGCAGCTGGCCACCCTGTGCGCCAAGGAG
>DATBSS010000002.1:0-3714 GCA_036559665.1 Myxococcaceae bacterium
CGGGCCGATGCCGGCGATCTCGCCGAGAAGATCGATCTGTCCCAGGTCCGTGTTCAGCGTGAAGTTGAGCCCGAATTTCAGTGTCGGGACGTCCAGATGGAACGGCAGCTCGGGCGGAGCCCCACGCAGCGTGGGATGGAAAGGACCGAGCGCGGTCGCCAGCCGCTCCAGGTTCTCGCGTCGGCGCCCGTAACAGACATCGTAATCCTCGGTCGAGCGGGGCGATCCCAGCGCAGTGAGCGCCAAGCCGCCAACGAGGACGAACTCGACTCCGCCCCCGCTAAGAACCTGCGTGATCCGGCCGAAGTCCGTGGGCATGGCGCTTCCAGTCCTCCAGGGCTTCCAGGAACCGCCGCATCTTCTCTACCCGCTCGGTAGGGGACAGCTTGAGGTTCTCCTCGATCTGCGTCTCGTCCAGACCCGGAGGAAGCTTGTCGAGCAGCGCGTACCAGGGGTTGTGGGGATCGCCTTCGCTCACGCCTGAAGCGTACCACCGGTCCCGGCTCCGCTGCTTTGCATCACCCACTGCATCAGATCGCCTGATGCACCAAAGCGCGAAGGGCCTCGCCCCGGCAACCTCCCAGAGCGAGGCCCTTCTCTCTGAGCGGCGGACCAGGTTCGAACCGGCGAACCCCGAGCTTGGGAAAAACTCGTGTTCGGCGGTGAAGTCCGGACGATCCAGGGCCTGCCATCACGGCACCGCGCGCACCCTCAGCTCCCGCGCATCCGCCCGGCCGTGGTCGTCCACCGCGCGCACCAGGTACTTCCCGGGCCGGGCCGCCCAGGGGAGCGCCTCGCCCGGCCTCGACTTGCCCACCAACCGCTCATCCACGAACCAGAACATCTCCCGGGCGTCCGCGTCCGCGGTGGCCAGGAGCGGGATGGTCTGGTGGTCTGGCGACGACGCCCGCACCGCGTAGTCCACCCCCACCTGGGGCGAGGTGATGGACGGCGGGAGCCCGCTGCGCGCCATCGCCTCCAGGCCGCACTCCTCCGACTCCGGCGGCGGCACCCGCCTCGGCACTCCCGCCTTCCGGAACAGGCGCAGGAGGTCGGACGGCCAGAACTCGTACACCTCCGCTCGGGTGAACTCGCCCGGCTTGCAGGCGCGCTTGCCGCTGCGGACGTCCACCAGCACCTCCCGGTGCACGTCGCACGTCTTCACCGGCGACTTGCCGGGGATGAACCAGGTGGTGGTGTGGTGCGGGCAGTGCGGCCCGGGCAACATCCCCGACGCCGGGCACACCTCCACTCGCGACAGCCCCGCCGGCCTTCTCCGGTGAATGAGGGAAATCTCCGGGTGCTCGGCGCGCAGCGAGTCGATCACGTCGAACATCAGCGGCCCAGCCGCCTCCGCCCCGATGAACGCGCGGTTCGCCGACCCGTCGAAGTTGCCGATCCACACCGCCAGCACGTACGGCCCGAACACGCCCACCGCCCACGCATCCCGGTGCGCGTACGAGGTGCCCGTCTTCCACGACACCTGCACCGGGTCCCTCAAGAACGTGGAGCGCATCGCCGGCGGGCCCACCCTCCGCCCCTCCAGCGAGTCCAGTGCCATGAAGGACGCCTCCGGGCTGAGCAGCTGCGGGTCGCCGGACACGAACCCGTCGTCGCCCGGGAGCTGGCGCAGCCGCCGGAGCTCACCGCCGCGGGCGAGCATGGCGTACAGCTCCACCAGTTCCTCCATGGTGACCTCGGCCGCGCCCAGCACCAGCGACAACCCGTAGTTCTCCTCGCTCCGCAGCCTCGAGATGCCCGCCCGCCGCAGGAACCCGTGGAAGGTGGGGTCCGACAGCCGCGCGGCCAGCTCCACCGCCGGGATGTTCCGGCTCCTCGCCAGCGCGTCCTTCGCCGAGATGGGCCCGGCGAAGTCGCCGTCGAAGTTCTCCGGGTTGTAGCCGGAGAAGCTGGCCGGCGCGTCCTTGAGCACCGTCAGCGGGTGGATGATCCCCTGGTCGAATGCCAGCGCGTACACGAACGGCTTCAGCGCCGACCCGGGCGACCGCTTCGCCTCCGTCCCGTTCACCTGCCCGTGGATGGAGGCGTCGTGGAAGTCGGCCGAGCCCACCGCCGCCAGCACCTCCGAGGTGCGCCAGTCCGCCAGCAGCATCGCCGCGTTCTTGATGCCCATGGACCGGCGCCGCTCCACGTACCGCGCCACCTGCCGCTCCAGCACCCGCTGAAAACCCAGGTCGAGCGTGGTGGCCGCCTTCGCGCTGGCGGGTAGCCGCGGCAGCACGGAGCTCACGAAGTGCGGCGCCAGGAACGGCATCTCCCTCGGCGACCGCACCGGCAGCGGCGCGGCGATGGCCGAACGCAGCTCCGCGTCCTTCGGGTGCTTCACCACCCACCGGTCGAACAGCCGCACCCGCGCCTCGGCCAGCGCCTCCGCCGCCCGGCCCGGGTCCCGCTTGCGCGGCGACTGCGGCAGCACCGCCAGCGTCAGCGCGTCCGCCAGCGCCAGGCGCGAGGCGTCCTTCCCGAAGTACACCAGCGAGGCCGCGCCCACGCCCTCCACGTTCCGCCCGTACGGCGCGAGGTTGAGGTACGCCTCCAGGATGTCGTGCTTGGAGTAGCGCCACTCGAGCTGCATCGCGCGCAGCACCTGGACCAGCTTCCCCGCCGGCCTCCGGGAGTCGATGTCCCAGAGCATGCGCGCCAGCTGCATGGTGATGGTGGAGCCGCCCATCCGCCGCTCGCGCGTGAGGTAGGTGGTGACGGCGCCGCGCGCCAGCGCCACCGGGTTGACGCCCGGATGCCAGCGGAAGTGCTGGTCCTCCTGCAGCAACGTGGCCTCCAGCAACGCCGGGCTCACCTCCTCCAGCGGCACCCAGAGGCGGTACTTCTCGTCCGGGGCGAGCGTGAGCCTCAGCAACTCGTGCTTCCGGTCGAACACCGCCTGCGACAACCCGTGCCCTTCGGACAGCGGCGCGGCGGGGACCACGCGGCCGCCCAGCGCGAGCAGCAGGAACGCCGCCCACGCCAGCGCCAGGCGCCGCATCCTCCGCCCGAGGCGGGCCCAGATCGCTCCCAACCGCCGCATCGGCAAACCCTTACGGCTTGTTGACCTTCACCGACCCGGCGACGGAACGCGCGCGCACGCGCCGATCGTACATGCCCTCGGCGAACGCGGGCGGCATGGTGAACTGGCCCTGGTTGGTGGCCTTGATCCGGTAGACGAACTCCGTCACAGAGCTGTCCACCATCCCGTAGAGCACCACCCGGTCCTCGCGGACGTCGACGTACTCGGGATGGAAAGAGGACTTCTCCGCGCCGATGGGCGGGACGTACCCGTACCCGGACTCGGTGGCGTTGGAGCTGTACTGCGGCTCCGGCTCCGACTCCTCGGACGCGCTCTCCTCCGCCCCTTCGCCTTCACCCTCCCCCTCCTCGCCCTCGCCGCCGCCCTCGTCACCCTCCTCGGCGTGGCTCTCCTCCTCGTCCGGCTCGGCGCGCTGTGCCTGGGGCCGATCCATCACCACCTCGAACCCCCCGGGGAGCAGGTCCACGATGGCCACGTGCGCCACGCCGCCGCTCTGCACCGCGCGGAGCTTGAGGTGCACCTCCACCTCCGAGCCCAGCTCCGCCTCCTTCACCACCCGGCCCTCCAGCGTCTGCAGCTCGCGCTGCACCTCCAGCTGCTCCTTGATCTCCTCCTTCGGCGGGTCCAGGTCGAAGCCGGCCTGGGTGACCTGGAAGAAGGCCGGCGTG
>DATBSS010000003.1:0-11227 GCA_036559665.1 Myxococcaceae bacterium
ACCGTCCTGGTGATGTCCGGCCCTTGAGGCTGGAACGCGCCCAGCTGGTGCCGGGTGTAGATGGCGTACAGCGTGGAGCCGGGCTGGTACTCCCAGCGGGCCACCACGTTCAGGTTCATCTGCGTCTCGTAGAAGCTGTAGTAGTCCGGCCAGGCGGAGGGCCGGAGGTCCGCGAAGTCGAGCGCGTCCCGGTTCGCGTTCGGCGACGCCTCGTAGAACGGGCCGTAGAGCGCGTAGTCGCTGAACAGCTGCGCGTAGGCCTGGATGGTGAGGTTCGGCGCGATCACCACCGACTGCCGCAGCGTGAACGAGAGGGAGTTCGAGTCCAGGTCGCCGAAGTAGAAGGTGTCCTGCTCGATGGGCCGGGCCCCCGGGGCGGTGGGGTCGAAGTCGTAGTCCACCCAGCGGGCCGCCATGGGCGACCGGTCGGTGCTGATCTCCAGACGCGTCTCCACCGCCGGGTGGGGGTGGAAGCCCAAGTTGAAGTTGCCGGACCAGCCGATCTGCCGAGGGCTCGTCCCCGCCTGGTCGTGGAAGCCCACCGCGGCGAAGCCCTCGAGAGAGAACAGCCGCTCCGGGTTGGTGCCCACGAACAGCGCGCAGAACTGGGTCCCCTGGATCTCCTCGGGCACTCCGGTGCGCGAGATCTCCCGCACGTTGACCCCGCCGAAGTCGGCGCCGGTCTCGAGGCCGGCGAAGTCGAAGCTGGGGAAGGTGAGCGACATGTTGAAGTTGACCCACGCGCCGCGCGAGAGGTGGCGCTCGTCCGTGGTCCACCGGCCGCCGGCGTTGACGTTGGCGAAGAACTCCTTCAACGGCCCCCAGCCGTCGGGCTGGACGTAGTGCAGGCCGATCCGCGGCATGTGGTAGTTCGCGGTCCGTAGGAAGCCGGTGGGGTTCAGCTCCAGCTTGGGCGAGGCGTATTCCCAGTTCACGTCCCACCGGAAGCCGTTGCCGCCCAGCTTCCCCGCGCCCACGTAGGCCCCCAGGCCCAGGTCGCCCGAGCTCAGGACCACGCCGTCGCGGAGGACGCGCTGCTCGATGGTCCGGCCCACCATGGAGCCGACCACCGTCCCCCGGACGGCGTACACCGCGTCGTCGGTGTTGAGGTCGAAGTCCACGCCCAGCGAGTGACCGCTCCGGCCGTAGCAGCTGGAAGGGATGAGCCGGTCGTAGACGTGCGAGGGCGGGTCGTACGTCGTCTGGCTCATGTCGTCGAGCCTGTACTGGTCCGCCCCGCACACCGGGGCGATGGGGATGGCGCTGGTGGCCACGAGCCCGACCCGGGAGCCCTGGGACACCTTCATCCGGGCGACCGCGGCGAAGAAGTTGGTGGGCGGCGGCACCACGATGGCCAGGGAGTCGTGGGGGGCCAGGTGCAGCGGCTGCTCGAGATTCAACCCGTACCTGGTATCGGGAGCGTTCTCGTCCACGTGCGAGACGGAGGGGCCCATGGTCACCGCGTCCAGGAGACCCACCTGGAGCTTTCCGACGGTCCCCGTCACCTTGGCGGCGCCGAAGATGGGCGCCCCGTCCAGGCCGACGCGCCGCGAGTAGAACTGCGCGAACGGCACGTCGCCCGGCCCGCCGCCCACCGGCTGGAACAGCTCCATGCCCTGGGTGAAGAACGGCCGCTTCTCCGGGAAGAAGCTCTCGAAGGTGGAGAGGTTGAGGATGATCTGGTCCGCCTCCACCTGGCCGAAGTCCGGGTTGAGGGTCCCCACCAGCGACAGGTCCGAGGTGAGCCGGGTCTTGAGGTCCAGCCCCACGTCCAGCGACGGATCGGTCAGCCGGCGCGTCCCGTCCGGGTTCTGCCAGTAGTCGATGGCGAACATCGGCCGGCGCACCGCGCGCGCGGCGGCGTAGGGCAGCAGGTCCACCGTATGGCGCGAGTGCAGCCCCTCCATCCCGGTGAGGTGGCCCAGGCGCGACACGATCGCGTTGGAGGAGCGCGGGTTGAGCACCGTCTCGTCCTGCTCGTGGCGGCGGAGGATGTTCCTCCGCACCGAGAAGCCCCAGGTCTGCACCGGGGCCTCGGGGAAGTGGATCAGCGAGAGCGGGATGGCCATCTCCGCCACCCAGCCGTCCGGCCCGATCGAGGCCGCGCCTTCCCACACCCCGTCCCAGTCCTTGGTGACGTTCCGGTCGTCGAAGAACAGGCCGTCGGTGAGCACGCCGCCCGCGTTCACCTTGAACCAGGCCGCGGTCCGGTGGTCGTGCATCCCGTCGATCAGCACCGCCACGTCGTCCGAGGCCGGTTCGGAGTCGCGGCGCCCGAGTTGCCGGCCAATCAGCTGCGGCTCCGAGTCGTGGCAGACGATGCCGATGTAGACGTGCTGGTCGTCGTAGAGGACCCTCAGCTCCGTCTTCTCCGACGGCGCCGCGCCCACGTCCGGGAAGCGCTGCACGAAGGCGTCGAACACCGGCGCCGCCGCCCACCCCGCCTCGTCCAGGTGGCCGTCCACCCGCACCGGCCCCTGCGCCCGCGCGGCCTGGATCTTCTGGTCCACGCCGGGCCCCTCGACCGCCGCCTGCGCCCCCAGCGAGACCAGCACCGCCACTGCCCAGACACCACGACGCACGCGTTTCCCCTCCAGCCGCTGTGCTATTAAATTAGCGATCTGCTAAATTTCCAGCAAGAGACTCCAGGTGGACCCCTGGCTGGTTGGACAGCGTTCGCGGCGGACTGTTGCACGGAGCGCGCCGGGAGTCGGGGTTTACCGCACCCGGTAGAAGGCGCCGAGGATGGCGCCGAAGAGCAGGTGGGCGCCCAGCACGGTCAAGGGCGTGAGCGCCCCATAGTGAAGCCCCAGCGACCCAGGGGGTTCGAGCTGTCTCCGCGCGGTGGGGCCCCAGGCGTCGTGCGCCATGCGTGGATGGACGCCGGGAAGGACGGTGAAGCCCACCACCAGCACGAAGGCGGCGTGCACCAGGCCGACCAGCATCCCGCGCGCCACGCCGGCCTTCCCCCACGACTGGAAGGCGGCGACGTAGAGGAGGGAGAACGCCCATCCGTTGAGCAGGTGCAGGACGGTGCCCAGCGCCTTCGCGCGGGAACGTTCGGGGGTGAAGATGGACCCCAGCAGGTAGGGGATGTTGATGCGGGTGAGGCGGAGCTCCTGCATGGCGACCAGGGCCACCGTCAGCACCGCTGTCGCCACGAATCCCCACAGCATCCAGCTCCAGACGTTCACGGCGCGGCCTCCTCCGCGGCGGCGGCGGAGAGGGGGCGGCCGCGCTCCTGCCGGGCGCGCGCCTCCAGCGCGAGCGCGGCCGAGATGAGCCCCACGTGGGAATACGCCTGGGGGAAGTTGCCGATTGCCTCGCCAGTCTCGGGGTCCACCTCCTCGGACATCAGGCCCACGTCGTTGCGGCAGTGGAGCAATTGTTCGAACCAGGCGCGTGCCAGCGGCAGCGGGCCGCACCCGTCCGCCAGCAGCTCCGCCGCCCAGAAGCCGCAGGCCACGAAGCCGCCGTCCCCCATCGCCCGCAGGGTGGGGTTCCGGAAGAAAAGCCCGTGGGGCGCGGACAGCTCCGCCACCAGGCGCCGGAAGGTGGCCCGGACGCGCGGTGAATGGGCAGGCTCGAAGGCGTACCAGGGGAGCAAGAGGAGCGCGGCATCCGGGTCATGACCGCCCAGCACCTCCACGTAGGAGCCGGAGTGGGCGTCGTAGCCCTCCTCCATGACCGTGCGACGGATGGCGTCCCGCGCGCGGGACAGCTCGCCCAGGTCCAGCGTCACGTGCCGGAAGTGACCGAGGCGCTGCAACTCGATCAGCCGGTCCAGCGCAGTCCAGCACAGCACCCGCGAGTGGGTGTAGCAGCGGGGCGGGCCGCGCAGCTCCCAGATGCCCTGGTCCGGCAGGTGCCAGCAGCAGGCCACGTGGTCGCCGATCTGGGCGAGCAGCGATTCGGTGTCGCGGTCCAGCGTGCCGCCGCGGCGGCAGTGCGCGTAGACCGCGTCCACCAGCTCGCCCTGGAGGTCCATCTGGCGCTGGTCCACGGCCCCGTTGCCCAGGCGGACCGGGAGGGAGCCGCGGTAGCCCTGGGCGCCCTCGAGCACGCGCTCGCGCGGGCTGGGGTTGCCGAAGACGTCGAACATCACCCGGAGCCGCGGCTGGGCCAGGCGGGTGCCGTGGAGCAGCCATTCGACGAACGACTCCGCCTCCTCCAGGTAGCCCAGGTCGTAGAGGATGCGGCAGGTGAAGGCGGCGTCGCGCAGCCAGCAGTAACGGTAGTCCCAGTTGAGCGAACCGCCCAGCCGCTCCGGCAGCGAACAGGTGGCGGCGGCGACGATGGCGCCGGAGGGCGCGTAGCAGAGGAGCTTGAGGGCGAGGGCGCTGCGGACCACGGCGTCGCGGTAGGGGCCGCGGTACAGGCAGCGCTGTGCCCAGCCGCGCCACCAGCGGACGCTCCGGCGGATGGCGTCGTCTGCCGCGCCGCCCAGGGGCGAGAGCACCGCGGGCGCGTCGGCGCTGTAGGTGAGGGAGAAGCGGCGCGCCTCACCGGCGCCCAGGGTGAAGCGTGCGCCGAAGGTGCCGGGCGTGGGGAGTTGGACGAGCGGGACCTCGCCGCGGAGGAGGAAGGCGCCGGCCGGGGCCTCGCAGCACAGGCCCAGGCGCGGGTGCGCGCGGACGCGCGGGCGCTTGCGCCCGAACGAGGGTGCCAGCACCAGCGACAGCTCGATGGAGGCCTGGCCCCGGACGCACTCCACCCGGCGGAGGAGCTCGTGCTCCGGGGTGGGCATCCGGCGCTGGTCGTCCTCCCCGGCCACCGTCATGAGATCCGTGAGCACCACCTCGGCGCCGTCGCGGAGGAAGCGGGTCTCCAGCACGTTGGTGTCGGGCAGGTAGCGGCGCTCCACCCGCCAGCCGCCGTCCTCCGGCTCCGGGCGGATCCGCCAGTGGCCGCGCCGCTCGCCGTCCACCAGCGCGGCGAAGAGCGCGTCGCTGTCCATGCGGGGCCAGCACAGCCACACCACGTCCCCGCCGGAATCGATCAGCGCGCCGGAGCGGCAGTCGCCCACCAGGGCCAGCTCGCGGATGGGCGGCTGGGTCCAGGCCATGGCGTCACGCCCGCGCGCGCGCCCAGAGCGCGCCGGCCGTGAGGCCCACCACCGCGGTCGCGATCGCCGCCAGCGCGCGCTTGTGGAAGTCGAACCAGATCTGCGCGCTGTGGCGCCGCTCCAGGTCGAGGTACGGGCCGTGCGCGCCCCGGTCGCCTTCGAGCGGGTAGAAGAGGTTGTCCGGGCGGTACGGCTCGACCGGGACGGCGTCCTGCTGGTCGGTGTAGCCGCGGCGGGCCATGTACCGGTCCAGCAGGGGGGCGATGAGCCGCTGACCGATGATGGCCTTCACCGAGCTGCCGCCGATCCAGAGCTCGCGGCGGGGGCGGAGCGAGGCGCGGACGATGGCGGCGGCCACCACCTCGGGCGAGTAGACCGGCGGGATGGGCCGGGGCGTGCCGGGCAGGCGGGTGCGGACCCATTCGAACTGGGGCGTGTTGATCGCCGGGAGCTGGGCCATGCACAGGTGGATGAGCGAGCGCTCGTGGTACAGCTCCGACCGCATCGAGTCCGTGAACGCCCGGATGGCGGCCTTGGAGGCGCAGTAGGCGCTCTGGAGCGGGAGGGAGCGGTAGGCGAGCGCGGAGCCGATCTGGATCACGGTCCCGCGCCGCTGCGGGCGCATCCGGCGGAGCGCGGCGAGCGTGCCGTTCACGGTGCCGAGGAAGTTCACCTCGAGGACGCGGCGAAACTCGTCGGGGGTGATCCGCGCGGCGGGCGAGAACACCGAGACCATGGCGTTGTTGATCCAGACGTCGATGGCGCCGAAGCGGTGGTGGATCGCCGCCGCGGCCATCTCCACCGCCGCCGGGTCGGAGACGTCGCAGGAAATGGCCAGCACCTCGGCCCCCACCGAGAGCGCCTCCCGCTCCGCCTCCCGGAGCCCGTCCACCCCCCGGGCGAGCAGGGCCACACGGTCCCGGCACGAGGCGAAGGCGCGCGCCATGGCCCGCCCCAACCCCGCGGAAGCCCCGGTGATCACCACCACCCGGCCAGTCGTCGCGTTCTCCATGCGACCTCCTGGGTGAACGTGGACAGGCGCGCGCGGCGGGGCAACGCGGGCTCGCCTGGGTGGATGGGGAGGGGGCGGCGGGCCTTCACGCGGGCGGGGACAGCAGCACCGCTCCCCGGTCCGGCCCCACGGAGCTGGCCACCAGCAGACAGCTGGAGGCCGCGGGTGCCCCGCGCACGAACGCCTGTGAGGCGACCACGGCTCCCGTGGGAAGCGTGGCCGCGCCCACGTCGCCGAAGCGGAGCGGGAGAAAGTCCATGGTCGTCTCCTCCGCGGCGATGGGCTGGTACTCCCGGCCGCCGGAGTCCAGACCGCCGGGGGCCACCGCCCTGGGGAGCGCCAGTTGCAGCTCCGTCGCCCGGTAGCTCTCGTTGGTCAGATCTCCCAGGAGCCACGTCAGCCGGCGTTGGGTCGCGGGGAGCTGGAGCGCGACCGTTCGCATCGCCTGGGCCAGCCCCGCGCCGGTGCAGGGCGCGTCGAGGAGCATGGCGCCCGGTTCCCGCGCCGCCGCCGCCGCGTCCACGCACGCCAGCCAGGGCAACCCCGCTCGCTTCACCACTCGCGGGCCCGTGAGGAGGAGGAACGCCGCTCCCTCTCCCGGGATGAAGGAATCCAGGTTCTTGCCGTCGAACAGCCGCTGCTGGGCGAGCAGTTCCTCCACCACCTCCGGCGCATGGTACGTGTCCGCGCCACCGACGATCGCAAACGCCAGCCGGCCCGCGGCCAGCTCCGAGCAGGCCTCGACCAGTGCCAGGGCGAGCGAGGCATGACCCCGCGGCACCAGGTTTACCGGCCCTCCTCCCCCGGCGTGCTCGCCACACCACGCTTTCGCGCGCTGCTCCAACCGGCGGCGCTCGGCGACGTGGCCCGGCGCGGCATCCTCCGCGTACCGCTCGGGCAGTCCCAGCCACATCGCGGCGGGCCTCGCGTCCCGCAACGCCCCTAGCGCGGGCAGCAATTGCTCCAGCGCTGGGTCCATGAGCGCCGCCAAACGGTCGGCTCCGTGGAGCTTCGGCGACAGGGTGCGCGCGGAGACCATGGTGGCCCGCGTCCCATTCGCGCAACGGAACGGGCTCTCCGTCACCCCCACAGCCTCCGCGCGCCAGAAGGCCCACGTCTGGTGACTGTCGAAGGCCAGCCCGTTGAAGGCACCGGTCGCGCAGATGCCGACCTCGTCTCTCCTCCGGCCGGTCCAGGCCGTGGTCGCGCGGCTCATCAGTTCCAGGCCTTCTCGAAGACGGAGATGGACGACATCTCGTGCGCCCGCTTCGGCATCGGGATGCAGCAGCGCCAGGCCAGCTCGAAGCGGCGCTCGCCGGGCTCCAGCACCACCGTGTCCAGCATCGGGCGGTGCTCCTGCTTGCCTTTGGCGGTGTGCGTGGTGGCGTTGAAGGCCAACTTCGGAAGGGCGAACTGGAGGGGGCCTTCCTCGTGCAGGCCGACCAGTTCCACGGTCTCGCCTCCCCGGAGGTACGAGGGCGCAATGAGCCCGGGCGCGGCGACCTGGTTGTGGCGCTCGTCGAAGTCGAGCGGCGGCAACGGCATGCGCTCCTTCTGCCAGCGGTCGTTGTACGTCCCGGCGTAGCCGAGCCGGGGCTGGAACTGCGGACCGATGGCCCCGACCCCCGCGGGCTCTGGCCGGGAGCGCGCGCTGGAAATGAGGTCGTCCGGATCCTCGATCTGCGGTCCGGGCTGGTGCTCGAGGGTGTTGGGGTCCGCCGCCACGCCCCGCCCGAGCGGATTGCGGGGCTCATGGGCGGCGCGCTTGGGATCGCTGGTGTCCATGCCTCCGTAGGCGTACTCCCAGCGAAGGGGGACCTCCTCGAAGGGCTGCGGGGCGGAGAGCGTCATCCCCAGTACGCCCTGGCACCAGACGCGAGTCCCGAAGACCTTGAGCCGCTTGCTCACCGGCCCCACGCGCACCGCCACGTCCAGCTCCTTCACGGGCTTGCGATGCGGCGAGACGGCACTGCCGGACACCACCACGTCGGTGCCCGGCTTGCGCAGGCACAAGTCCGAAGGCAGCCGTGCGCTGCTCGGCCCGTCCTCCGGCTCCCAAGGCTCGTCCACCAGCCGGACCTGCGCGCCTAGCTGGCGGCTCACCACTCCGGAGCGAGTGACGGCGAACCGCTGTTTGACGACCACGACGAGGCAAAGGGCACCGTCCATCCCCAGCTGCGGGAAGAGCTGGACCGTCGCCTGCGTGCGCGTGTTGAGCTCTGGGGGTGTCATCTCGTCACCGGGTGAAGGAAAGTGCCCAGGAGCCCGCGGGCGCGCGCCGCAGTTCGGGGGCCTGGCGCCACTGCGCGAGCACCGCCTCTTGCCGGACCACGAAGTCGCGGGGATCGAACAGGTGGGTCCCGCCCGTGCGGGCCACCAGCTCATGGTGCGCGAGCCGGCGCTCGCGCATGGAAGCCAGCGAATCCTCCAGCTCCCACAGGTTGTCCTGAGGAGACCAGAGATGGCCCCAGCGGTAGCGCTTGGAGAGCGCCGCCCGGCCCTGGTACCGCTTCCACCATGCGGCCCACACCTCCGCGTCCTTGGTCAGCTTCGGCTCGATGGTGGGCGGGACGAAGCCGCGGACGAAGGGTTCCTCCCCCTTCTCGTACTCTGGCTCCGGCTCTTCGTCCGTCAGCGACGCCCCGGTGAGGCGCTGGAGCGCGCCCACCGCCTCCAACTGGCCTGCGCGCAGCCGCTCGATCAGGAAGTCCGCGAAGCGCAGGCTGCCGTACCAGCCGAGGGCTTCCAGCAGGGCCGCGGACGACGCATCCCGCTTCATGGTGGCCTCGAAGTCCGCCTGCACGTCCGGGCCACCGCCGATGGCTGCCCAGAGTGCCGCGCCCGCGAAGGACCCGCGGCATTCGAGCAGGAGCGCGCGGGCATGCAAGATGCCGGCCTCGGAGCGACGCAGCAGCAACGTCTCGATAGCCGCGCCGACCACCGCTTCCTGCTCGTGGCGGAGGAGCCACGCGGTCTCCCCCAGGTCCAGTTCGCCCCGGGTCGAAGGAAGCGCGCGGGCCGCCTCCAGCGCCAACTCCCCGGCATCTCCACGAGCCAGCGCGAGGGCGTCCTTCGCTTCCAGCCACCCGCGGCGGCCCATCACCCGGACCGCCAGACGTCGCAGCAGGACCTCCTCTCCACGCAACCAGCTCTGGAGGAGCCCCTCCAGGTCGGGATGGGGGACGAACGCTAGGGCGTCGCACGCGGCGTCGAAGACCTCCGGCTCGTCCGGCCAAGCCGTCCGCAGCACGCGTTCCACCTGGTGAAGTGCGTCGTCCCCGGCGAGACAGCCGTGGAGCAGCAGGACGCCCCAGACCATCTCCGGATCAGGCACCGGCCGCTCGTCGAGGAGCTTCACCAGTTCCGGGAGCACCCACGTCCCGCACGCGAGGATGCCGTCCACCCGCGCCAGCAGCCGCTCCTCGACCGGGCGCAGCTCCTTCCACAGGTCTCCCTCGTCGGGCTGGCGCATCAGGCTCATCATGGCCAGGTCCTCGAAAAAGGCCCGGGCCCGCGCGCGCTCCACGTCCCTGCGCGGGAGCGCCTCGCCGAGCTGGGTCCGCTCCACCTCCTCGATCGCGGGAGGCGGTTTTGTCTTTTGGTCGGGGGCGGGCTTCTTCTTGGCGGGGGCCTCGAAGTCCTCGAGGTCCGCCTTCGCCTGGGCGAGCAGCGCCTCCAGATCCTGGATGGTGGCGGGTCCCGGCTCCGGGGGCGCTTCGGCGGGCTTCTCCGGCTCCTCCAGCGGGGGAGCGTCCTCCACCGGGAGCACGATCGCGGGGGCCAGCGGTTCCCGGGTCACCTCCACCAGCACGGGAACGTCCTGCTGCGCGCGCGGCACGTGGCTCGGCCCGGGGCGGGGGAGCCGCAGCGACTGCCGGATGGTGAGATGGCGCGCGCGCTCCCAGCCATCGACCACCGCAGCAACGTCACGAGCGACCCATCCGGCGGCGGGATCCTGGCTGCCGGTGGCCTCCAGCGCCGCCAGCGCCGCTCCGGACTCGGTGTGAGTTGCTCGGGCGTGCCGGTCGAACGCTTCCGCGCCGACACCAGCCTCGGCGGCCGCGGCCAGGGCTTGGTACAGGGCTCGCAGCGAGCCCGCCAAGTGGCGCTCCACGGAGCGCAGAGGTACCCCCGGGTCCTTCACGCTCCGGAGCCCCACCAGCGCGCCGTCGAGCAGCACGCGCGCTCGCGAGAGATCCATCGCCGGCGCCTCCGGCTCTCCCTTCATGCCGCCCACTCGCTGGAGTCCACGAATCGCCGGAACCATCGCCCCGCGTCCTGGTTGCGGGCGAAGGCGCCGCCGAACGAGGGCGGCTCAGTGACGAACGCTGGGGCCAGTCGCCGCGCGGCCGCCATGTAGGCCACCGGCAGCTCGGTGCGGTTGAGATCGCCCACCGTGGCTTCCTCGCCCGCGCGCACCAGGAACCCATGCGACAGTGCTGACACGCTCACCCCGTCCTGTTCTCCTTCCTCCAGCGCCGGGGCGGCCGGACCGAGCGTGTCCAGCAGCGGCGCCCCCACCAGGGTGAGCCAGTTGCTACCTGGGAGTTCGCGAGGGGCCAGCCAGGACATAGCTTCAGTGTCCTGCACGTCCAGGCCCCAGTAACGCTGGCACCACTCATAGATGCCGTCGAAGGCCAAGTGCTGGTACTCTGCATTCCACCGCGTCACGTGGCCGCCCACCCCGCTGAAAAAGGGCCCGCACTCGGCCACCTCCCGCGCGAGTTGAAGCAATACTTGGGGGGAAGTCTCCTGGGGCAGCGTCAGCTCCAGGACGCCGGTGCGCGCGGTACGCTCAGGATCCATCTCGCGATACACGAATCCCGCGGATGGTGTGCCCATGTCATCTACCAGCTCGAACGACAACAGGTGCCTCAGCTTCTGCGACAGGAAGGGCACGGAGAGCGTTTCAACCAATTGCTGGTGAGTGGTCTCGGAGGCGTACCGCCAGTCGGGGAGTTGCGATGTGGTGTAGGCGATCAGCCAGTCACGGGGCGCGTGGCGCAGGAAGACTTCGAGTGCCCGTGCCGCGCCGCTCGTGGCCCAGGCTCGCATGTCCGCCAAGTACAGGGTAAGTCCCAACTCGACCCGGGCCACTGTCACTCGAGGTGCCTCAGCCAAGGCGAGGCTCTCGATGGGAGGAGCGGGGG
>DATBSS010000004.1:0-10874 GCA_036559665.1 Myxococcaceae bacterium
ATCTCCTCTCGATCGGGACAATAGGAGGAAGCCAGAGCCTACACGCGAAGTCGGCGCCTCTGTTGACAGGCGAGGGGCGTACCGCGACTCGGAGGCGGGCGGTCCTACCTCTGGACAGGACTCCGCGCCGGTGGCTCAGGCCGATTCCGGCTCAAGTGCTGCGATCGTCGACAAGGGGTGATTGCCGAGGATGTAGGCGAGCACTTCAGCGCCGTGCCAAGCGAGCGATGCTGGCCTCAAGCGCTTCCTTGATCCGGCGGCTGCCCTCCTTGAGGTCGCCCACGAGCGTGAGCGAGCCATAGAGCGCCGGGCGGCCCATTCTGGTCCGGCATCCCACATGCTCGGCGCGCGTCGCCTCTCTTCGCGGCGGGTGCTACCGGAAACCGGATGGACGCTGATTCTTCATTCTACCCGGCGATCTGAGGCGTCGACCGCTCGATGATCGCGCCCATGTCGATGTCCGCCGGGAGCGTCCCGAACGCCATCCCGTGCTCCCCGCGGATCCTCGACCGGATGAACGCCGACGCCACGGCGGGGTGGCCGTGCTTCACCATCAGCACCCCCTGCAACGCCAGCGCCAGCCGTTCCACCACGCCGCGCGCGCGAGCCTCCGCGTCCACCGGATTGGCCAGGTCCTTCGCCAGCGCGTCCACGAACGCGTCCAGGTGCCGGTCTCCACCGCGCGCGCCCTGGAGCTCCCCCATCAGCGCGGGCACGCACTCCGGCTCCTTCCCCATCGCCCGCAGCACGTCCAGGCACATCACGTTCCCGGACCCCTCCCAGATGGAGTTCAGCGGCGCCTGCCGGTACAGCCGCGGCATCACCGACTCCTCCACGAACCCCGCCCCGCCCAGTACCTCCAGCGCCTCCCCCACCACCGGCACCGCCCGCTTGCACACCCAGTACTTGCCGATCGCCGTGGCGATCCGCGCGAAGGCGCGCGGCTCCGGCCTGTTCGCGCCCTCGTCGTAGGCGCGCGCCAGCCGGAGCATCATCATCGTCGCGGCCTCGGTCTCCACGCAGAGGTCCGCCAGCACGTTCCGCATCGCCGCCTGCTCCACCAACCGCTTCCCGAACGCGCTCCGGTGCGCCGCGTGGTGCGCCGCCTGCGCCACCGCGGCCCGCATCAACGACGCGGACCCGCCCACGCAGTCCAGCCGCGTGTGCGCCACCATCTCGATGATGGTCCGCACCCCGCGCCCCTCCTCCCCCACCATCCGCGCCCACGCCCCCTCCAGCTCGATCTCGCTCGACGCGTTGGACCGGTCCCCCAGCTTGTCCTTCAGCCGCTGGATCCGGAACCCGGCGTTCCGCGTCCCGTCCGGCTTCCAGCGCGGCATCAGGAAGCACGACAGCCCCTTCTCCGCCTGCGCCAGCACCAGGAACGCGTCGCACATCGGCGCGCTGCAGAACCACTTGTGCCCGGTGAGCTCGTACTCCGCCCCCGGCCCGCCCTTCCCCAGCGGCCGCGCCCGCGTCGTGTTGGCGCGCACGTCGGACCCGCCCTGCTTCTCCGTCATCGCCATCCCGCACAGCGCGCCCTTCTTCCCGGCCGCTGGGATGAAGCGCGGGTCGTACTGGTTGGAGGTGATGCGCGGGATCCACTCCTCGGCGAGTTCCGGCTGCGCGCGCAGCGCCGGCACCGCGGCGAAGGTCATGGTCACCGGGCACGCGTGTCCCTGCTCCGCCTGGTAGAAGACGTAGTACATCGCCGCGCGGGCCACCTGCGCCCCGGCGCGTGCGTTCCGCCAGGGCAGCGCGTGCAGCTCGTAGGAGACGGACGTCTCCATCAGCTGGTGCCAGGCCGGATGGAACTCCACCTCGTCGATGCGATGGCCGAAGCGGTCGTACGTTCGCAGCTCCGGCGGGTTCCGGTTCGCCTGCCGGGCCCACTGAACCGCCGGCCCGGTGGCCAGCGCGCCGATCTGCCGGACCCGGTCCAGCGCCCACTCGCCGCCCTCCCGGCGGAGCCCTTCCTGGAGCGCTGCGTCGCCCGCCAGCGGGTCGTACCCTTCCAGCAGCGGTGGTTGATTGAACACCTCGTGGGTGGCCATGGGGTTGGGTGAATCACAACTCTCTTCCCCGGCGCAAGGTAGGCTCCACCCCATGCCTTCGCGGAGCAACAGCGAGAAGGCCCTGGTGCTGGCCTCGCTGATGGCGCCCAACGCCGACCCGTTCTACGGGGCGCTGGCGGACTACCTGACGGACGTGCTGGGCCGGCGGGTCCGGAGCGTGGACAAGGTGGACTGGACCGTCCGCGAACAGATGCTCCACACCGGCAAGGCGGACTTCGGGTTCGTGTGCGGCCTCCAGTACGTGCAGGTGGTGGACCGCGGCCTGGCCGACCTCGATCTCCTGGTGGCCGCCGTCCCCGCGGGCGCGCGCTACTGCGACGAGCCCATCTACTTCTCCGACGTGGTGGTGAAGGCCGACTCGCCGTTCCAGACCTTCGACGACCTGCGCGGCCGCTCCTGGGCGTTCAACGAGCCCACCTCGCACTCCGGCTACAACGTGGCGCGCTACCACGTGGCGCTGAAGGGCGTGCCGGTGGGGTACTTCCGCCAGGTGGTGAGCGGCGAGGCGCACCAGAACTCGCTGCGGCTGGTGGCGAGGGGCCTGGTGGATGCGGCGGCCATCGACTCCACCGTGCTGGAGCAGGAGTTGCTGGACCACCCCAAGCTGGCGGGGCGGGTGCGGATCATCGACACCCTCGGGCCCAGCCCCATCCCGCCCGGGGTGATCGGCCGCCATGTCCCCGCGCCGGTGCGCCGCGCGCTGCGCGCCGCGCTGCTGGCCATGCACGAACGAGCGGAGGGGCGCCGCGTCCTCGCGCTCGCCCGGTACGCGCGCTTCTCGGCGGTGACGGACCTGGACTACGACCGCATCCGCGAGATGACCCAGCTGGCGGAGACGGTCCGGCTCTCCGGGGAGACCGCCATCCTCGGGCCGGTGCTGCCGGACGACACCAACGCCTCCCGCCGCGTCAACCGGGGCTGACGGCGGAGGGCCGGGTCAGCGCAGGAAGCGGTCGAACCACGCCTCCACCTCGCCCCAGGCGCGGTGCCAGCCCCTCTCGGAGAACATGTGGCCTTCGCCTGAGTGCAGGAAGTAGCGGAGCCGCTCGGGCGCGGAGGCGTAGCGCGGAGCGAGCGCCTCGCAGAGCGCGCGGGCCTCGGCGGGGTTCACCACTTCATCGGCCGAGGCGTTCTGCAGCAGCAGGGGCACGGGGAAGAAGCGGTCGAGCCGCTCGTGGGGGCTGAAGGGCCGGTGCCGCCAGACAGGCGAAGCGACGATCGCCGCCGCCGCGCCAAACGCGCAGCCGGAGGCGATGGCGCCGAAGAGGACGGCTCCGCCCATGGAGATCCCGCATGCGCCGAGGCGGCCGGGGAGGGCCCAGCGCCGTTCCTGGAGCTCCGCGATCAGGGAGGGCAGCTCATCCGCGGTCTGCTGGACGACCTCGAAGTAGTTGCGGTCGGCGAGGTCCGGGGGAAAGCGCCGGTCGAAGTCCGCGAACCGGCGCGCGCCGTGGCCCACGGCGTCGGGCGTGATCGCCAGGTACCCGCGCCGCGCGAGGGAGAAGGCCTCCGTCCGCTGGACCTCCTTGGAGCCGGTGAACCCGTGGAACAGCAGCACCGTGCCGCGGGTGGCGGCGGCCTCCTCGGGAGGCGCCTTGCTCACCGCCAGCGCGGGCACTCCGGCCAGGGTCGTGGGTTGCTCGGTCATGGGCGTGCAGGGCTCAGGGGGGTCTACCGTCCCCGCCGCAGCGGGTGGAGGGCGTACACGGCCTCCACAGGCTACCGCACGATGTGGAGCAGGACCTGTCTGCTCGTAGAGTCCGCTGCGGATGCGGATCCTCGTCGCCAGCACCACGCCGCCCACCTCCCGGAAGGGGAACCAGATCACCGCGGTCCGGTGGGCGCGGTTGCTGCGCGCGCTCGGGCACCGCGCGGTGGTGCGCGAGCAGTACGACGGCGGCCGCTTCGACCTGCTGGTGGCGCTCCACGCGCGGCGGAGCGCGGCGTCGGTGCGGCGGTTCATGGCCCGGCACCCGGGCGCGCCGGTGGTGCTGGCGCTGACCGGGACGGACCTCTCCGAGGACATCCACCGCGACGCCCAGGCTCGCGCCTCGCTGGACCTCGCCACCCGGCTGGTGGTGCTCCAGCCCATGGCCCTGCGAGCGCTGCCGCCGGCCGCCCGCGGCAAGACCCGGGTCATCCGCCAGTCGTGCGACATCCAGGCCGCCCTCATCGCCCGGCGCGCTCGCCCGGACCGCCGGGCCCTGGAGTTGTGCGTGCTGGGCCACCTCCGCCCCGTGAAGGACCCGCTGCGCGCGGCGGAGGCGGCGCGCTTGTTGCCGGCGGACTCCCGCATCCGGATCGTCCACATTGGCGCGGCGATCGCCTCCGGGGTGGCGGCGCGGGCGCGGAAGGAGGAGGCGATCAACCCGCGCTACCGCTGGCTGGGCGAACTGCCGCAGCGCCGGGCCATCCGGCGGCTCACCGCGTGCCGGGCGCTGGTGCTCACCTCGCGCTCGGAGGGCGGCGCCAACGTGCTCGGCGAGGCGATCTGCGCCGGGCTGCCGGTCCTCTCCTCGAAGATCTCCGGGGTGATCGGCACGCTGGGCCCCGGGTACCCGGGCTACTTCCCCGCCGGCGACACCCGCGCGCTGGCCCGGCTGATGCGGCGGTTCGAGACGGACGCCACGTTCCGGCGCGAGCTCCTCCGCCGCTGCCGTGCGCTCCGCCCGCTGTTCAAGCCGTCGCTGGAGCGCGAGTCGTGGCGGAGGCTGCTGGCAGAGCTGCCCCGGGGCTAGGGCGGCATCTCGGGGGAGGCCAGCGACGTCTGCGGGTCCTGTGCGCCCTGGGTGACCCAGTCGTTCGAATTGTTGTCGCTGTCGTACGCGTTACCGAGGGTCTGGTCGGCCCCGTTCATCGTCCCAGAGGTGGAGCCGGCCGTCGCCTTCCGCTCGATGCTGCCGAAGGTGAAGATGCCGAGGCTCACCGGCGTGCCCTCGGGATCCACGGCACTGCCTCCCCAGCTCACCCGGTCCAGCGCGCGCGGATCTCCGGCGGCGGTGCTGATACCAGGCGCGCCCAGCCGCACCGTGCCGTTGCCGCCGTTGAACGTCGCGGTGCCTGCCCAGTTATCGTGGGTGTCCTCCGCCCGGGCGAAACCGTTGACGCCAATGAGGAAGAAGCTGTACGGCGCGATGCGCTTGCCGGCAGGAATCGTGCAGACGTTCTCGTACGGGCCGGCGGCGCTGGAGTGGTACTGCACCACGTAGCCGGCCAGGCTGAAGCTCACGGCGGTGGGGTTGTAGATCTCCACGAACTCGTCATCGGTCATCACCAGGCCGTTGCCCGCGGCGACCTCGCTGAGCAGCAGCTTCGGGAGCGCCGTCACGGTCGCCTGGAGCGTCCCGCCGTCGAAGGTGGCGGTGAGGGTGACCGTCCCGCCCTCCCGCGAGGTCAGCGGCACCACCGCCGAATTCGACCCCGACGGGATGATGACGGCGCCGCCCGTCACGCCAGCGACGGACGCGTCCGAGGAGCCGATGTTGACCTGGACCGCGCCGGTCTCGCCGTCGCGGGTGATGCCCACCATGAGCGGGGTCGGGTAGGTCGGGCTGACGTCCGCCGGAGAACGGAGGAACTGCTGGTCCGGGCCGAACGACGCGAGGTAGGCGGCGATGACGGGGCCGGCGTCGGGGATGCCCGCGTCCATGCCTGCGTCCATACCGGCGTCGGGCCCCGCATCCGGGCCGGCGTCCTGCCCGCCGTCGTCCCCGCCGCCGCCGTCTCCACCATCCCCCAGGTTCCCCGCGTCCTCCTCCCACTCGACGATCTGCTCGCACCCGGTGCCGATCGCCGCCGCCGCCATCGAGGCCGCGACCAATGCCACCAGCGCCGACCCACTTGTGCGCCGCATCAGAACCGCACCTCGAATCCGCTGGGTGCCGGCCGCACCATCAGAGCCAAGGCTCCACTCCCGTGGAGCGACGCCTCGGCGATCCCGGCCGCGGCGATGACGCCGGCGGCGATCAACGAGCCGGCGAAGACGTTCTGCACCAGGTTCGCGTACCCCGCGTCCGCCACGTAGGCCGGCTGGCTGAAGTCCCACGGGCGGCTGGGGCTGACCTTCAGGTATTGGAAGTGGATCTTCGCGCCGGCCGCCAGCGCCAGCGTCCCCACCTCGCTCCAGAGGAACACGTGACCCAGGGTGGCGTCGCCGCGCGAGAACTGCCCCGCCCCGAAGGGGACGAAGGTCATCGCGCTGAATCCCTTCGAGCCCGACCCCGGTGCGGCCCCGGCCTTCGCCGGCGGCACGGAGGACGAACCGGGCGGCCCCATCGACGTGCCCCGGCCGGCGACCGGCTTGTCCGAACCCGGCTGCGCGGGCCTCTCCTTGAGCACCTCCATCCGGGCCTGCTTGAAGAGGTCCACCACCTCGGGGAGGAAGAGGCCGGGGTCCAGCTCCGCCCTCGGGAATCGCCGCACCAGCACCAGGAACTGCGCCCTGGCGGAGGCGCGGTCGCCCAGGCCGTAGTAGCTGGCCGCCAGGTAGATGCGCGACTGGAGGAGGTCCTCCTCCGAGAGCGCGGGCGCGTCCACCAGCGTGACCAGGAGGTCCTTGGCGCGGGTGAACTCGGCGCGGTCGAAGAAGTCGATCGCCTTCAGCACGCGCGGGTCGCGCGCCGCCAGCGCAGAACCCGGCCAGACCATCGCGAAGAGCAACGCGAGCGTGGCGGCGACCCGGTGCATGGAGACCGGGAGATTCTGCCAGAGAAGGGTGCTCAGGTCGCGAAGCTGTATTGCAGCGAAACCGCGAATACCGGGCCCACCGTCTGGGTCCCGTGGAGGGCGGTATAGACCGGGACCTGCGCCTGGGCGTGGAGCCAGAGGCCGTCGGTGATGCCGACCGAGACTCCGGGTGTGGCGGCCAGCACCAGCCCGCCGGTGTTCACCTGCTGCTCGCCGTCGAGGTCGTCGAAGCCCGCCATGCGCCCGTCCAGCGCCACCGAGAACGCCAGCCGCTCCCAGGGCCGGAAGGTGCCGCGCGCCGTCCACATCAGCGCGGGCCCGTAGCGGTACCCGTAGCCGTTGGCGGTGTGGAAGCGGCCGCTGACATCCACCGACGCGTTCCAGGGGTCCTGGTGGAAGGCGTAGAGGAGCCCCGCGTAGGGCCCGAAGGAGCCGGTCCCCAGCTGCGCGTGGTCGTCGATGCGCGCGCCACCTTCCTGCGCGTCGTTGGGCCCGGTGGGCAGCGACGTCCCCGCGGTCACCGCCGCGTTCTGCCGGCGGCCGGCGGCCAAGTCGGTGTGCTGCCAGAAGAAGAACCGGCCGCCGAGGTCCAGGTCGCCCAGCCCGACGTCGAGGTGCGTCTCGGGCTCGGCTCCGCTGAGCGCCCAGTCCTTGCGCACCACCGGGATCTGGAGGACGAGGTTCAGTCGGCCGAGCAGGCTGTACACCACCACCGGCCTGAGCGTGTACTGGACGATGGACTCGGTCGCGGTGGGGTCCTCGTCCGAGGCGGCGGTCGCGGTGAGGCCCTCCCCCTCCAGCGCCACGCGGAAGTTGCCCGACACCGGCATCGCGTCGCCCGCGGCCACCAGGGGATCGCCGCAGCCGCAGACCGAGCACGCGGAGGCCGCGGCCGGAGCGAGGAGACTGCCCAACAGCGCCGCCGGGACAAGGAGTCGAAGCATGGCCGTTCCTATAGTAACGGCCCCCTCCGGATGCCCCGCGGCGCTACGGCTGCGGCTGGAGCTCTACCTCTTGCTTCAACGTTCCGCCCGGCGGGATGTGCACCACCTTGCGGAAAGGCGCGCGGTGCGGGTTCGACAGCTCCAGCATGTGCGTGCCCGCCTTGAGCTGAAACTCGCGCTCCGTGGGCGTGCGGCCCAGCACCACGCCATCGACCCGCACGTCCGCCCAGCCACCGAGCACCGTCAGGTACAGCGTCCCGTGCGTGCGGTCGCCGCCCGACGCGGGCCGCGCGGTGACCGCCGCGGGCGCGTGCTTCCCGGGCTTGGCCGCAGGCGGGGGTGGGTGGTTCTCGCGCGACGGGCCTCCCGCGTTCATCTGCTCGGGCTCCAGCATCGTCTCCGGCATCCTCATGGGTTCAGCCGTAGGAGCCGCGGCGACCGGGGCCACCGGAGGAACGGGCTCCGGCGCGGGCGGGGTTGGGGTGGTGGCCACTGCGGCCGGCGGCGCATGCGGCGGCGAAACCTCCCGAAGGAAGCCCCAGGTCCCCAGCGAGGCGAGCGCCACGAGCGCGACCCCCGCGCCCAGCCACTTCGCCGGCGGCATCCGCGTACGCTGGGAGACCGGCTGGACCTCGGTGAGCGGGATGATCCCGTCCACGAAGTACCGGACGAGCGCGTGGCGCGGATCGACCACCTGCCGCTGTTGCAGCATCCGGCCCACCCGCTCCACGATCTGCACCGCGGTGGGGCGATCCTCCCGCTTCGGCGAGAGGCAACGGTTGATGATGTCCGCCAGCTCCAGATCGATGTCGGCCAGGCCCAGTTGCTCCGGCGGTATGAACCTGCCTTCGACGATCTGGTACATGATCCCCGTCGTCGTCTCCGCGTCGAAGGGGAGCCTCCCGGTGCTCAGCTCGTAGAGGCTGACCCCGAGCGCGAACATGTCGCTCCGGGTGTCCGCCGCCTCGCCGCGTATCTGCTCCGGCGAGAGGTATGCGGGGGTGCCCACCGGCACGCCGGTGGCGGTGAGCTGGGTCGCCTCCTGCGATCGGGCGATCCCGAAGTCGCCGATCTTCAGCGATCCGGTGCGAGACACCATCACGTTGTCCGGCTTGAGGTCGCGGTGCACCACGCCCTTGTCGTGCGCGTAGCTCAGCCCCCGGCAGAGCTCGTACGACGCCAGTGCCACCACCACCCAGGGGAGCGTCTTGCGCTCGTCGAGGACCTCGCGCAGCGTGCGCCCATCTACCAACTCCATGGCGATGTAGCTGTCGCCCTCCAGCCCCACGGAGTAGTCGTAGACCTGCACGATGTTCTCGTGCGTGAGCGACGCCGCCACCTTCGCCTCGCGCTCCATGCGGTCGCGCATGGAGCTGGAGTAGGGCAGGTTCCGGTGCAGCACCTTCAGCGCCACGTCGCGGCCCAACCGCCCGTCGCGCGCGCGCCACACCGCCGCCATCCCGCCTGACCCCAGCGGCGCCGTCACCTTGTAGCGGGGATCCACCCGCGGCTGGTCGGCCGGCGGGATCGTGGCCGCCAGCCCGGGGGCCGCTTCAGGGGGCGGCGAGGGTTGGGATTGGGACATCGACTCCCCGATGCTACCCGGAAAGCAGCGCGCCGCCGTCCACGGCGGCCGGCTCGGCGCCGAATACCCGGACGTACACGTCGGGGGTATTGAAGTTCACCACCGTCCCGGGGTCCGACACGTCCACGCCCTGCAGGTGCATCCGGAAGGTCGCGTCCGCCAGCGTCTCCGACTCCGTCTTCAGCACCTCCCGCGCCCCCGCAGCGGTGAGCACCAGCGGGTGCCCGCGCTGGCCGTCGTAGATGGGGGCCGAACCCTCGCCAGCCACCGCCGCGCACAGCCGCGACACGGTCTCCGCCCTCAGGTCGGGCATGTCCACCGGGTGGATGACGACGAGGTCCGCGCCGGACGCCAGCGCCGCCTTCAGCCCCGCGTGCACCGAGGAGAGCTGCCCCTCCGGCCAGTACGGGTTCACCACCGCGCGGATGGACGGGTGGGCCGCCTGCACGCGCTCCGCCTCCGCGCCCACCACCGCCAGCACCTCGCAGCCCGCCTCCTGAAAGGTGGCTGCCAGGTGCGACAGGAAGCTCTCCTCGCCGGCGTAGCGGAGCAGCGCCTTGGGGACCCCCATGCGCCGGCCCTCGCCCGCGGCCAGGACCACCGCGCATGGCTTCCCCGCGCTCACCGGACGTCCGTGACCTGCAACTCGCCGATCAGCGGGGCGATCTCAGCGCCCGTCTCCTCGCCCACCGCGAAGTGGGTGGCGTCCGCGATCGGCTGGCCCCAGGTCGGATCCAGCTCCACCCACTCGCCCCCCACGTACGCGGCCACCCACTCGTGCCACAGCAGCGCGGGCACGCCGTCGCTGCCCTTGAGGTAGATGACGCCGTCGATCCGCTTGGCGGGGATGCCGGAGGCGCGCATCAGGGAGACCGCCAGCAGCGCGTGCTCGGTGCAGTCGCCCTTCATCTGGCGCATCACGTCCGTGGTCCGGTCGGCGGAGAAGCCGTAGGCGCTCTGCACGTGCTCGAAGACCCAGCGGGAGATCTTCTCCGCCGCGGCGTAGGCGTCCTTCTCGTCGCCCACCACCTTCTTCGCCAGCTCCTTCACCTCCCGCTTGTCGGACTCCACCGCCAGGCTGGCCTTGAGGTTCTCCCCGCCGGACGGGTCCGGCAGCGGGCGGTTCCGGCGCTTCTCGGGGCGGGGAGGCTGGGCGTTGATGCTGACCTCCACGCGGTCGCCGGAGAGCTTCTTGAACTTCTGCCGGTCCGAGTCGCGCTGGAAGCGCGCCGGCAGCTTGCTCAGCACCAGCGTCATCTTGCCGGGCACCTGGCGCGCGGACGGCGGCGGCTCGCGGGGCAGCACCACCCGGACCAGGCCGAACAGCTCCACCGCGTCCAGGCGCTTGGCCACCGCCTCCGGCTCCGCGCGGGCCATCATCTGTGTGCCGAACTTGATCTCCACCACGGAGCCGTCCGGCGCCAGCGAGCACTCCAGCGGGACCTGCTCCTTCTCCGACATGGTGCTGGTGCGCTGGAGCGTCATCTTCACCCCGCCCGGCGCGGTCTCCAGCGGCGGGAGCAGGGTGGTGGTGATCCGGTACTGCTGCAGGTCGGTGGCGTCGGTCACGAGCCCGGAGACGTT
>DATBSS010000005.1:0-7677 GCA_036559665.1 Myxococcaceae bacterium
TGCTCAACCACGGCATCTCCACCGGGGCGCTGTTCCTCCTGTTCGGCATGCTCTACGAGCGGCGGCACACCCGGCTGATCAGCGACTTCGGGGGCATCGCCAGGGTGATGCCGATGTTCGCGGCGGCCTTCCTGATCGTCACCTTCTCGTCCATCGCGGTGCCGGGCACCAACGGCTTCGTGGGCGAGCTCCTGGTGCTCGTGGGCACCTTCAAGAGCTCGCTCTCCACCTGGTACGGGGCGCTGGCCGCCACCGGGGTCATCCTCGGCGCGGCGTACATGCTGTGGATGGTGCAGCGGGTGTTCTTCGGGCCGCTGGTGCACCGGGAGAACGCGCACCTGAAGGACCTGGGGGTCCGGGAGCTGATCACCGCGCTGCCGCTGGTGGTGGCGGCGCTGTGGATGGGCCTCCAACCGCAGCCCTTCCTGGAGCGCCTGCAGGGGCCCACCGAGCGCTTCGTGGCGCGGGTGAACGTGGGCGTACCGGGGGTCGAGCAGAATGACGCCTCGGTGCGGATGAGCGTGATGCCCCTGCCGCCGCCGTCCGGCGACGAGGAGACGACGAAACCCGCCGAGCCGCAGGTGTCCGCCAACCCATGAACCTTCCGAACATCGGACCGCTCGACTTCCTCCCGCTCTGGCCGGCCATGGTGCTGGGCCTGGGGGCGATCCTCCTGTTGCTGTCGGAGGTGTTCCTCTCCACCGCGTCGCGGACGTACCAGTCGGCGCTGGCGTGCGCGACCTCGCTGATCGCCATGGGGTTGTCGTTCCGGCTGATGGGTGAAGCGCCGCGGGAGATCTTCCTCGGCTTCGGGGCCATGGACCCGTTCTCCAGCGCCGCCAGCGCGGTCATCTGCCTGGCCACCGCGCTGGCGTCGGTGGCGTCCGCGGGGTTCCTCCATCGGCGGCACGCGGAGCGCGGCGAGTACTACGCGCTGATGCTGTTCGGGGCGGCGGGGATGAGCCTCCTGGCGATGTCCGCGGAGCTGATCACCCTGTTCATCAACCTGGAGGTGCTGAGCGTGGCGACGTACGCGCTCACCGCCTACTTGAGACGCGGGTCGCGGCCCTCCGAGGCGGGGTTCAAGTACTTCATCCTGGGGGCCTTCTCCACGGCGCTGGTGCTGTACGGGACGTCGCTGCTGTACGGCGTGACCGGGAGCACGCTGCTGCAACGGATGTCGGGGCCGCTGGCGTCGGCGATGAAGACGGGGCAGTCCGGGCTGGCGCTCTGCGGACTGTTGCTGGTGGCGGCGGGGTTTGCGTTCAAGGTGGCGGCGGTGCCGTTCCACATGTGGACGCCGGACGTGTACGAGGGCGCGCCCACGCCGGTGACGGCGCTGATGAGCGCGGGGGTGAAGGCGGCCGCCTTCGCGGCGATGGTGCGGGTGTTCGTGGTGCTGGGGAAAGGGCTGGACCCGGTCATCCTCACCACCGTCTTCGCGGCGCTGGCCGTGGCGACGATGGTGGTGGGAAATCTGCTGGCGGTGCCGCAGCGGAACGTGAAACGGATGCTGGCGTATTCGTCCATCGCGCACGCGGGCTATCTGCTGGCGGGGGTGACGGCGCTGTTCGCGCAGCCGGGGAAGGGCGAGTCGGGGGTGCTGGCGGCCACGCCGCTGTTGGGCGGGGTGGCGACGAGCGCGATGCGGGCGGAGGCGGCGAAGGGGATCGTCTTCTACCTGCTGGCGTACACGGTGAGCGCGGTGGGGGCGTTCGTGACGGTGAGCGCGCTGGAGCGGCGGGAGGACGAGGACCGGGGGACGGCATGGGACCTGGATCGCTTCTCGGGCCTGGCGCAGCGGCGGCCGGGCTGGGCGTTCGCGATGGCGGCGTTCATGCTGTCCCTGGGTGGCATCCCGCCCACGGTGGGCTTCATGGGGAAGCTGCTCATCTTCCGCTCCGCGGTGGACGTGGGGCTCCTGGGGGTCGCCGTGGTGGGCGTCCTCTCCAGCGCGGTGGGCGTCTATTACTACCTGCGCGTGGTGGTCTACATGTACATGCGGCCGGCGGCGGAGGACGCGCCGGCCATGGAGCGCAACCTCTCCACGGAGCTGGTGCTGGCGGCTACCACGGTGGCGGTCGTCGCCCTGGGCGTGTTGCCCGGCCCGCTGGGGAGCTGGTTGTCGAGGGCGGGGCAGATCTGGGGACAGTAGGAAGTTTGCTTAAAAGGCCCGGTTTGCGCGCGCGCGCAAACTGGCGATTTTAAGCAAACTTGGCTGGGGCCCGCCGCCGCTGAGCTCTCCCTCCGCAGCGCAGACGACGCGTACCGGGCCGACCGCGCAGGCGCGGTGATCGAGTTGCTCCGCCTATTGGGCCGCTAGGACGGCCGCCGGTCCCGCCCGTACGGATCGCCGAGGATGGACTCGGTGTGCAGCGCGCAGACCCAGCGCCCGTCCTTGCGCACCCAGGTCGAGGCGTCGGCCGCGTCCAGCGCCACCTCCTGGCCGTCCACGGTCAGTTCCTCGTGGACCTGGTAGGCGACCACGGCCACGTCGTCGCGCAGCATCTCCACCTGGGGGTCCTTCAGCTCGAAGCGGTGCAGCGTGTAACCTCCGCTCTCGATCATCTTGGGGAGCGCATCTCTCGGGAAGCTGCCCGCCCCCTGCGCCCCGGTCATGAGGCAGACGTCGTCGGTGAGCTGCATCGCCATCGCGGCGTCCCGGTCCACCATCGCCTGCCAGAACTGCTGCTCGAGCCCGATCAGCTCGTGCTCCGCCTGTCCTATCTCCGCCAGAGCCGGTGGAGCTGGCCTGCCAACCGCGCCAGGGCACGATCAGCTCGTGCTCCGCCTGTCCTATCTCCGCCATGTCTCGCTCCAGAAAAGGGTCTCCCGCAAAGGTATGGTCGCCCGCGCCATGTCCCTGCTCGCCCTTCCCCTCACCCTCGCCCTCCTCTCCGCCGCCCCGGCGGTGCCTCGCCGCCCGGTGGCCACCTACTCCATCGTCGCCCGCGATCCGGTCACCCACGAGCTGGGCGTCGCCGTGCAGTCGCACTGGTTCTCCGTGGGCGCGATCGTCCCCTGGGCCGAAGCCGGCGTGGGCGCGGTGGCCACCCAGTCCTTCGTCGAGCCCAGCTACGGCCAGCTCGGCCTCGACCTGATGCGCGCCGGCAAGTCCGCGCCGGACACCCTCAAGGGGCTGCTCGCCGCAGACGAGGCCCGCGACGTCCGCCAGGTGGCGATGGTCGACGCCCAGGGCCGCATCGCCGTGCACACCGGCGCCAAGGACATTCCCCAGGCCGGCCACGCCACCGGCGCGCAGTACTCCGTCCAGGCCAACCTCATGGAGAGCGAGAAGGTCTGGCCCGCCATGGCCAAGGCCTACGAATCCACCAAGGGCGACCTCGCCGAACGCCTCCTCGCGGCGCTCGAGGCCGCGCAGGCCCAGGGCGGCGACATCCGCGGCAAGCAGTCCGCCGCCATCCTCATCGTCTCCGGCACGCCCACCGGACGTCCCTGGACCGACCGCACATTCGACCTCCGCGTCGAGGACTCACCCGACCCGCTCCCGGAGCTGCGCCGCCTGGTCACCCTCCAGCGCGCGTACCAGCACATGAACGCCGGGGACGCGGCGATCGAGAAGCACGACACCGCCACCGCGCTCCGCGAATACGGCGCCGCCGAAGCCCTCGCCCCGGACAGCGACGAGATGGCCTTCTGGCACGCCATCTCCCTGGTCGGCCTGGGCAAGACCGACGACGCGCTCCCCCTCCTCGCCCGCGCCTACAAGAAGAACCCGGGCTGGCGCACGCTGATCAGCCGCCTCCCCGCCGCCGGCCTCCTCCCGAAGGACCCGAAGTTGCTCCAGAAGCTCCAGTCGGCCGGGCCGTAGTGGATGTAGGCATCACATCCACTTCCCACTTTTTTTCGCCCAGGGATTAGGGACCCAGGAGCGATGGAACAGCCGGGTCCGCAAGGGCGGGTGGAGGCGCTGTACCGCCAGTTCGGCCCGGCCATCTTCCGCCGCTGCCTCAAGCTGCTGCGCGACCCGGCCGAGGCCGAGGACGCCACGCAGGAGGTCTTCGTGCGCGTGTTCCGTTCGCTCGAACGCTTCACCTACGGCGACAGCGCGCTGCCGTGGATCTACCAGATCGCCACCCGGCACTGCCTCCACCGGCTCCGCGACGGCTCCCGCCGCGACGCCTCCCGCGCCCGCCTCCCGGCCGCCTCCGAGACCGCCCCCTTTGACCTCGGCGCCGCGCTGGCCGACCGCCAGGTGGCCTCACGGCTGCTGGCCCGCTTCGACGACCGCACCGCGACGATCGCCCTGCACGCGCTGGTGGACGGGATGACGCAGGAGGAGGTCGGGCAGGCGCTCGGCCTCTCCCGCAAGACGGTGGGGCTCAAGCTGCAGCAGTTCATGGACCGCGCCCGGGCCCTCCTCGGCGCGGGCGCGGCGGAGGACGCGACGCCATGACCAACCCGATGCCGGCCCGTTCCCCGGGCTGCCCCCAAGACCTGGACCTGGAACGCGCGCTGGCCGGCGAGGCCGCCTTCGCGCCCGCGCTCGCCCACGCCGCCGGCTGCGACGGCTGCACCGCCCGCCTGGCCTGGATGCGCGAAGCCTCGGACCTCTTCGCCCGCCGCGTCCTCCCCGCCACCCGCGACGCCGTGCTCCAGAAGCTCCATCGCCCGCCCTGGTGGCGGCGCGCCCTCCCCATCGCCGTCCCGGTGGCGGTGGCCGCCACGCTGGTGGTCGTTCTCCTCCCGTCGATCCAGCCGCCCCCCGGCTACATCGGGACCAAGGGCACCGGCACCCCCGCCCCTCTGCCGCTCCAGGTCTTCGTAGACCGCGCCGGCAAGGCGGCCGAGGTGCACACCGGGGACCGCGTCCACCCGGGCGACGGCCTCCGCTTCGTGGTGGACGCGCCGGACCGCGAGGTGGTCCTGATCTCGGTGGACGGGCAGGGCCACGTCTCCCGGCTGGTGCCGGGCGGGACCGCGCGCGTGCCGCAGACGGGCATCGTCCCCGGTGGCTCCGTACTGGACGGCGTGCTGGGCCCGGAGCGCATCTTCGCCGTGGAGCTGCAGCCCGGCATGGACGTGGCGCGCGTGGAGGCGGCGGTCCGCGCCGTGGTGAGCTCCGGCGGCGACCAGGCGGTCCGCGACGCCCGCGCGCTTCCCCTCGCCGCCCCGCAGGGCACCGTGCTGCTCGAGAAGGTGGCGCCATGAGGCACCTCCCCTGGGCGTTGCTGCTGCTCGCCCTCACCGCCTCCGCCGCGGACTCCCCGCGCTTCGCCCTGGCGGTGTCCTCCTCCGAGGGCCGCGCCGGCCGCGCCCGCCTCTGGTTCCCTGGCGAGGACGTGCGGCGGCTGAGCGCCGCGCTCTCCGAGGTGGGCGGCTTCGACGGCGCCCACCTCCGCATCCTGCGCGACCCGCAGCTCCCCGCGCTCCGCTCGGCGCTGGACGCGCTGGCCTCGCAGGCGCGCGCCTCCCTCGCCCGCGGCGAGGTGCCGCTGGTGCTCTTCTACTACTCGGGCCACGCGGCGGCGGACGGCCTGGAGCTGGGTGGCGACGTCCTCCCCTACGCCGAGCTGCGCGACCGCCTGGCAACGCTCTCCGGCGGGGTGAGCGTGCTGGTGCTGGACGCCTGCCACTCGGGGGCGCTCACGCAGGTGAAGGGCGCCAGCCCGGCGAACCTGGACTTCGAGGTGCCGGCGCGGCCGGGGTCGGACGGGCTGGCCATCCTCACCTCCAGCTCCGCCTCCGAGGTAGCGCAGGAGTCCGCGGATCTGCGCGGCTCCTTCTTCACCCATCACTTCACCCTCGGCCTGCGCGGCGCCGCGGACGGGGACAGCGACGGCCGCATCACGCTCGCCGAGGCCTACCGCTACGCGTACCACCGCACCCTGAGCGCCACCTCGTCTTCCGGCGTGGTGCCGCAGCACCCCACCTACTCCATCCGCCTGGCGGGAAAGGGCGAGGTGGTGCTGGCGGAGCTGAACCGCTCGCGCTCGGCGCTGGTGCTGGGCCCGGGCGCCGGCCGCACGTACCTGGTCTCCCGCGACCGGACCCAGGAGGTGGTGGCGGAGATCTCCTCGGCGGAGTGGCCGCTCAAGGTGGCGCTCCCAGCCGGGAAGTACCGCGTGGAGCGGCTGCTCCCGGCGCCGCGGCTCTCCGGCGCGGTGGAGCTCCTCCAGGACCAGTCCGTGGACCTCCAGGACGCCTCGCTCCGCCCGGTGGTGGCGAGCGCCGCGCTGGCCAAGGGCAACCCGTGGGGGGACGACGCCCCCAGCACCTACCTCTCGGTGGAGGGCTGGCTGGCCAGCCCCATCTTCCGCAACTTCGGCCCGGCCTACGGCGGGGGCCTGGGCATCCGGCAGGACCTGGACTGGTTCAGCGTCTTCGGCTCGGCCACCTACTCCGCCAAGGGCGTGGACGACGATGGCTTCGGGTACCAGTACCGGGCGGTCAGCCTGGGCGGCGGTGCGGCGCTGCGCCTGCGGCTGAGCACGGTCGGGCTGCTCCTCGGAGCGCGGGTCGGGGTGTCCTGGGCGTCGCAGGCGTTGCTCAACGGCCAGCACACACAGGGCCTGGTGGGCGAAGCCGGGCCCATCGCCTCGGTCCTCACGCCGCTGATCGGCTCCCGCGTCTGGCTGCGCACCACCGCCCAGGCCGGCGCCTACGCCTTCGTGCTCAACGGCGCGCGCGTGGTGCGCGGATCCATCCAGCTCCAGGCAGCGGTCGAAGTGGGCCTCTGAGCGGCGAAGAACGGTCTCCCACGTCCAGGGATTGGGCTTCTCCCTCAGGGCGAGCCCGCCGCAAGGGACGCCGGGGAGGGAGCACAGCCGCCACCACCAGGCTCGGCCTGAGCGGTAGGCCGCATCCCCCGGGTCCAGACGCACCGAGCTGTAGGGTCGACGAACCGCTACGCGCCCAGATTATCCTGGAGCACCTTGATCAGGCTCCTCGCCGTGGTGGGGGGCGGCACGGGCCTCGCCCATTCCACCGACTACAATTCATCACGGGGGTTGGCCGCGCATGACACTGCCCGGGGGACCCGCCGAGAAGCTCGGCAACCGCTACGAAAGCTATGGACCACAGTCGAGCTCCTGAATCTGTTGATGGGCAGTTCAGATGCGCTGCTCCTCGTGTTCCGAATGTATCAGCAGCATCAGAACGACGGGTGGACATCGCGCACTCTCGACCTGATTGATCGGTTGTGCCTTGAGGGAGTTGCCGATGCCGCTCAGCAGCTCGTGCAGTTTGAGCGATAGTGGTTCGTGGTCGGCCATGGAGCTCGCCCAGATGGGGAAGTTGCGGAGTCTCCCGGTCGCCGCGGCATTGATCGGTGTGCTGCTGGCACCGGGCACCGGGACCGCTCAGCAGCCGGGCGCCTCGGCGGGACGGGAGCTCTACTTCACGTACGATCCGAACCGTTCGACCTGCTTGATGCCGGAAGCACCGGGGAGCGGTGAGGGATCCAGCCGCTGCTACGTGATGGAGTGTGGGGTGGCCGGAGATCACTGCATCTGTCCACTCAAGCTGCCGAATGGTTGGAGACAGCCGCTGACGGAAGACCAGTGCCAGCAGCTCGGCCAGATGCTGCGCCCATTGCCTCCGGTCACTACCTCGGACGCCAGCGGCCAACCCAAGGAACGTGTCGGGCGGAACGGGGCCGTGATACCGCGGGTCCCCGGCGATTGCGCGCCCGAGCAGCACAGGGCGCTACAAGAT
>DATBSS010000006.1:0-4067 GCA_036559665.1 Myxococcaceae bacterium
TCCCTCCACCCCTGCGAGCAGGATCTCGGTCCCGCCGGCAGCCTCGATCCCCAGCGTCCCGCTCTCCGACCGCACGCCGCTGACGGAGAAGATGGGCAGCACCAGAGGCTCGGCCTTCTCCGACCGCCACTCGTAGGCGAAGGAGAGCTCGTACTCGTCGCGCACCGGCGTGGAGGTGGTGACCACCAGCAGGCGGCGGCCGTCCTTCTCGACCAGTTGGTGATCCGCCAGGTCATTGCCCTGCACGTCGAGCAGCTCCACGCCTGCTGGAAGGCGGATGGTGAACTGGCTGGAGCTGCCGCGCTGGACGCGGAAGCGCGCCAGCGCGTAGGTACGCTGCTCGCGGACGGAGACGATCTGCAGCGTCCGGGCGGTCATCCGGAGGTCCGCCTCGTTCCGCGCACGATCGGGCCCGGCGGCGGGCTGCGTAGACCAGAGCAACTCCACCCCTCCGGCCGGCGGTACCAGGCCCGTGACGCGAGCCCCCTGCACCGCCTCCTCCGCCGCGCCCGCCAGCATCGGCTCCAGGCCACTGGACGGAAGGCGTATCGAAAGAGCGCTGGCCACGCCGGGCACCAGCCCCAGCTTCGCCGCGCCCGGATCGCGCACCGGCGCCACGAACGAGAGCGACACGCGGTGGCGGCCCGCTCCCTGGAACACCAGGCGGTAGTGCTCGTCCACCACCGCGGCGGCATGCGGCGCGCCGTCCAACGTCAGCTGCGCCAGCGTCTCCTCCCGCGGAATGAGCGGGACCTCGACCCAGCCCGGACCGTGGACCTCCAGCTCCAGCACGCCGTTCAGCTCCACGCTCTCCCCCACCACCGCCCCGTCATACCGGGCCGACAGCAGCGAGTAGCGGCGCGGCGCCTTCCGCTCGCCGGGGCCCGGGGCCACCAGGCCCCGCAGCGTCCTGAATGGCACCGTCACCTCCGCAGCCGGCGGTAACCCCTGCCCTTGATCCTCCGTCTGCGCCTGAACCTGGCCCGGCGACGCCAGGGCGATGGCGACCAGCACCAGCGCCGAGGCGGCAGTCACCGGGGTGGCCGGAGTGGTCGGGTTCCTCGTCGCTCGCCACAGGAACGCTGCCCCGAGCCCGGCGCAGACCGCCGCCAGGAAGACCCTCCCGGGCCCTATCCCGGCCACCACGACCAGGAGCAGCACGGCAGCGTTGGCCAGCCGCAGACCTCGCAGCACCCGCTTCGCCCCCACTCCCCCTGGAGCGACCGTGGAGAGGCGGTAGAAGATCCAGATCCACCCGCCGAACCCCGCTCCCAGGGCTGCCCGCGCGTGCGTGCCCAGCACGTAGTGCCCCGCGAACAGCACCACCGCCGCGGCACCCCCAGCCAGCGCCAGCCGCATCCAGGTGCGACCGCGCGAGGCAGTGGCGCAGAGCAGCAACGCGCCGAACAGGCCGAGCGCGAAGGCCACCCCCCGCACCAACCCTCCCAGACCCCGGTCCATGTACACCGCGCTGAGTACCGGGCGTTCCCCGGCCAGGTAGGCGTGAAACACGTAGGGGCGACCCACCAGCGGGAGCCGCTCGCGCGGGTGCTCCTCCAGCGCGCCCTCCATCCCCTCCTCCTGGGCGAAGGAGAACCGCTGCTTCAGCGAACCTCCTCCCCCCGCCCAGGCGGTGGAGATCATCCCCGGCATGGTCAAGCTTGCCTCCGGTCCATCCGCCCACTGCTGGAGGCGGCGAAACAGGCCGTAGCGGAGGTACGAGCCCTGGCTGAGGTTCCCGTCGAAGGAAATCGGATCCAGCCTGGACGGCAGGTACAGGGTCCACGTCACCTTCATCACGTCCAGGTCAGGCTCGGCGAGCGCGAAGGTCGCACGCCCGAAGCGGCCGGGCGGGGCCGCCGCCCGCGCGTAGACCACCTCCACCGGGAACGCGGTCTGAAGGTCCGACGCGCCGGGGCCCGTGAGCCTCGGGATGCGCAGCTCGGTGCCGGCCTCCAGCGTGCCGCCGGAGAGGCGGTCCGCGTTCGCCTCCTCGATCAGCCGCCACTTCGAGGCGTCGTGATAGTGCTGGAGCGCGATGTCGGTGAGCGACCAGCCAGGCTGCACCTCGTGGACGGCCAGGGTGTCGCCCTCGCCGAGGTCCCGACTCTTCACCAGCGGCACCAGGACCTTGCCGCCTTCGCGCGCCGGGGCCACCGACTCGCCCGAGACGAACGCCGACCACAGCTCCGCGCCGTCCGGGAGGGCGATCCCCAGGTAGGGCCGGAGGTTGTTCTTCACCAGGAACGTGGCCTTCACCACCTCGCGGCCCTCCTCGGTGAGGACGGTGGTGAAGTACGCGGCGTCGATGGTGGCCTGGGCCAGCGCCACCGTCTCGTGCCGGTCCACGTGCATCCTGGCCGTGAAGCCGGCGCCGGCGTGCCGCCAGGCCAGGGAGAGCGGCGACTTCTCCGCCCTCAACAGATGTCCGGGGATGAGGCGCGGATCGACCGCCTCGCCCTGGACCACGGAGGCCTCGCGGAGAGAGAGGGGCGACTCGGCGGAGGCGGCCACGTAGGCGCGCTGCTCGGTGACGCCCTCCGCGTAGGGCGCGGGGACGGTGGCCTCGCCGCCCGGCCGCGGCAGCTCGAAGGTGAAGTCGACGGCCACGTGCCCGCGCTGGGGCCGCCGGAAGCGCGTCACCAGCGTCTTGCCCTGGTCGTTGCGCTCCACCGACCAGCCGGCCAGGTCCTGGGCCTCGACGGTCAGCGGCTCGAGGTCGGCGGGAAGGTGGATCTCCAGCCGCTCCCGGTGGCCCCGGGAGACCTCGAAGGCGAAGCGGGCGCGGCCGGAGGTGGTGCCTTCCTGGAGCGTGACGGCGGTGAGCGACTCGGCGCTGACCCGCGCGGGGACCGCGGTGCCGCGCTCCGCCGACCACGAAACCTGCACGGACGCCACCGGCGGCGTGAGGGCGGTGAGAACCACCTGGCCCGCCCGCACCGGCGACGCCTGCCGGACGGCCGGATCGATCCGGGCGTCGCTGCCCGGCAGGACCAGATTCCAACTCACTGGCGTGGGCGTGGCGAATGGGATGGCGGCCTGGGCGCCGGAGCTACCGGTCGCGATCACCAACTCGGCGGAGAGGGTGTGCGACCCTTTCCCCTTCGCGAGGAGCACGTGCGAGCCGCCCTCCACGGCGAACGCCGCCGGCTGGCCGTCCAGCGTCGCGCGCCGGACCGTCACCTCGGCTCCCCAGATCGGCACGGCCGTCCAGTCGTCGTCCAGGAGCAGCAGCGGCACCGTCATCCGCACCGTCAAGCCGCGAGGCCCGGCCTCGCCCTCTGCCGCCGCCGACCCCACCACCGCCCGCCGCGGAGGCGCTTCGTCGCGACCGCCCGAGCGAGCAAGCAGGCGCAGCACCTCTGACCACGGCAGGCGAACGGGTGCATCGGGCGGAACCAGGCTGGTGGGATCGGGGGACGGTTGGGCGGCGGCCTGGACCGAGGCGAACGCACACAGGATCAGCCCAAGCCGGCGGATCAGCGGGTGGCACGTGGCGCAAAGGCGCATGCGAGGGCTCCGGGTGGTGAGGAGCTCGCCCAGGTGCAGCACCTGCGCCATGGATAGCCATGGGGCCACCAGGGACCACGGCGTCATGTTCGTGGTTGCCGGCCCGCAACGGTGTGGCGATCCGCCCGCGCTGCGGGGTCACCAAGACCTGGAGCGACGCGGCGATGTCATCCAGCGCGGCAGCAACCTGCGATTGCGACGTGTGGCCCAGTGTGCGCGCTGAGGCGACGGGTATGGTCACTGCGATGTATCGATCCCATGCCTGACCTGGGCTGGCGCTTGGGAGCTTGACGAAAGCGGGCCCGTGCTCGCGCTCATCGCCGCCGCAGTGCCGAGGTCGATGACGACGCTATGGCCGTTGAAGGAGCTCGACGATGAGCCTGCGAAACTTCTGGGCCGCGACGACCTGGTCGCCCCCACAGTCACGAGCAAGGTAGTCGCGGTCGTGGCCGGTCCGAGCCCGCTCCCAGTGGCACACGAGCCCACGAACCGGAACAGGTAGATCGCGGTGTCCACCGGCGAACCTGAGTTTATAGGGCCAGAACAACGTCCAGCAG
>DATBSS010000007.1:0-11368 GCA_036559665.1 Myxococcaceae bacterium
GTCGCGGACCAGGACGTTGCCGTCGATCGCGTATTGGTGCGCGAGCACCCCGTCCGTTAGCCGCGGGAGTTGGTCCGGCGCGATGAAGGCCCAGACCTCGTCCCCGGTGCCGCTGTCGTAGTCGACGACCGGGACGCCGGAGGGACAGGTCTCCGTGGCACGCCCGTTCTGGAACGCGTGGATCATCCCGTCGTTGGCCCCGGCGATGACCAGGCGGTCGCGCCGGCGCCACTTGGCGACGTAGGACTCGTACGCGGTGCGGTTGACCGCCCCGGTGCACGCGTCCACCTCCGCGTACGTCCTCAACGGCGTGGAGAGCGCGGTGTTCGCATAGAGCGTCGACACGCACTGGTTGGAGATCCCCAGGTCGCACAGGAACTGCTCCTCCGGCGGCTCGATCACGTTGGGCGACGAGTGGAAGATGTCCCCCAGCACGGTGCCGCGGGTCTCGTTGCGGATGCCGTCGGCGTCCTCGTCCGCCAGGTCCATCCCGCGGACGTAGGAGATCAGCGCCTGGGTGCACAGCAGGTCCGCGGCGGCCTGGGTGGCGGGGTAGGCCGCGCCCATCGCCGCGTGGAGGCAGAGGCCCGGCGGCCCGGCGATGTTGCAGGTGGCGGCGTTGTTGGTCATGCCCCACTTGGCCAGGAGCGTGCCGTCCGAGGGCGTGGCGCCGACGATGGGACAGTAGGTCAGCCCCGTCCCCACCAGTCCCAGGTACTTCTGCAGGACGGCCGCGTTGGCGGTGGTGAAGGGGAGCATGGCGTCCCCGTCGGTGAGCGCGCCGTCGGTGTCCGAGTCGGTCACCGTGTAGATGCTCCGGTTCGCGTACCCCTTGATCTGGAGCATGTTGCTGGCCTCCCAGTACGGGGTGGCCGGCGTGGTGGTGCCGCGGAGGACGAAGTTGCCGTCCACGTCCTCGGCCACCCGCTGCGCGTTGGAGTCGAGCAGGAAGATCTCGGTCTTGTAGCCGGTCGAGCCGGCCGCGTCGCCGTCGAGGTCCGTCTCCTCGACGAACTCGTTGTACAAGCGGAAGCGGTACAGCGACCCCTTCCACGGCAGCGACTGCGACGGCTTCATGCGCGGCAGCACCGCGCTCTCGATGGCGCTGCCCGTCTCCAGCGAGGCGATGGAGGCCGAGGAGAAGGAGGCGTTCCGGCTGACGATGTTGTCGATGATGCTGGTGAAGGCCTGCTTGAGCGCCGACGAGCTGTTCGCGGCGTAGAACTGGCCGCCGCCCTGCTGCGCCGCCAGCTTGAGGATGTTCGAATTCGAGGCGTCGACCGAGAAGCCGATGGTGTAGGTGGCGACTTTCTGGACGCCGGGCAGGTCCGCCCGGATGTCGTTGGTCCAGAACCACTTCGCCACCTTGGCCAGCTTGCTGGGGGTGCACGGGTTCGGACACGCGGGAACGGCCACCGCGTTGATCTCTGCCGGCATGGCCAGGAACGACTCGTCCCCGTTGGGCTCGCCGTCGGTGAGGAGGATGATGGCGGAGAAGCCGCACTCGAAGCAGATGGAGGCCTGGTTCGCGTTCGGCTCGTTGAAGACCGCCGGCTTGACCCAGGTGACGGGAATGCCTCGCGGGGCGTCGGACGCCAGCGCCTCGCCCGCGAAGAAGAGCGCGTCGCTCAGCGGCGTCCCGCAGCCGCTCCAGTCCAACCCGTTCCTCAGGTTGGACAGGATGTTGGTGCGCTGGTTGTCGACGAAGCTCGCGTCCAGCGGGGAGGACTTGGGGCAGCTCGGGCCCATGGGCTCCATGCTGCACATGCAGGTCCCGTAGCCGCACCCGCTGCCGTTCTGCTTCTTGAAGACGTGGAGGCCGATGCGGACGTTCCTCACGTCGTGCATGATCTGGGTGAGGACGTTCACCGCGCCGGAGTCGCGCGGGGCGTAGAAGTTGAGGAAGTTCCCCGACACCCGGCGGTAGCCGTTGTTGCCGATGTAGTACCCCTGGTTCTGCAGGCAGGTCTGGCACTGGGCGTTGTTGGCCGCGCCGGAGCACGCGTTGGCCAGCGTGCTGTAGGTGGGGCTGGACGGACTGCTGTTGAAGTCGTTGATGTTGCCGTTGGCCGGGCCGTAGCCGTCGGACGGCGCCTGGTAGTACTTGTTCTTGTCGAACCAGTTGGTCTCGGACTGGTTCAGGTTCTTCCACATCGGCTGGTAGACCGTGTTCTTGTTGTAGCCCAGCGAGGTGAGCTGGGCGTGGCTGCACCCGGTCGTGTTGGGCCACGGCTGTGGCCAGTCCGCCATGGATCCCGAGGTGTCGAGGATCACCAGCACGTTGGCGGGCTTGCCGCCGGTGGTGAAGAACTTCTCGTCGCCGCCGGTGACCGGGTTGAGCAGTCCGTCCAGCTTGGAGGTGGCCTGCAGGCAGCAGGAGGCGGTGTCCACCGCCCCCAGGGCCCGGCCCGCAAGGATCGCCCCGCCGAGGCCGGCCAGTGCCGCCACCAGCGCGATCGTCGTCCGTCCACGAAATGCAGCCATGGTTTCTCTACCTCCGCGCTACAAGCCGTAACGGAATGCGAGCTCTACTTCCTCTTCCCGGCCGCTGGAATCCCGGCACTTGACGACCACCCGGTACGGGGTGCCACCGAGCGTCGACTGGGCAATGACGTTGGCTACGTTCCGCGTCTGCTCGCGGCTGAAGCTGACCGAGCCCGCGCTCGCCACGCCCACGGCGTCCACGCCGGCCGCGATGTCGTAGTGGCCGGTGGTCACCCGGCTCTGGCGCAGGGCCACCTTGTCGTCCGGGAGCTTGCTGTCCAGGGTCAGGGAGGCGACCGCCACGCCGGTGATGCGCAGCTTGGAGAGCAGGTACCGGCGCGCGGCCTCCGCGCAGGCGGCGGACCGCTCTCCCCGCGCCATCACCGCCGAGGCCTCGCGGTTCTGGCCGGTGAACTGGATGGCCCCCACCACCACGACCATCAGCACCGCCAGGGCGATCAGGACCACCAGCAGCGAGCTCCCTCGAGCGCGCGCCGTGGAATTCGCGGCAGCCATCTAGCCACCTCCGATGTTGAGCTCGGGATCGTCTCCGACGAGCTCCTTGATGAAGGGGTTGAACGCGGAACGGGAGGCCATGTTGGGGACCCGGACCGTGGTGACCGAGGTCGTCCGGTAGAAGTAGTCCACCGGGGACGGGACCGGGGCCAGCCAGTTCTCCACGTCGAATCTCCGGATGCCGATGGCCTCCCGCACGTTGGTGATCGGCCGGGTGGACCGCAGCACCGCCGTCAGCCGCACCGCCCGGATGTTGGCCGGGTGGTTGTTGTAGCGGGCCTGGGCGTCGTAGCCCACGTCGTAGGTCGGCACCGGGGCCGTCGCCGCATTGGGGACCACCTCCGCGGGGTCGCTGCCGCTGTCGCCCAGCACCCAGTTGGGGTTCTGCGGCCCCGCGGAGGCCTGGTCCACCGGCGCCTGCGCGGTGAACAGCCCGTTGGGGATGGGGCGGTTCATCATGTAGGCGATCTGGAAGTTCTCCACGTCCGCGGCGATGGGATCGAAGTCGGTGTTCACCAGCGGGTCCGGCGCGGCCAGGTTGTGGAACACCACCAGGTACGGCCGGGCCGGGTTGCCCAGGCCCACCACCCGGATCCGCACCTCGTGCAGGAGCATCACGTAGGCGGCGTTCAGCCCGCTCACCCCCTTCATGCACGGGGTCGCCACGGACAGCGGGGGGGCATTGAACGGGGGCGTGGCGGACGTCTGGACGTTCGCCGAGGTGGCGGTGGCGAGCACCGCGCCGTTGGTGTACCCCACGAAGGCCTCTCGCGCGCCCTTGCAGGCGATGATGAGGGGCGTCTTGTCCTTGAGCGGGATGCCGAATTGGGCGCCGCCGTCCAGCGTGAGCGTGTTCCCGGCGGCGTTCATCGCTCCCCGGCGCATGTAGGCCGGGTCGCGGTAGCGGAAGGCCAGGTCGTCGGTCGGGAAGACGCCGGGGGCGTTGTCCTTGGTGAGGCCCGGCAGTCCCAGGGTCTGGAAGTCGAAGGCGTAGACGGGGTCGATCCCGTAGCCGGCCAGGTTCACCAGGTGGTTGAGGTACGTGCTGGAGGCGCGCGCGCCCTCCACCGCGGACTTCACCTGGGCCTGGAGCTGGTAGGTCCGCTGGACGCCAGTGAAGGTGGCCGCCACCGTGGCGAGCACCAGCACCAGCACGACCACCGAGGTCAGCAGCTCGATGAGCGTGAAACCGCGCGCTTGAGAGGTCCGCCGCATCGTTGGTCCCTAGATGTCCACCCCGGACCGGTTCACGGCCGGGTTGTAGAACGCGCTGGTCTGCCGGACCGCGATGCGCCGGAATCCAGCCCTGAAGGAGACCACCACCGTCGCCGTGACCAGGTTGGTCTGGGCGGAGGCCGTATCCGGCACGGTGGTGACGACGAGCACCCGCCGGTAGATGTCGCCGTCCTCGCGGGTGGTCGGGACCCCGTCGACCAGCGCATAGCCCGGCGCGATGAGGTCGCCCGGGAGCGCGGTGGCCTCGTACGCGTCCAGGTCGATGACGCACGGACCGGTCATGGGCGCCACCACCGGCATGGTGTCCAGCCCGTCCGCGAGGGCGAGGACCGCCGCTGCGCCGCTGCACCTGCCCGGGATGTCGATCACCTTCCCGGCCGCGACCAGCCCCCCGTAGCGCTGCGAATCCAGGCCCTGGCGGACCTGGTCGGCGATCTCCGCCGCCCGCGTCATCCGGCTGGCGATCGCGTTCTGCTGCGAGGCGAGGAGCAGCGCTTGCATCGCCCCGAGGATGCCGATGGCGAGCACGGCGGCGGCGGTCATGCCTTCGATGAGAGAGGCGCCACGCTGGGAACGGCGGGGGAGCGGAGCGTTCATTTCTGGAAGAACGACGCGTAGGAGGTGGGACCGGAGATCGCGAACAGGTACTGGCGGGTCTTGTCGCACGCGCCGGCCGCGTTCCTGGAGCACAGGCCCAGGCCGCCCGAACGCCCCGCGGCGGTGGCGCCGGTGGGGTTCACGAACGCGCCGTTCCCGTCGACGAAGCGCGCGCGGCCCTCGCCGTCAAAGAGGATGGCGCCCTTGCGGGGACTGCCGGTGCAGAACGTGCAGTCCGCCGGGGTGACCGCGTTGAAAGGCACGCCGTAGGTGAGGCCCTGCGGGCCGGGCACGACGCCGAACTTGACGGTCTTCTTGGTGTATTCGTCCAGGTAGACCGCCTTGATCAGCGGGTTGGGCTTCCCGGCGAGCACGCCGGTGTTCGGAAACACGTTCGGCGGAGCGAAGGTCCCGTAGCTCAGACCGCCGGTGGACTGGCCGCCCGTGGTGAAGAACGTGAGGTCGGGGTCGTCGAAGATGTAATAGACGCCGTTGCCGGCGGTGCCGTCCTTCTTGCGGTCCGGGAACACCACCAGCCAGACCGAGTGCTGGGTGCTGACGGCGCGCTGGTGCGCCATGCCCAGCGCCCCGGAGAGGTCGTGCGCGGCATTCTGTGGCGAGGCCGCTCCACCGGCGTTCTGGTAGGCCGCCAGCCCCAGCGAGGTGATGATGGTGATGATCGCCACCACCACGGCCGCTTCGATGAGCGTGAACCCGGCGCTCCGGGGGCGGCGGGAGGTGGGTGGATGAGGGTGCCTGCTCACTGGGCGACGCATGAGGCCGGCCATTTCAGCAAATGACAGGCCACCTTCCAAACTCGTGGAAGTCGGGCCGATCCCGAATGAGGTCGCAGCCGATGCCTGTGCGACCGCAAACTTTAGCTATGCAAGAAGGTCAAGCCCTGCTGTTGGTGGCGTTGCTCGCCCTGGCCGCCTTTCACGGCCGGATCTGGCTCCGGGCGCGGCGCTTCGGCGGGCCCCGGCTGGGCGGCCCGGCGCCGCGGCCGTGGCGCCTGGGGAGCCTGGTCCCCATCTTCCGGGCCGGCCTGCTGGACTTCTACCGGGCCGAAGCCCTGAGGGCGAAGGACGACTTCCTCGTCTGGGCGGGGACGGTGCCCCACTTCGTGGCGGTCCAGCCGGAGACCGTGGTGCAGGTGCTCTCCGAACGGGAGGACTTCGCCCGCCGCGCCGAGCCCACCCGGCACCTCTTCGGCGGCGGGGTGCTGCGCCTGGAGGGCGAACCCTGGAAGGAGCGGCGCGCGGCGCTGATGCCGGCGTTCCGCAGGGGCGCGCTGGACGGAGTCGCCGGCATCGCCCGCGAGGAGGGCGCGGCGCTGGTGGAGGAGTGGCGGGCGCGCGGCGCTGAACCGTTCTCGCCGGCGCGGGACGTGTCGTTCCGGATGCTCCGCATCCTCGGCCGCTTCCTGTTCGGGTTCTCCTTCGACCGGGACCGCCACGGCGGCCGGCCGCTCCACGGGGCGCTGATCACGCTCTCCGTGGGGACGGTGGTGCGGCACCTGCTGCCGGGCTGGGCGCTCGCGCTGCGCGGCGCGCGCGCCGAGCAGGCGGCGGAGGCGTGGATGGTCGAGTTGGCGAAGGAGGTGCTCCGGGACGGCGGCCCCACGCCGTTCCTCGACGCCCTGCGGGACGGGATGCGCCGCGGGGTCATGGACGAGCGGACGGCGCTCGACGAGATCCGGACGTTCCTGGTCGCCGGCCACGAGACGAGCGCGAGCGCCCTGCTGTGGACGCTGGCGCTCCTGGCCGAGCACCCCCAGGTCCAGGCGCGGCTGCACGCCGAGGTCGCCGCGGCCGGGCCGCTGGACAGCGCGGCGGCGGTGGGGGCCCTGCGGTACACCGCCCAGGTGCTCCAGGAGTCGATGCGGCTGTACCCGCCGGTGCCGCTCAGCATCTCCCGCGCCACCCGCGACGTGCGCGTGGGCGAACGCCGCATCCCCGGCGGCACGCGCGTCGACGTGGCCTCGTACGTGATCCACCGCGACCCGCGGTGGTGGCCGGATCCGGACCGCTTCGACCCGGACCGCTTCGGGGAGGGGGCCGCGCCGCGGCCCGGCACCTGGCTGCCGTTCCTCCTGGGCGGCCACACCTGCATGGGGATGCGCTTCGCGCTCCTCGAGCTGCCGCTGGTGCTGGCGGCGGTCGTCTCCGCGTTTCACGTCGCCGCGGCGCGGCCCGCCCGAGTCGACCTGCGCCTTTCGCTGCACCCGGCCGGGCTGCGGCTGGCGCTCGCGCCGCGGTGAGGCTCGCGCACGGGGAGTGAGGATTCCGCGGGCGGCGGTGCTCGCCTGGTGTGCGGGCTTCCCCTCGACCGCCGGCTCTGCTTAGCTGCGCCGCCTTTTTGTCCTCTGGTGAACGCAGCTGAGCCCTCGAGGTCCCCCCGCATGAAGAAGCTCCTCGGAGTCTGTGTGTCGGCGCTGTGCCTCGCGGCGTGCGGAGGTAGCACGCCCGGTCCGGATGATTCGCTGTCGCGGCCCGGGAGCGAGTCGGCCTCCGCCGTGCCGGGGACGCTGGAGCTGGCGGAGGGCGCGCAGGGCGCCGTCCAGGGGACGTACGTGGCGGGGGAGGATCGCGTCACCTTCCGCAGCGCGGCCGTGGACGGGGCCATCGACCTCCAGGTGACCCTGAACGGCCTGGTCCTCGACGCGCTGATGCGGCCCGCGGACGGCGTCTCCAGCATGGACGGCTTCGCCGCCGCCAGCGGGACGGACACGCAACTGGTGGACAAGGACCGGGCGCTGCTGTCCGGGCTGTACCGGGCGCTCAACGGGCGCTCCCGCGAGGAGCTGGGAGACGCCGGCCGGTACCTGCGGCGCGCGGTCGGCCTGTGGGCGGAGCACCCGACGACGGTGGAGCTGAAGCGGCTGGTGATGGGCGACGAGGGGCGCGGCTACACCATGCTGTGCAGCTACGCCAAGTGCGGCGGCAACTGGACCGGGACCTGCGGGACGTACAACTGGTACTCGTACGCCAAGCACGACTGCAACTGGGGCGGCACCGGCGTGGTGAACAACCAGCAGATCGCGCAGCTGGGCGACCACTCCAGCTGCAACGGCGACGAGTGGTACTGGAACAACGCCTGGGTGTGCGGCGAGCCGGACCACTGGGCGCGGCCCTACGTGGTCGGCAACTGCTTCGGCCGCTGCGGCGGCGGCTGCGGCGGGGACACCCAGTACACCCTGGACGCCACCAACCACGACGGGTGCGTCCGCAACGGGCACGCGCTGGCCAGCCTCTACTGCGATGACCAGTTCACCTCCGCCGCCGACGACGAGCTGTTCGCCCCGGACTGCTACTAGCGGAGCGCGAGGTGATCCGGGTAGCTCGGCTCGCTCGAGCCGGCGCGGTCGCGGCGCTGCTGCTGGTGGCGCCGGCGGGCGGGTGCGGCAAGCGCTTGCTGTCGGACGGCGAGAAGCGCGCCCAGGCCGGGGAAGGCGTGAAGCGCTTCTTCGCCGCCTTGCCGGAGAAGGACTGCGCCGTGCTGGGGCCCATGCTGGCGCAGGGTGACTGCCCGGCGACCGTGGACTCCCTCCAGCGCCACGAGTACCGTCTGGTGGAGGTGCTGGGGGCGGAGGTGGACGGCCGGGACCCGGAGGCGGTCATCGTCCGCGTCCGGTTGTTGGAGGAGAACGGGCGGCGGCGGGAAGTGTCGCTCCGGATGGAACATCACCCGGGCGGATGGAAGCTGCGCCTCTAGGAACGACGGATACCCATGCCTCGCCGACGCCTCTTCATCATGGCCACCCTCGCCGGCCTCATCGCGCTGGTGGGGGTGTACCTCGCGACCGATCGCGAACCGCAGGCCCCGGCGCCCGCGGAGGCTCCGGTGCTCGTGGCCGAGCAGGTCGAGGCGCAGGTCTCCCCGTCCCGCCCCGCGCCCGCCCCGCCGGCGCCCTCGAAACCCGAGGCGCCGCGCGCCGCGCCGGACGCTCCGGGCGCCCCGGGCGCCCCGGTCGCCCCCCCCACCGCGTCCGCCGTCCCGTCGGAGGACGAGCTCGACCTCCCGCCCGAACAGCCCAGGACGGCGAACTGGCAGTTGGACAAGACGATCCTGATCGCCCAGGCGCTCGACCAGCGGATCAAGCGCCTGGATGACGAGGTCAGGGATGCCGAGCGGAGCGGCGATCGCGAGCGCGCGGCGGCCCAGCGGATGCTCCTGGAGCGCTCCAAGCAGCGGGCAGCGGAGCTGGACGGCGAGATCGCCTCGCTGAAGGAGCAGGTCAAGGCGGCCGGAAGCTCACCGTGAGGCGCGCGCGGTGGCTGGCCCTCGCGGTCGCCATCGCCGCCGCCGGGTGCCGGGTCGAACGCGAGTCGGTGTCGCGGTCCGCCGTGGTGGGAGGAGATCCGGACCCCGGCGACCCCGCGGTGGTCGCGCTGGTGGCGCGGCGGACGCGGTGCGAGGAGACGGACCTCGCCCTGCTGTGCACCGGGACGGTGATCGCCCCGCGGGTGGTGCTGACCGCGGCCCATTGCCTGGACGTCTTCGGAGAGGACGGGCAGTACGAGGTCTTCCTCGGGTCGAAGCTCGGCGAGCCCGGCGGCCGGTTCGCCCTGGTGACGTCGGCGCGGCGCCACCCGGCGTACGACCCGGCGACGCACGAGCATGACCTGGCGCTGCTGCGCCTCGCCGTGCCGGTCGGCGTGGCACCCGCGGCCCTCGCGTCCGGGGTGCCGGAGCCGGTAGCCGGGCAAGCGGTCCGGGTGGTGGGCTTCGGGACCACGGCGGCCGGCCAGCTGGCCGCGGGGGAGAAGCGCTCCGGCTGGATGACGCTCAGCGCGGTGACCGCCACCGGGGTGAGCAGCGCGCCCGGCCCCGCCATGAGCTGCACCGGCGACAGCGGCGGGCCGGTGTTCGTGACGGACGGCGGCCGCGAGTGGCTGCTGGGCGTCTCCGCCAGCGGGGACCCCGGATGCCGCGCCTCGGCGTTCAACGTCCGCGCGGACGCGGCGGCCCCGGACTTCATCCTGCCGTTCGTGCAGGAGACGCAGGCCGCCGCTCCCGGCTACGGCCGCGTCTCCGCCGCCGCCATGGACTTCTGCGCCCGCGGGTGCGCCGGCGCGCATGAGTGTCCGGCTGGGCTCTCCTGCGTCGCGGACCCCGGTGGCGGCGGGCGATGCATGCTGCTGTCGCTGCGCGAGGGCGCGTTCGGGGACGCGTGCGCCGCGGACCGGGAGTGTCCGGACGGCCCCTGCGCGCGGCTCTTGCCCAGAAGAGCCAACGCGTGCCGCTGCTTCCGCCCGTGCTCGGGGACGCCGGGAGCCGGCGGGTGCGCGGCGGGCGGTACCGGCGCTCCGTGGCCTCTCCTCACCGCGCTGCTTCTCGGGTACATGGCGCTGCAGCTCCAGGAGGACCGATGCAATCGAAGGCGAAGACCGTCTCGGAGTACCTGAAGTCCCTCCCGGAGGACCGGCGGCGCGCGGTGGCCGCGGTGCGGAAGGTCATCCGCGCCAACCTCGACGGCGGGTACGCCGAAGGCATGCAGTACGGGGTGATCGGCTACTACATCCCGTTGAGCGCGTTCCCCGCCGGCTACAACGGCGACCCCAAACAGCCCCTACCCTTTGCCGCGCTGGCCTCGCAGAAGAACCACCTGTCGCTCTACCTGATGGGGATCTACGGCTCGGCGCCCGAGGCGCGGTGGTTCAAGGAGGCGTGGGCGAAGACCGGCAAGAAGCTCGACATGGGGAAGTCCTGCATCCGGTTCAAACGCGTCGAGGACGTGCCGCTGGAGGTGATCGGCGAGGCCATCCGCCGGTGCCCCGCCAAGACCTATATCCAGTGGTACCAGGAGATCAAAACGCGTAGCCGACCGTGAACCGGATGCCGAACGCCGGGAGCCAGGGCATTGGATCGCTGGAGAAGGGGATCGTCGCGGTGGACGAGTGCGTCAACCCCGCCCCCATCCCGAACGACGCGGTGAGGCCGTTCGCGAAGACCCCGTTGTAGCCGCTTTCGATGCGCATGGTGACGGAGTCCACCGGGAGCACGCTGGACGCATGCACCCCCATCCAGAACCCATCCGGCGCGGTGCCCGTGAAGTACGCGCGCCCGCCCGCGCCGACCGCCAGCGTGTGCTTGGTTTCACCCTGGTCGAACGACGCCTCCGGCTGGAGCACGCCGAACACCGACATCCCGCGGTTGAGGCACCGCTCGTACTCGAACGGGACGCTGATCGCGCCCTGGCCCTGCAGGCCCATGCTGGTGCGGAACCCGGTGACCACGGTGGTCATGATGAGCCCGCCCATGGGGTACAGGATGTTGACGTTGATGTGGTTCTTCCGGCCGTACCGCTCCCAGATCGCGTCGCGCTGCGCGGCCGGGTAGGCACTGAGGTCGATCACGCCGTCCAACGGGTCCAGCGTGGCCGGCGCGGTGGGCGAGGGCGTGGCCTCCACCGAGATCGACGGGGGCGGGGTCTGGGCGCGCGCGGTGAAGGGGGCGGCGGCGGAGACAGCGGCGATGGCGGCAAGCAATTTCACGTGTGGAGCCTCCAGGCGCGTCAGGAGCGCCTTTCGGC
>DATBSS010000008.1:0-3225 GCA_036559665.1 Myxococcaceae bacterium
ATCGTGATCGACGGTGAGATCTCCGGGGACGAGGACCTCGTCATCCAGGGCACCGTGAAGGGGAAGATCTCCCTCAAGGAGTCCCTCTACGTGGAGGGCTCCGGCGTCGTCGAGGCGGACATCGAGACGCAGAACGTGGAGATCGCCGGCCGGGTCACCGGGAACATCGCGGCCTCGGACAAGGTGGAGCTGAAGAGCGAGTGCCGCGTGGTCGGCGACATCAAGGCCCCGCGAATCCTCATCGCCGACGGCGCCTCCTTCAAGGGCAACGTCGACATGGACGAGAAGGCGCGCTGACCCATGGCCCAAAAGGACGTGGGAGGCGGGGCCGGCAACAACACGGTCATCGGCCAGTCGATCCTGATCAGCGGCAAGCTGACGGGCGACGAGGACCTGACCGTCCAGGGTCGGGTGGAAGGTGAGCTGACCCTTACCCGGACCCTGATCGTCGAACCCACCGGCGTGGTGAAGGCCAACGTCGCGGTGAAGAACGCCATCATCTCCGGCGTGGTGGTGGGGAACATCAACGCCACCGAGAGCGTGGAGCTCACCCGCGAGGGCCGGATGGTGGGCGACATCCGCGCGCCGCGCGTGATCATCGTCGACGGCGCGTCGTTCCGAGGCCGGGTGGACATGGGAGACGTGGAGCCGGGCCGGCTCCCCGCCGAGCGCCCCGCGCGCCCGGTGGTCCGTCCCCAGGTGAGGCCTGGCGCCGCGCCGCCGCGCCCGCCGCCGCCGCCCGCGCGCTCGTCCGCCACCACCGTGGAGCGGAAGCCGCTCGCGCTGCCGTCGCCGGCCGCCTCGCCGCCCAGGCCGCCGCCTCCTCCGGCCGCGCCCGCCTCCGCCGCGTCCGCGCCGAAGCCGCAGGAGGCGCCCACGCCGCCGCTGGTGGGGGCCGCCGCCAAGAAGAAGGTCATCATCAAGAAGAAGACGAAGTAGGCGCGGCCAGGACGCCCGGGACGCTTGACGCTCCGCCGGGCGTGAGGCTTCCTGGGCCTCCATGGCCGTGGACCCGGACATGCCGGACCTGGAGAACGCCGAGGTGGCGGAGGAGACGGAGCTCTCGGTGCCGGGCCTCGTGCCGCTCGCCGCGCCGCTCTCCGTGGCCGTCGCTTCAGCCGCCCCGGTCGTTCCGGCGCCACCCGCGCCGCCGGCGTTCGCCGCGGTGGAGCGGGCGAAGCGGCACCACGTGGCCCCGGCCAACATCGCCCTCGACCGCATCGACGCCGCCGACGAGCGGTTCCGGATCCGCCCGGCGGGGGAGATCGACCGGCTGGCGCAGAACATCGCCCGGCTGGGGCAGCTGTTCCCGGTGGAGCTCCGCCTCAAGCCGCCGGACCGGTTCCAGGTCATCTGCGGCTTCCGGCGCGTGGAGGCCCTGCGCTTCCTCCAGCGCGACCGCGTGGTGGCGCGGCTGCACACCGACCTGTCGGACGAGGACGCGCTCCTGATGGCGCTCTCCGCGGCCGTCGACCAGGCCCCCGTCTCCGCCGAGGTGCTGGCGGCGGCGCGGGAGCGGCTGAAGGGCGAAGGCAGGCTCACCCCCGCCGCGCGGGACATGCTGGAGAAGGCGGTGGGGGAGGGCGAGTTGGCGCCGGAGTCGGTGGAGGTCCCGGGCGGGGAGGTCGAGGAGGAGGAGGAAGAGGTCGACGCGGACGAGCTGGCCCTGGACGTCACGCTGCGGATGGCGAGCCTGAACCAGGACCTGGCGCTGCTGGCGGACGTCTTCTCCTCGCTGGAGCCGGAGCGGAAGCGCGAGCTGTTGCAGCAGCTGGGGTATTCGGCCGACCTGGTCGCCTACCTGGAGTCGAAGGAGTGATGGACGGGCTGGCGCGCGACCGGTCGCGGCTGCTGGAGCTGCTCACCCAGCTCTCCTTCGAGCGGCGCCAGGTGGTGCTCTCCTCCGGGAAGACGTCGGACTTCTACATCGACTGCAAGAAGACCGCGCTCACCGCCGAGGGGCACTTCCTCGTCGGCCGGCTGCTCTGGGACGCCATCCGTCGCGAGCTCCCGGACGCGCGCGCGGTGGGGGGCCTCACCCTGGGCGCGGACCCGCTGGCCTCCGCGGTCAGCCTCTCCTCGTACCTGGCGGGGCAGCCCATCCCCGCGTTCATCGTCCGCAAGGAGGCCAAGGGCCACGGCACCGGCGCGTGGATCGAGGGGCGCACCTTGATCGAGACCGGCGCCCCGGTGGCCATCGTGGAGGACGTGGTCACCACCGGCGCGTCCACGCTGAAGGCCTTCGAGCGCGCGGAGCTGGAGGGCCTGAAGCCGCGCCGGGCGTTCGCGCTGGTGGACCGGCTGGAGGGCGGCCGCGAGGCGGTGGAGGCGAAGGGGTACCAGCTCACCGCGCTCTTCACCCGGAAGGACTTCATCCCCTCGTGAGACTCGCGCGCGCCCTACTGGCCGTGGCGGTGGTGTCGCTGTGCGCGTGCGACACCAGGGGGTGGAAGGTGCCGCGCGTGGGGGACGTGCCGCCGCGTTACGCCAACGACGCGGCGGAGCGCGAGTACCAGTCCATGGTGGCGCGCTACTCCGACCACCGCGAGCTGTACGACCGGTTCGACACCCGCTTCTTCTGCTGGGCCACCTTCCAGAGCGTCCCGTTCCGCGAGGCGCGGGTCCGGCGCGCCGCTACCTTCCGCCGGCTGCCGGCCGCGGAGGTGGAGCGGCAGCTCGCCGGGGAGCGCACCGCCGCCGCCGCCGCCCACGAGGTCTTCCTCGCCGCCCACTTCACCGACCCGCGCTTCGACGACGTGGACAGGCCCCGCGGGCAGTGGCGCCTGGCCCTGGTGACCGCGCGCGGCGAGGTGGCGCCCAGCAAGGTGGAGCGGCTGGGGCGGTCCACCATGGACCTGCGGTCGCTCTACCCCTACTTCGACGAGTTCTGGGTGGGGTTCAAGATCAGCTTCCCGCGCACCCTCCCGGACGGGTCGGAGGTCATCCCGGAGGGGACGGGGACGGTGACCTTCCGGATGGCCTCCGCGCTGGGCGACGCGGAGCTGGAGCTCTCCCCGCGCTAACCGGGGTGCAGCGAGGAGTGCGTGGCCGCCAGCGCCGCGCCGACCGCGCCGATCGCCAGGAAGGGCGCCAGCGCCCAGAAGGTGTCGCGGCCCCGCTTGAGCGCGTATCCGCACATCAGGCCGAAGAGGAACCCGCCCAGGTGCGCCTGCCAGCTCACCCTGGGGAAGACGAAGCCGATGAGCGCGACCTGCAGCAGCCAGA
>DATBSS010000009.1:0-31281 GCA_036559665.1 Myxococcaceae bacterium
CGGGTGCTGCTGCTGGCCCTGCTGGTGCTGGCGACGCTGGGCTTCCCCGGCGGCTTCTGGCCGGCGCCGCTGCGGCGCTGGCTCCGCGTGCCGGCCTCGCCCTGGCCGTGGCCGCAGCGCGATCGGACGTCGAAGACCGCCGCCGCTGCCGCGGTGCTGCTGGCGCTGGCCTTCCCGGGTGCGACGCGCGCTGAGGAACCGTCCCCGTCCCCCGACACGCTCCAAGAGCTGAAGCGCCGGCTCCTGGAGGCGCCGGACTGCGCGCCCAGCTGCGCCTCCAGCCCGCGCATGCTGGTCGAGGCCACCCCGTCCACGCTTCGCCTCCGCCTGGAGGTGCTGGCCGGCGCGGAGACCGCGGTGCCGCTGCCGGGGAACGCGCAGCACTGGGTGCCGGAAACGGTGCTGGTGGACGGCCGTCCCAGCGCCGCCCTCTGGCGCGCCACCAACGGGACGCTCTGGCTGGCGGTGTCCGAGGGCGCGCACCAGGTACAGCTGGAGGGCGCGCTCCCGCCGCGGGCCACGGTGCAGATCGAGCTGCCGCTGCGGCCGCACCGCGTGGAGGCGAAGGTGGAGGGCTGGACGCTGGACGGGCTCCACGAGGATGGGCTCTCCGACGAGAACCTCCAGCTCTCGCGCAAGGGCCAGGGCGACAAGGGCGCGGGCGCCGCGCTCCAGCTCGGGACGCTGCCGCCGTTCGTGCGCGTGGAGCGATACCTGGTGCTGGGCCTGCAGTGGACGGTGGAGACGCGGGTGGAGCGGATGACGCCCACCGGCGCCGCGGTGGTGCTGGAGGTGCCGTTGCTCCCCGGCGAATCGGTCACCTCCAGCGAGCTGCGCGTGCAGGGCGGCAAGGCGCTGGTGAACATGCCCGCCAACTCTACGGTGGCGGCCTGGAGCTCGGTGTTGGACCCCAAGTCGCCCATCGAGCTGGTTGCGCCGAAGGGGATCCCCTGGGTGGAAGTCTGGAGGCTGGACGTGTCGCCGGTGTGGCACGTGCAGCTCTCCGGCATCCCGGTGGTGGCGCAGCAGGACGCCTCCGGAGCCAAGCTCCCCGAGTGGTGGCCGTGGCCGGGCGAGTCCGTGAAGGTGGAGGTGATCCGGCCCGGCAGCGTGCAGGGGCAGACGCTCACCATCGACCAGTCCGCGCTGGAGGTCACCCCCGGCGCGCGCGCCACCACAGTCACCTTCACCGCAAACCTGCGCTCGTCGCGCGGCGGGTTGCACCCGCTCAAGCTGCCCGAGGGCGCGGAGCTGCAGTCGGTCACCATCAACGGCGCGCAGCAGCCGATCCGCCAGGAAGGGCGCACCGTCGCCATCCCGCTGGTGCCGGGGTCGATGAGCATCGCCCTGGCGTGGCGGCAGAACGGCGGGATGTCCGGGGCGTGGCGCACGCCGGAGGTGGAGGCAGGGACGCCCACCGTCAACGCCGACCTGAGCGTGAAGGTGCCGCAGGACCGGTGGGTGCTGTTCCTGTGGGGCCCGCGGATGGGGCCGGCGGTGCTGTTCTGGAGCTTCCTGCTGGTGCTCCTGGGCGTGTCGGTGGGGCTGGGACAGGTCCGGTGGACGCCGCTGGGGACGAGGCACTGGGTGCTGCTGGCGCTCGGGCTGTCGCAGGTGCCCATCCCGGCCATCCTGGTGGTGTTCGGGTGGCTGCTGCTGCTCGGGTGGCGGCGGAAGCAGGAGCTCTCCGGCGCGTGGTTCAACCTGCGGCAGGTGGGACTGGTGCTGATCACCGCGGTGGCGATCGCCATCCTCGCGGTGTCCGTGCACGGGGGGCTGCTGGGCCAGCCGGAGATGCAGGTGTCCGGCAACGGGAGCTCGCCGTGGCAGTTGCGCTGGTTCCAGGACCGCACCCAGGTCGCGCTCCCGACCGCCACCATCGTCTCCGTGCCGATGCTGGTCTACCGGGGCGCGATGCTGGCGTGGTCGATGTGGATGGCGCTCGCCATGCTCGGGTGGCTGCGGTGGGGATGGCAGTCGTTCGCCGACGGCGGGCTGTGGAAGCGCCGGCCGCCGCCGGTGGTCGCGGCCGTCCCGGTGCCTCCGGCGCCTTCTGCTCCGCCGACCACATGAGCGACCCGGCGACGAAGCAATGGTGGTCCACCCGCAAGCTGCCCTCCGGTGAGGTGGTGCTGACGGTGAAGTCCGCGGCCGGCCGGACGTTCCGCTGGACGGTGGGATTCGTCGCGTTCGGGGTCATGGCCATGGGGGGCCTCGTGTACATGGACGAGCACCCGCTGCCCGTGGTGTGGGCGGCGTCCGGGGTCCTCGGGCTGGGGTTGCTGGCGTGGGCCCAGGTGAAGGGACAGGGGGAGGTGTGGCGGCTCAAGCCTGGAATGGCGACGCGGCCCGGTGGGCGAACGGGGGAGATGGCGTTCTTCGTCTCCGAGGTTCGCCTCGAATCAGCGGTGGACCCGGAGGGTGACCGGTCCACCACGCTCCTGCTGGTGACGCCGGGCAAGAACATCAAAGTGGGTCCACCCATGCAGCGCGAGCTCAGCCTGCTGGAGATGGGTCGGGCGATGGCCGAGGCGCTGGCGGTGGAATTCGTGCAGATCGAACGCTGAGCATCAGCGCTGCACCACAATGGTGCCCCAGGTTCGATCGCTCTCCGCGAATGCGTGAGGGAGCGCGGTCAGGGTCGGGTTCTTGCAATGAGCGCCGGCCCATGAAGGCACGGAAGCCCGTGATGGCGGAGCCGGTCGGCGCAGGGCGGTGGTGGAACGTGAGGAAGCTCCCCACTGGCGAAGTCCTGCTCCAGCTCGACCCGGGGAAGATCCGGATGCCGATCCTCGCCGACGTCGGGTGGACGGCGCTGAAGACCGGGTTCACGTACGTGGCCCTGAGCACGGTCTTTCCTGCGCTGGGGTTGGCGACGGCGGCCGCGACCGCGGTGCTAGGCGGCAGGAGCCTGCTCCGCCGCCATCCGACGAGCTGGGAGCTCGCGCCGGGTCGCGCCACGCTCCGGCGCTGGAACGGGAAGGTGCGGGGGACGTATGCGCCGTTCCGGGTGGTCCTGACGAGCCGCCAGCACTGGGACGAGGACCTCCACGGCCACTCCCGCCCCTCCTACGTCAGCTACGCCTTGTTCCTGGAAACCCGGGACGGGAAGAAGGTGGCGATCCACCGGGGCGTTCCTGCCAGGGATCGGCACGAGTTGGCGCGCGCGGTGGGCGAAGCGCTCGGCGTGGCGGTCGTCGAGGCGGGGCGGAGCGCGATCCAGTTCGGAATCCCACGCGTAAAGACCTGGAGCAGCAGCAGGTAGTAGCCCCGCGGCGGAGCAGGCGAGCGCCCGCGTAGCACGTCCCGGCGGGATTGCCGGCGGGCCGGGGAGTGCGGATTTCCCGGTGGCCACCATGCGAATCCTTCCCGCCATCGGTTTCGTCTTCGCCTTCGGGTCCATGCTCGCCGGGTGCAGCAGCGTCGGCAGCGGCCGGCAGACCAGCTCCGGCGCCATCGAGGTCGGGTCCTGCCACATCGGCGGATGCTCCAGCGAGCTGTGCTCGGACAAAGAGGACGCCGTCTCGACGTGCAGCTTCCAGCCGGAGTTCGCCTGCTACCAGAGCGAGGAAGCCGTCTGCGAGCCCCAGCGGGACGGGGAATGTGGATGGTCCCAGAGCCGGCAGCTCACGGAGTGCCTGACGAGCGGCGGTCCGTGAGGGCTCTCGCCACCTGAGAGCCGGGTGGAGCGCGCGCGCCAGTCTCCGCGCGCGGTCGCTTCGCGCGCTCCTGGACGGATGCGCGCCCAGCCCTCACTCAGGCGCGCGCATGGCACGCCGGATGCTCACCGCCCCGCCGGGGAGGGCGAGCGTGCTGGGTGAGCTGCTGTCGGGATTGATCGACGTGCTGTGGCCGGCGCTGTGCGCGGGCTGTTCCAGGGTGGTCGGGCGTGCGGCGCCCTTCTGCGGCGAGTGCCAGGGGATGCTGACGCCGCTCCCGGAGCGCCGCTGCCGGCGGTGCGCGGAGCCAGGCGCGTTCCCGGAGGACGTGTGCCCGCGCTGCCGGGACCGGCCGCCGCCGTTCGAAGGCGTCTGCGCCCCGTTCATCCACGAGGGCCCGGTGGCCGCCGCCGTCCACCGCTTCAAGTACGAGGACCGGCCGGAGCTGGCCGACCCGCTGGGCCGGCTCATCGCCGCCTCGGTGCCGGAGGGCGTCCGCGGCCGCGTCACCGCCGTGGCCGCCATCCCGCTCCACCGCGCGCGCTTCCGGTCGCGCCAGTACGACCAGGCACAGCTCCTGGCCCGGAAGGTGGCGAGCGCGCTGAAAGTCCCGTTCGAACCTCGAGCCCTCCAGCGCGTCCGCGACACGGCCCGGCAGGTGGGCGAGACCCTGGCCGCGCGGGAGGCGAACGTCCGCGGCGCGTTCGTGGGGCACGGGTGGATGAAGGGCGAGCGCGTGCTGCTGGTGGACGACGTGGTCACCACCGGCGCCACCGCGCGGGCCGCGGCGCAGGCGCTGCTGCTGGCGGGGGCGCACCGGGTGGAGTTGGCGGCGGTGGCGCGGGCATTTTCGGCGGAAGGGGCTGTTCAATCGGCCCGGCCATTCGCCGGTTCCGGTTGAGTGTTTGTGACGGACTCTCTACACAGGGAGCGAATGCGTTCTCTCGGACTCTTCTTCCTTCTCTCGGCGTTCTCGGGGGCCGCCCTCGCCGGGCCACCGCCGGTCGCCCCCGCCGGGCCCTCCGACGACCCGGTGGCCGTCGCGGTCCGGCAGCACGCGCGCGCGGCGCTGAGCCTGGGCAGCTCGCCCCGCGGCGCGGCGGAGCTGCTGCGCCTGAACCGCCTCCGGGACGAGACGGACGACCTGGCGCCGCTGGTGGCGACCTACAGCAACCTCTCCGAGCGCGCGGTGGCGGACCCGTTCACCCGCTTCACGGCGCGCTGGCTGCTGGCGGATCTGGAGAAGGCCCGGGGCCGGCTGCCGCGCGTCCAGGAGCTGCTCCACCAGCTCGGGTTCGTCAGCGACTTCTACGTCACCGGCTCCTTCGACAACGAGGGCAAGGCCGGCTGCGGGGTGGACTACGGGCCCGAATCCAACCTGGACCTCAAGGCCACCTACCAGACCAAGCTGCGCGAGGTGGGCTGGCGGCGCGCCGTCATGCGCTCGCAGGACGGCTACGTGGACCTGGGCGCCATGCTGCGGCCGGCCAAGGAGTCGGTCGGCTACGCGGTGACCGTCCTCCAGTCGCCGCAGGAGGCGAACGCGGTGCTGGGCATTGGCGCGTCGGGCGCGTTCCGGCTCTGGGTGAACGGGCAGATGGCGGCCACCGACGACCGCTACAACCTGGCCCGCCCGGACCAGGCGCGCGTCTCCGTCCACCTCCGCCGCGGCTTCAACCGCGTGCTGCTCAAGGTCTGCCAGGACCAGGGCCCGTTCGGCTTCTACTTCCGGGTGGAGACGCCCTCCACCGTCCTCCCGGTGCTGGCGGATTCGCTGCCGCCGCTGGAGCGCGGCCCCGGACCGAACGCGGCCCGCATGCCTACGCTCACCTCGGCGCTGGAGCGGGAGGTCAAGGCCAAGCCCGCGGACGCCCAGCTCCGCGGCGAGTACGCCACCGTCCTGGGCGCGATGCGCGCCTTCGACGAGCGCGACCACGCGGACCGGGTCCAGGCCAGCGAGGCGGCGGACGCGGCCAAGGGCGACCTGCAGCTCCAGCTCGTGGCGGCGGAGCTGCACGACGAGGACCACAACATCCGGCGGAAGTACCTGGAGGCGGCGCTCGCCGCGGCACCCAACGACCCGAGGGCCCGCTACGCCATCGCCCAGCACGAGATGGCGCGGGCCCACCCGGAGCGCGCGCTGAAGATCGCCTCCGCCCTGGTGAAGGACTTCCCCCGCTTCGCGCAGGCGCGCTTGCTGCTGGCGCGCGCACACGAGGAGCTGGGCGAGGGGCCCCGCGCCTCGGCGCTGATCGAACAGGCGCTGCGGGACTTCCCGCGCTCGGTGGACGTGGTGCGCGAGGCCAGCCGCGTCGCGCGGAGGTTCGACCGCGCCCAGGAGTCCATGGACCGGATGCGGTTGGTGCTGGCGCTCCGCTACGACGACGGCGGGACGCGCCGGGCCATCTCCTCCCTGCTGGCGGACCAGGCGAAGGTGGACGAGGCCGGGAAGCTGATGGAGACCCAGCTGGAGCTGGAGCCGTTCGACCTCGAGATGCGCCTGCGGCTGGCGGAGCTCTACGCCGCCAACGGCCGCGGGGACGACGCCGACCGGTTGTTCGCGCTGGCCCGCCAGGTCTCCCCGGACGAGCCCGACGTCCACGAGCGCCAGGGCCGCGCGCTCCTCCAGGCCAGCCGGCGCCAGGAGGCCATCGCCTCCTTCGAGCGCTCGCTCGCGCTCCGCCCGCAGAACCCCGGCCTCAAGGAGGTGGTGCGGTCGCTCAAGGGAGACGACCGCGCCTACGGCTCCGAGTACCTGGTGGACGTGCGCGCGCTGGCCGCCGAGGCGGCGGCGGTGAAGGGCGAGGACGCGGTCACGCTCGTCGATTACAACTACACGCGGGTCCAGGGCTCCGGCCTGGCCTCGCGGTTCCACCAGCTCGCGGTGAAGGTCTACAACCAGCGAGGGGTGGACGCCTTCCGCAGCTACCCCATCACCTACTCGCCCAACCGGCAGGAGGTGCGCGTCATCCGCGCGCGCGTCACCAAGGCGGACGGCGCGGTGGTGGACAGCTACGGCGACGCGGACCGGAACATCAACGAACCCTGGAGCGGCATGTACTACGACGCCCGCGCCAAGGTGCTCTCCTTCCCCAGCCTGGCCGCCGGCGACACCCTGGAGCTGCAGTACCGGCTGGAGGACACCGCCCAGGAGAACCTGCTCTCCGACTACTGGGGCGACGTGGACTACGTGCAGAGCACCACGCGCAAGCTCCGCTACCTCTACCTGGTGGACATGCCGTCGGCCCGGCCCCTCTTCTGGGACAAGCAGGCCATGCCCGCCATCCTCGAGCATTCGGAGCAGAAGATGCCCGAGGAGCGGGTCCTCTACCGGTGGTCGGGGAAGGACGTCGCCAAGGTGGTGCCGGAGCCGTCCATGCCCGGCTGGGCGGAGGTGGTGGCCACCCTCCACGTCTCCACCTACCGGGCCTGGGAGCAGGTGGGGAAGTACTACTGGGGCCTGGTGCGGGACCAGATCATCCCCAACGACGACGTGAAGAAGGCCACCGCCGCCGTGCTCAAGGGGGTGAACCGCAAGGACGAGCTGGCGGTCATCCGCGCCATCTACGACTACGTGGTGACCAACACCCGCTACGTGGCGCTGGAGTTCGGCATCCACGGCTACAAGCCCTACCGGGTGGACCGCGTGCTGTCGCGGAGGTTCGGGGACTGCAAGGACAAGGCGTCGCTCATCCACGCCATGCTGGAGGCGGCCGGCATCGACAGCCGGCTGGTCCTCCTCCGGATGCGCCACCTGGGGAACATTGGCCAGGAGCCGGCGTCGCTGGCGCCGTTCAACCACGCCATCGCCTACGTGCCGAAGTACCAGCTCTTCCTGGACGGGACGGCGGAGTTCCACGGGTCGAAGGAGCTGCCCTCGGCGGACCGGGCGGCGAGCGTGCTGGTGGTGGAGCCGGACAAGGGCAGCACCTTCTTCACCACGCCGGAGGCCACGCCCGAGGACAACGCCACCACGCTCACCATGAAGGTGCAGCTTCAGCCGGGGGGCAGCGCCGAGGTGACCGGCGAGACGAAGGTGAGCGGGCAGGTCGCTCCCAGCTACCGGCGCAGCTACCAGGCCGCCAACGCGCGCAAGAGCACCTTCGAGCAGGGCTGGTCCCAGACCTTCCCGGGGCTGAGCGTGAAGGACGTCCGGGTCAGCGACCTCACCCGGCTGGAGCAGGACGTCACCGTCGGCTTCGACCTGGGCATCCCGCGCTACGCGGAGGTCCTCCCCAACGGGCTGCGCTTCTCGCCCTACGGCAGCTCCCGGAACTACACCCAGAGCTTCGCGCCGCTCGCCGAACGGAAGTTCGACCTGCTGATGGATTCGCCGTGGGTGAGCCGGCTCACCTTCGAGTACGCGCTGCCCCAGGGCTACCGGCCGGTCGACGTGCCGGCGCCGGTGAAGGAGGAGTCCCCCTTCGGGCACCTCGTGTCGTCGTGCGAGAAGCCCTCGGAGGCGAAGCTGGTCTGCACCTCCGAAGTGGTGCTCTCCGCGGCGCGGGTGAAGGCCGCCGACTACCCGGCCTTCCGCGCGTTCCTGGGCCGGATGGACCAGGCGTTCGCGCGGAAGGTGGTGCTGGAGGGCGCGCCCGCGCCGGCCACTCCTGCTCCTACGACCGGGGCGGGCACCCAGTCTCGATAGCGCCCAGGTCCGGGGCCGCGCCGCAGTAGCTGCCGCCCAGGTCCTGGCCGTGGTCCACCGCGAGCGCGCCGGGGACGAAGGAGTCCGCGGAGGGGAAGCCGGGGCTGCCGATGACGGAGCGCCCGTCCTGCCCCGAGGCCCGCCAGGCGTCCCAGGACTCCGGCCCCTGCGGCACGGTGAAGGTGGCGCCGGCCGGGTAGAGGTTGGAGTCCACCTGGAGTCCGGGGGCGGAGGAGCCGACCCGGATCGCCGAGGCGGCGTCCAGGATGTTGTTCCGCACCTTGAGCTGGTCGGTGGGGCCGTTGGTGCCGCCGCCCACGCGCAGCGCGTAGCCGGCGAGGCGGGTGAGGGTGTTCTGCTCGATGCGCGCGCCCTGGGAGTTCTCCACGCCAATGCCCACGCCGTCCGTGCCGTCCACGGCGACGGTGTCGTGGATGCGGTTGCGGCGGATGACCACGCCGGAGGGCATGGGGCCCACCCGGTTGCCGCCCAGGGAGATGCCGCGCCCGGAGTCGAAGATGTCGTTGTCCTCCACGGTGACAAAGCTGGCGGACATGTGGATGACCACCGCGTCGCCCTTGGCGCCCTGGCCGGCGGGGGCGATCCGGAAGCCGCGCATGGCGTTGCCGCGGACCGTGACGTGCGAGCAGGTCTTGATGTCCACCGCGTTCTCCACGCCGTCGTGGAGGCGGTTGTTCTCGATCAGCACTCCGCTGGCCGGCGCGGCGGCGTCCGCGTAGCTCTCCGGGCCGATGCACTGCACCGAATCCCCCGAGTTGTGGTGGATGTCGTTACCGCGGATGGTGACGTCCTTCGAGGTCCACTGCACCAGCACGCCATGGGAGTCGTCGCCGGGGCGCCAGAAGTGGTGGATCTCGTTGTCCTCGATGCGCGCCCCGGTAGCGCCGTCGTAGGTGGTGACGCCCGCGCCCAGCGAGCCGCCGTGGATCTCGTTCCCGCGCAGGATGGACCCGCGCACGTCCCCGGTGAAGGTGACGGCGAGCCTGGGGAGGCCCTGCGCGTCCACGTCGAACCCTTCCAGCACCCAACCCGGCCGGGAGAACTGCACCATCCCGCCGCCCTCCCCGGAGGGGATGATCTTCGGCCGGCCCTGGCCGCGGAGGGTGATTGGCTTGCCGTCTTGCCCGGCGCGCGGCCCCAGCGCCAGCGTCTCCGCGTAGGTGCCGGCGGCGACGAAGACCGCCTCGCCCGGCGCCACCGCGGCGATCGCGTGGCGGATGGTGCGGAAGGGCGACGCCTCGGTGCCGGGGGAGCTGTCCGAGCCGGACGGTGCCACGTGGTAGATGCGCGAGAACTCCGGCGGCGCCGGGGCGGCCGGGGGTTCGGGGGTGCTCGGGGAGCCGGACGGAGTGCCCGGGCCGGGGCTGGGGGTCAGGTTGGAGCCGGGGTCGGAGGAGGAGGGTTCGCCGGTGGTGGGCGGCGGCGAGGTACACGCCGCCACGGACAGCGCCACACCCAGGGCAGCGCCGGGGAAGAACGACCGCTTTCGCATGTTCGGCCTTTCGGCTGGGGGTTCTGGAGCGGGCTGAACCTCCGGCTCCGGCGGCCTATTCTTCCCAGGGGGGAGCGCCCGCCTGCCCCGCCGCCCTATGCTGCGACTGCTGCGATGATCGGAAACACGGCGCGGGTGATCTTCTTCTTCCTGGCGGGGCTGCTGGCCGCGCTGGGCCACATCTACGTGTACCGGCGGCTGGTGCGGGACGTCACCACGAACGCGCGCCTCCGCTCCGTCGCGCGCTGGGTGATGATCCTCCTCGCCATCAGCGCGCTGGTGGCGCGGCCGCTGGCGCGGGCCTTCAGCGCGAGCCCGATGGCCTGGCTGCTCACCCCGTTCCTGGTCTGGCTGGGCTTCGCGCTGTACCTGCTGCTGGCCACCTTCGCGCTGGACGGCGCCCGCGCGCTCTACGTGCGCTGGCGGCAGCGCCAGGGCCATCCGGTGACGCCCGAACGACGCGCGTTCCTGGCCCGCTCGCTCTCGGCCGGGTCGGCGGTGGTGGGCGGCGGGCTGGGCGTGTTCGGCACCTGGCGCGCCTTCCACCCGCCGGAGGTCACCGAGGTGCCCATCGCGCTCCCGGGGCTCCCGAAGGCGCTGGACGGCTTCACCATCGTCCACCTCACCGACATCCACGTGGGCGCGGTCATCCAGCGGAAGTTCATGGACGAGCTGGTGGCACGCGCCAACGCGCTCCGGCCGGACCTGATCGCGCTCACCGGGGACCTGGTGGACGGGACGGTGGAGCAGCACGGCGGGTCGGTGGCCGCTCTCGGCGCCCTGCGCGCGCCGCACGGGGCGTTCTTCGTCACCGGCAACCACGACTACTACTCGGGCGCGGAGCCGTGGATCGAGGCGGTGAAGTCGCTCGGGCTGGAGTCGTTGCGCAACCGCCACGTGCGCATCGGCGACGCGGGCGCGTCGTTCGACCTGGTGGGCGTGGACGACTGGAGCTCGCGCGACGGCGGCGACCGGTGGACTGGCCGGGCGGAGAGCCGGTACGACCTGAACCTGGCCGTCCAGGGGCGCGACCCCGATCGCCCGTCGGTGCTCCTGTCGCACCAGCCGGCGAACCTCGAGAACGTCTCGGCGAAGCGGATCGGCCTGCAGCTCTCCGGGCACACCCACGGCGGGCAGCTCTTCCCCGGCACCGGCATCGCCCGGCTGATCTGGGGCGAGCGCACCGCCGGGCTCTCGCGCCAGGGCTTCACCTGGCTCTACGTGAGCCGGGGCTGCGGCTTCGTGGGCCCGCCGATGCGCGTGGGGAGCCCGCCCGAGCTGGTGAAGGTGGTGCTGGTCGCGCGGTGAGCGCGCCCGGAGGGGAAGGCCTACCGCTGGGCCGAGCGGAGCGCGCCGACCGCCTGCGAGGCCGAGGTCCGGGCGCCGCGCAGCAGCGCCTCCACCTTCAGGCCGCGGCCGACCACCTCGATGAAGCCGCCCTCGGCGACCAGGGCGTCCGCGAAGAGGAGCAGGTCGGCGGCCGAGCCCACTGCCTTCAGGCCCGAGACCTTGTAGGCGTTGGCGATGATCTGCTGCGCGCGATCCGAGCCCAACACCCGGGTGAGCTGCTGCCTGGCGGCGGCGAGCACGGTGTCGAGGTCCCTGACGGTCATCGCGTCTCGTCCCAGGCCGGCCACTGCGGCGCCATCACCTTCAGGAACATCTCGAGCTGGACGATCAGCATCTTGCTCCACGCCTGCCCGAACCGCTGGACCTCCGCCGGCTTGTCGGGCAGCGCGGCGAAGAGGGAGCTCCAGAGCGCGCTCTGGACGAAGCCGGCCAGGGCCACCATGTAGCGGGGCGGCACCATCCGGTTCGGTTCGCCCGCGACGCCGGTGTGGCGGCGGCCGGTCTCCTGGATGTACCCGGCCAGCGACGCCGGATCGCCCGCGACGCCCGCGGTGCGCAGCACCCACTGGGTGAGGTGCTCCTTCCGGATGGCGATGTAGTTCGGGTCCACCTCGCCCCGCGGCCCCAGGAAGATCTTTCGCGTGTCGTCGAAAGAGAGGAGGTGGTTGTAGAGCGCGTCGAGCACCCCCGGCAGCACCGGACCCAGCACCGCCACGGAGTCGAGCATGGCGCGCCGGTCCGCGTCTGTGAAGCCGACGAACTCCATCAGGAAGCGCATGCGCGCGGACGGATCCCGGGAAATCCCGGAGACGTCGATCGGCTTCAAGTCCATGGCAGGTGCGCCAGCGGGGGCACAGCCGCAAGCGCGGCGCGCACCCTAGCAGGGTGGTGGGGCCGCAGCCAGCGAGCGGCCCGGAGTAGATCGAAATTTCTTGTTTTTCACGTTCGAGCGTGCCGCGGTGCGCCAGGGGCGGCCCACCCGGAGTGCGAGGCATTTGCTGGGGCACCGCTCCGGGTGAGCGTAGCCTTCGCTTCCAGTCGTTCGAGAGGGGGTTCGCATGCATGCCGTCGTGATCGCCGCCTTCGCCGTCTCCGCCGCCCTGGGCCAGGGAGCACCCGCGGGTTCGAACCAGAACACTCCGCCGCCGCCGCCGCCCGCCGTCGAACCGGTCGCCACGCCGCCGCCCCCCCCGCCGATGGTCGCCGCGGAGACGGCCAGCGATAACCCGGCCAAGCAGGCGCTCATCGCCTCCGAAGGAGACGCGCGCTGGGGCCTGGTGGGCGTGAGCACGGCCGCGGGCCTCTCGACATACGGATGGCTGCTCCCGACCGCGTTCGGCGTCACGGGTGGCACCCAGTTCGCGGGCGCGTACATGCTGACCGCCGCCGCGAGCTTCTTCGTGCCGTTCGCGTTGACCCTCAACACGCCCGCCACCTGGGGAATGGCGAACATGCTCTACGGAGCCGCCTCGCACGGCCCGTTCCATGGGTTCCTGGCGTACGTGATGTTGAGCCCCGATTTCATGACGTTCAACGGCCAGCAGGTGGCGCTGTCCTCGCTCCTGTTCGGAGCGGCGGAGATCGCGGGCGCCATGCTCTGGGCGAACTACACCAACATGACCGCCGGCACGGCCCACGCGATCATCGTGGGCGCCGACATCGGCGCCGGGGTCTCGTACGCGGTCTCGATCATCATCCTGGCCTCGCTCCAGAACACGTCGCTTCCACAACAGGTCCCCGCCGGGCTCGCGCTGGCCGGATCGGCGGCCGGCGTCGTCGCCGGCTCCTACCTCGGGCCCATGCTCCGCCTCACCTGGGGTGACGCCGAGCTCCTGTGGATCTCCACCCTGCTGGGCGCGTACGTGACCGTTCCATTCGTCTTCTGGGCGACCCCCAACGGGGCAATCCCGGATGCGCGGGCCCTGGCCGGCCTGGGGCTGCTGGGCGCGGCGGGCGGCGCCACCGCCGGGTACTTCCTGCTCCAGGGCGTCCACCTGGAGCTTGGGCAGGCGATCCTGATCGACCTGGGGGCGGCGGCCGGCGGGCTACTGGGGCTGGGGACGGCGCTTGTGCTGGGCGCGTTCAACGACCAGCAGAACGGCTCCAAGATCGTCATGACCTCCGTCATGGTCGGTGCCGTCGGCGGCTATGCGGTCAGCTACTTCGCCATGAAGAGCCAGATGATCCCGAAGAAGGCCGGGGCCCAAGTCCAGGTGACGTTCAACCCCATGGCCCTCGCCGACGTGCTCGCCCCGAAGGCGGCGCCGCAGGTCGCCCGGATGGGCGAACGGGCTCCGCCGGCGCTGGCGCTGGTCGGAAGCTTCTGAGGCCACCCGGCAGGGTTCACTTGAAGGTGGGCGGCTTGCCGAAGCGCTGCCGGTAGCGGTCCCGCAGCGCGTCGGCGGCGCGGGCGTTGCCGGAGGCGCGGTACGCGGCGCTGAGCTGGGACCAGGCGTCCGCGATGGTGGGGTCCAGCTCCACCACGCGCTCCAGCGCGGCCACCGCGTCGCGCCAGACCGCCCTGGTGCTCAGCGCCATGCCCAGCAGGTACTGGGCGTGCACGGATTCGCCGTACCGCTCCAGCGCGAGGCGGCACTCGCGGAGGTTGCTCGGGCTGGAGGCCTGGCGGATCTGCAGCTCGCAGCGGAGGGTGAGCGCGCCCACCGCGCCGCCGAAGTCCTTCTCTAGGGCGGTGATCTCCTCCCGCGCGCGGGAGTACCGGGCGGCCTCCAGGTCCAGCTTCGCCTGCCGGAAGCCACCCACGTACGCGCCCTCGCGCTCCAGCGGCACCGCGCCGGGGACCAGGCCCACCCAGCGGCGCGTCCTGAGCACCCACTCGCGCAGCTCGGCAGTGCTGGCCTGCAGGCCCGCGCGGTCCAGCGCCGACTCCGTCAGGCTCACCTCGTCCCGGTGGCGGTGGAGCCCGGCCAGGTACAGCCAGTGGTCGGGGGGCGCGTCCTTCAGCTGCTCCAGCACCTCCCGCGCGCGGGCCAGCGCCTCGCCGGCGGAGGGGTCCTTGCGGCGATCGGCCAGGTCGGCGGCGAAGAGGGCGGCGGAGGGGCTCTTCGGGTCCAGCTCGGCGGCGCGGCGGCACAGCGCCCACGTCTCGTCGCCGGAGGAGCCGGAGTGGATCTGCACCTGGCAGGCGACGGCGTGGAGGCGGGCCTGCCGGGGGTGGCGCTCCAGCAGGGGGCGGAGGAGGGCGGCGGCCTCCTCGTGGCGGCCGGCCTGGTCCTCCTGCACGGCGCGCTTCATCTGGTCGTGGTCGGCCAGGCTCATCACCGCCTCCGGCTCGGCGCTGCCGGCCGCCACCAGCGCCGCGAGGTACGTGCGGGCGCCCGGGTCGAGCGCCTTGCCGGAGTCCGAGGCGAGCCAGCCCTCCATGTCCCTGGCCCAGGCGGCGCGGACCTCCGGGTCGTCGAGGCCGGGCGGTTTCTGGAGGAGGCCGATGGAGAGCACCGCCAGGGAGTCCAGGGTGAAGAAGGACTCCGCGCGGTCGTAGGCGTCGTGCATCAGGCCCTGGCCGGAGTGCGGGGCGCCCAGGGTGTGGCCCCAGTGGTGGAGGAGGACCGAGATCTCCTTGTGCGAGCGGCGCTGGGCGAAGATCGCCTGGCGTTGCTGGGCGGGGTACTCCTTGAGGGATTCGCGAAGGGCGCCGTCCTCGGCGGGGCCCGCAAGCCCGCGCAGCACGGCGTGGTGGCCCAGCGCGCGCGCCAGGCCCAGGCTCTCCTGCACCACGGTCGGGGCCGGGAGCGACGAGGCGAACCCGAGGACGAGGTCGACGTCCCGGCCAGGGTCCAGCGCCTCCAGCTTCCGGAGGAGGGACGCGGGCAGCTCCGAGGTCGGCGGGTTCGAATCCCACGCGCGCGTGTCGGCCAGCTCGAAGGTGGCGTTGAAGCGGCGGCCGGTGACGTCGGAGGCGCGCGCCAGCAGCTGCTTCACGCGCTCCTCCCAGCCCGGGTTCTGGGCGCGGTAGGCGTCGTCGGCGTAGGCGCGCACGCGGATCTTCCGGGCGGGGAGCGGCGAGGCGCCCTGCTCGACGGGCTTCGAAGGAGCCGCGGGCGCGGGGGCGCGCGCGCAGGCGAAGGCGAGGTAGGCGAAGAGGGCGATAGCGGCTGCGCGGCGGAGCGGAGTCATGAGCGGGCGGAACTCTACTGGTGGGAAACGGAGCCGCGGGTGCGGCGCAGCCGACGAACGTTCGCGCGCAAGCGTGCGGGAGCGGTGGGTGTCGTGCGGGGCACGGCGCAGTCGGTAAGCGTTCGCGCGAGCGCGCGGGAGCGGTGGGTGGCGTGCGGAGCAGGTGGCGCCGGCGGCGAACATTCGCGCGCAAGCGCGCGCGGGGAGCGATGCGCTGCAGAGCGCACGAAAGCGAAGGCAGCAGACCCCCGTTTGGTGCTGCGCGCGCGACGGTGGGCGCCTGCGTGCGGGGGGCGTCAGCCTTCTCGCCGCCGCTCCAGCTCCGCGATGCGAGCCATGACCTGTCCGATGCGCGAGCGCACGTCGCCGTGAACGGCCAGGACCTCGGCCTCGAACCCGAGGACGTCCTCGACGAGGAGGTCATGCAGCCGTTCGTGGACGGCCTGCCGGCGCGCGCGGTCCTCGTGCGCCGGGACCGGAATCCGGCTCCCCTCGTCGATCGGGACGAACACCACCAGGTCGAGCGTCCTCATCGCCTCGCGCGCCCGATCCAGCCACCGCTCCGGTTCGAACGCCCCCGCATCCTCGTGCTCGAGCAGGTACGCGAAGACATCGGCCGGGCACCGGTCGAACAGCACGTCCCGCTGTCCCACCTCCAGCGCCTCCAGCGACCGCTCCAACTGCGCCTCGAAGTCCTCCACCGACGGGACCTCGGCGCTCTCGTAGCCGTCCTCCTCCAGCAGGAAGTACGGCTCGTCTACCGTCTCGTACCCGGGCAGCAGCTCGGAGACGCGCTCGACCAGGGTGGACTTCCCGACGCGGTGACTGCCCGAGAACGCGATCCGCATCGCCGCTCACTTCCCGCGCGTCAGCTCCTTCGCCAGGAACCGCCCGACCTCCACCAGCCCCTCGGCCGCCTTCTTCTGCCCCTCGGCCGACTCCAGCACCCGCCTCGCCGCGTCGCTCGCCGTCCCCGCCTCCAGGTCCGCGAGCACCAGGAACGCGCTCCAGGCGGGACTCATCGCCGCCGGGCGGCCCGGCTTCAGGGGCCGATCCTTGAGCGTCCCGGCCACCTTCTCCACCAGCGCCTCGTCGCTCAGCCGCTTGGTGTCTCCCAGCATCGCTTCCCACGCCGCGTCCAGCAGCCGCTCCCAGAGCGACCCCCGCAGCGCGCGCTCCAGCTGCTCGAGCGCCTCCTCGTCGTCAACGTTGTGGACCGTGGCGTACGTGGGCGCCAGCCGCGCGGCGATCACCGCGCGCGTCGCCAGGTGCGCGAGTCTGGGTGGGTGCTTCATAGAGAGGGCCTCAGGATCAGGAAGTATTGGTAGGGGAGGAACGACGGCTCGTCGACCAGCGCCAGCCCGGCCTGTTCACCCGCGAGCAGCGCCTCCTCCCGCGCCACCTTGTGCTCCAGCACCGGGCCCACCGGCAACTCCCGCTTGTGCCAGTCGATGATCGCCACCCGCCCACCTGGCCGCAGCGACCCCGCCAGCCCACGCAGGTACGCCACCCGGTCCGGGAGGTGGTGCAGGGTGTCCACCATCAGCACCAGGTCGCACGCGCCGCGCGGGAGCAGCGGGTGCTCCGCCAACCCCAGCACCGGCGTCACGTTCCGGACCGCCGTCGCCACCAGCCGGTCCCGCAGCACCGGGAGCAACCGCGGCTCCACGTCCACCGCGTAGACGTGCCGCGCCCGCCTCGCCAGCCGCAGCGTGAAGAAGCCCGGCCCGGCGCCGATCTCGCCCACCACGTCCTCCGGCCCCAGCTTCAGCGCCTCCATCACCTCGTCCGGCTTCTGCCATTCCACCCGCGCCGGGTCCTCCAGCTTGGCGATGAACGCCTCCAGGTCCTTGGGGTTCCCGTGCTGGTCTTTCTCGTGGTGGTGGTGCTCGTGATGATGGTCGTGCGGCATCGCCTGCCCTCGCTCAGCGGAACGTTCGCCGGATGACCGGGTGCGCGGCGATCAGCTCGAAGGCCCTGGCCAGCAGCGTCTTCCCCGGCTCCATCACGTGCCAGGTCGACGCGCCGGAGGGGTGCGGGAGCGCAATGACGTCGCTCTGGACCCCGTGGTACCGGGCGCGCTCGACCTTCCCCACCGCCTCCGCCAGCGGCCGCTTCTCGCCGAAGACCTGCTCGATGGCCATGGTCCCCACCGGCAGGAGCAGCTTCGGCCGGAGGATCTGGATCTCCCGTTCCAGGAACGTCCGGCAGCGCTCGATCTCCCCGGCGTCCGGCTTCCGGTCGCCCCCCTTCTTTTCCTTGCCCGGGAAGCACCGCGCCACCGCGGCCATGTAGACCTTCGCGCGGAAGGTCTCCTCGCTCACCCCCAGCGCCTGCTCGAACCACCGGAACAGCGTCTTCCCGGCGGTCCACGCGAACGGCCGCCCCAGCTCCCCCTCGCGCGCGCCCGGCGCCTGGCCGATGAGGAACACCGGGCTCTTCACCGGTGGCCCGTGCACCACCGGGCCGATCATCGCCGGGCAGCGGGTGCAGGCGTCGAGCTCCTGGTGCAGGGCGAGCAGGCGAGCGGCCTGGCTGGCGGCGGTCATTGGACGCTTCATAACGCGGCCGTGTGGAAATCGCGCATTGTGGGGGAACGCGGCGTCACGTTACCCTGCGGCCCCCCGTTCCTCCCCCCATGGCCACCGTCGAGAGCACAGCCATCAGCCGTCCGCGCCCGCCGGACCTGATCCCCGGTTACCGGCTCGAGAAGCTGGTGGGCAAGGGCGGCATGGGGGAGGTCTACAGGGGCATCCAGCTTTCGCTCGGCCGGACGGTGGCGGTGAAGCTGCTGGCGGCGGAGCTGGTCCACGAAGAGTCCTTCGTGACGCGCTTCGAGAAGGAGGCGGTCGCGCTGGCCTCGCTCTCGCACCCGAACGTCGTCTCCATCGTCGACAAGGGGAAGCACAAAGACACGTACTTCCTGGTGATGGAGTTCGTGGACGGGCCGTCGCTGCGCGAGATGATGCGCTCGCCGCTGCTGGACGCCACCTCCGCGCTGAAGATCGGCCTCGATATCTGCCGGGCCATCGAATACGCGCACGGCCGCGGCATCATCCACCGCGACCTCAAGCCGGAGAACATCCTCTTCGACGAGCAGGCCGGCGGCATCCCCAAGGTCTCCGACTTCGGGCTGGCCGCCTTCAGCCAGAAGGAGAACGCGGACAGCAAGTTCAACGTCACCGAGACGCACGTCTCCATGGGCACGCTCTCGTACATGGCGCCCGAGCAGCGCGTGGACGCCAAGAGCGCCGACCACCGCGCCGATATCTACTCGCTGGGCGTCATCCTCTACGAGCTGGCAGCGGGCGAGGTGCCGGTCGGCAACTTCGATCCGCCGTCGCACAAGAAGAACGGCGTGGACAAGCGCCTGGACGCCATCGTCGCGCGCTGCCTCAAGCCGGACCCCGCGGACCGCTACAAGTCCGTCGCCGAGCTGATCCTGGACCTGGAGCCGCTGATCCCGATCAGCACCTCCCTGCGCCCGCGGAAGCTGAGCACCGTGGAGCGCGCCAAGGCGGCCGTGGATCGCGCGGTGAAGCGGGTGGTGCGCATCGCGGCCATCGTGCTGGTGGCGGCGGCGGCGGTGGTGCTGGGCGCGGCGGCCCTCCGCAACGGGAACGAGCACGGCGCGCAGATGAGCAACACCGAGGCGCTGGCGGCGGACATGCCCGACAAGGGCTCGCTGACGATGCTGGGGCGGATCAGCGACGAGAAGGACCTCAAGACGATCAGCGTGGGCGACGGCCCGGACACCCTCGCGTGGGTGGCCTTCGGCCGCGCCATCGCCTCCGAGGGAAAGGGGATCAAGTTCGAGCCGCCCGACAACAAGTCCCCCGTGGGCCGCGCCGCGCTCGACCTCTCGGAGGTGGACGGGTTCCAGCTGGACCTCTCCGCGGAGGCCACCACCCAGGTCGCCTCCGGCGGCGCGGTGGGGTGGGCGAAGCGGGTGGTCCTCGGCGCCCAGCCTGAGCCGCGGAGCGCGCTGGCGCTGTACGGCGCGCCCGGGCGCTACGCCGCGGTGGTGGTCTCCGGCGCCGGAGAGCCGGTGGCCTTCGAGTGGGCGCTCGGCGAGCGGCGCGGGACCATGCTCGGGCCGCCCAGTCCCCGCGACGGGACGGCGCACCTGGAGCTGTCCATCGACCGCAAGGGCGAGATGCGCGCGTTCGTCACCACCGGCAAGGACAAGCGCGCCGTCGGCGAGCCGGTCAGCCTCGGCGCCGGGTGGAAGAAGTTCTTCGCGAAGATGCCGGTGGCGTCGCTGGCCTGCATCGAGGGCGGCTGCGAGTTCCGCCGCATCAGCTACGAGGTCCTCCACGAGCCCCCCGCCCCGCCGTCCCCGCCGGTGGCCTCGGTGGACCCGCCCAAGCCGCCGGTGACCGGGACGGCCAAGCCGCCGCCCAAGCAGACTCCTCCTCCGCCCCCGAAGAAGACGAACGGCGGCGGGACCTCCAAGCCGCCTCCTCCGAAGAAGGGCGTGGGCGGCAAGAAGGGGCGCTAGCGCGCCGCCCCAATGCAATGGATGGGCGGATCGCGCGTGTTACCTTCCGGCCGCCGCCGTGTCCGCCGAGTCTGACCTCCCACCGCCGCCCGCCGCCCGCCGGCTGACCCTGGTGGGTTCGGCCGTGGACGGTCTCCGCCGCGCCGCCACCGACGGGGCCGGGCAATTCGTGGCGTGGGAGATCAAGCTCCCCGAGGGCGCGTCGAAGGTGCGCCAGTTCGTCCATGGGTTCTGGCTGCCGGTGGTGGTGGCGCGGACCGTGCTCTCGGATGCGCGCGTGCGGGGGCGGTGGCTGCGCTACAGCGTGGCCCAGGTGGCCGCCACGCTGCTGGTGGCGGTGTTGGCGCTGGCCATCGGGTTCGGGCGGAGTGACGACAAGGCCTCCAGCGCCACGGCCCGAGAGGTGGTGGCGGTGCTGGTGGACCGCGCGGAGGAACGCGCCGGGGAGCTCGAGCGCCGCGGCTCAGCGGACCGCGCCCTCGTCCGCGCCGAGCAGGAGCTGATCGCCGACCGCCTGAGCGGTCTCGAGGAGCGGCTGGAAGGCCGCGGCAAACGCCGCGCGCCGATGCCCGACGAGTTGCCGATCCTCGTCGCTCGCGCGCTGGACGACGCGGCGCTGGAGCGGGCCGCCAGCCAGCGCGCTGAGGTCGTCGTCGCGGTGGAGGGCATCGACGGCGAGAAGCTGAAGGAGTCGCTGAAGCACGAGGTGTGGAGTGGCCTGGAACGGCTGGCCGGGGGCCAGCGCGAGGCGGCGGCAGCCGGGGAGGAGCCGTCGTTCGACCTGAAGGAGGCGAGGTCGCTCGACGCGCGCCAGATGGAGCAGGAGATCCGCCGGAAGGCGCAGGCCGGGGAGAAGACCGCGGTCGCGCCGAAGGAGGCGCCGGTGGCGGCGCTCGCGCACCTGCTGGAGTCCGTCCGGAAGGAGGGCCTCCCCCCGCAGGCGCCGAAGCCGCCGTCCGGGGAGGAGCCAAAGGCGCGGAAGGTGCGCGCCGAGCTGAAGGCGGCGGCGATGTCGGCGGTCCCCGACGCGGAGGCGAAGCTGGAGTCCTCGCGCCCGTGGGCGAGGCAGCTGGCGGTGCTCGGGATCTCCTGGCGCCTGCTGGGTTGGCTGGTGGCGCTGTGGGGTGTGCTGTACGGCGCGCAGTTCGTGGTCATCGCGCTGTGCCGCGACTACCACTCGGAGCTCTCGCGCGAGGCGTGCCTGCTCACCGGCATCGCCCCGGAGGACCCGCCGCGGAGACCGCTCCCGCGCTTCGACCTGCGCTGGGCGCTCCTGCGCGCGAAGCGGCAGCTCCGGGGGTGGTGGGTGATCACCCTGGGCCTCCCGATGTGCTGGCTGGTGAGCCTGCCATTCCCGGGCGACGGGGTGCGGAACGCGGTCATCGCCGCGTGGATCCTCTACTGGCAGGTGGTGTTCGCGGCGTCCAAGTCGCAGCGCGCGTGGGTGGACGAATTCGTCGCGCCGGCGCCCTGGTTCCTCCGCGCGTGGCGGTGGGTGGTGGAGAAGGCCCCGCTCCTGTGGATGCTGGGCGCCGGCGTGTACCTGCGCTTCTGGGAGCGCTTCACGCGGTCGCTCTATGCGCCCGCGGAGTGCGTGGAGCAGCTCCCGGCGCCATTCGTCGGGTTGACCATCTTCCGGTTGCTGGGGAGCGTGCCGCTGGTGAAGGTCTTCATCCGGCCGCTGATCCCCGTCGCCTCGGCGCTGCTGCTGGAGGCGTACCGCGAGCACCACCCGGCCCGCACCGCGCCCGTGGTGCTGCAAGCGGAGCCGGTGCTCGCGCCCGCTACCGCCCGAGCGAGCTGAGCGGGCGCTCCACTCAGGGGCCCTGACGGCCCCGCGGCGTTCTGGGCCGCGTCCGCGAGGTCCGCTTGAGTTGAGCGAGCGTTCCGCCACGGATTCCGCTTCGCGTTCACGGGCAGCCTGCGTCTCCCGCGCGGTTGCTGGTGGCGGGTGGGCTCATCACTTGAGCGGCCGACGTCTCGAAGGAGCAGCCCTGGACGGCGTTGAGCCGGATCCTCCCCACGCCGCCGCCTCCCCCGCCGCCGCCGAAGTTGCTGCCGGTGACGTCGGGGCCGGAGGTGGCGTCCACCGTCCCGGCGCCGCCATCGCCACCCGCGAGGCCCGGAGAGACGTTGCCACCCAGCGCCGGGAAGGAGCCGTCGACCCGCCCATCCTCGCCGTTCACGCTGGGGCTGCCGTCGCTGCCCTCGCCACCCGCGCCGCCGTTCGCCGTCACCCGCGCCGTCCCGGCAAAGGCCAGCTGTCTCCCCTCCAGGAGGAGGGCACCCCCGCTGCCGCCGCCCCCGCCTCCGTTGTTGGACGAGACCGTAGCGCCCCGGCCTCCGCCGCCCGGTACGCCGATGGCGGAGGTGACCTGGACGATGCCCGCGGCCGAGAGCTGGATGGCGCCTCCGCCTCCGCCGCCCGCGAGCGGCTCCACCGTGTTCTGGACGCCACCCTGTCCTCCGGAACAACCCGCGCGCAGCGGCACCAACTCCGGCGTCCCGAACGTCAGGCCGCCATCGCCGCCGGCCGCGGGAGTCGCCCCGGCGCCGACCGCGCCATGCGCTCCAGGGCGCCCGTAGCCTGCGCCGCCGCCTCCTCCTCCGCCGTTGCCACCGTCCAGGCCCTCGTACCCAAGCCCCGGACACCCGGGGCGACGCACGCCCGGACCGTCCTCGGCACCGGCCGCGCCGCCGAGGAGCGGACCGTAGATGCCGGCGTCACCGAACACCGCGACGATGAGCGGGTTCGGGCCGGAGATGGTCCACCGCCCGGTGGGCGTGATGGTCAGGCTGCTCACCGCCACCAGCACCACCGGCCCGGCGGTCCCTCCATCGAGCACGTACGAGGGAGGGTTCGCGGCGCCGCAGAGGAACCCGCTGCGGGTGCCGGTGTCGTAGCCGGCGTCGCAGTCGATGATCAGCCCGGCGTCCGGGACCGCGAGGGGCCCCGGGGAGAAATTGCTGGGTGGGTACGGGAACGTGCCCGCCGGAGCTCCACCGTCCCCGGCGTCCCCTGCGTCGGCGCAGGCCGGATCGCCGGCACAGGCCGGATCCTGGCAGTCGACCAGCCCATCCCCATCCCCGTCCTGTCCGTCGTCGCAGTCGCCCTCGCCGCGGAGCGTGAGGTCGAATTCGGGAACGGCACCCGAGGTGAAGGTCTCCACCCTCCGCTCGCTCTGTTCGTCCGGGAGCGTGCCGCAGCTCCCCGAGGCGAACCCGTGCGCCTGGACCGTCACCTGGTCGCCGAGCTGGCCGCGAAAGATGCCGATGTTCAGCGACTCACCTGCGTCTACGCGGCGGGGCAGGGTCGCGTCGCGGCCGCCGTCCTCGTTGGTCGCGACCACCACCACGCACCGGCTGAGCGAGCCCGCCTCGACATGGAGGTGGGCCACGAGCGCCGGGTCATTCCCTGTGCAGGAGACGGCGACGGCGAGCAGGGCACCGGCCAGCGCATGTCTGGGTCGCACGGGGAGTGATTGTGCCCCACCTTTGCTATGCCGGGTGGCCCATGACGGTCCTGAATTTCACGCTGGTGATGACGATGCTGGCCGCGACTGGTTGCGCGACCGTCTTGCGTGAAGGGCAGTGGAGGTCGACACCGCCGCAGGCCGCTTGTGTCGTCACGCTCACTGACGGCGAGGGCTCGACGCGCGAACGCCGTTACGATGCGGCGGGGCATCTGCTGTTCGGTACCACGGGTGGCCGACTCGAAAGGACGGGCTTCGAGTGGCTTCACTGGCAAGACGACCGGGTGGTGGCGATCGAGACCTTCAGCCAGACCCCAGAGGAAGGTGACGAGCCTGCGCGCCGGGAGATCGAGCGCATGGACCTGCGCTATGAGCGCGGCCTGCTCACTCGCATCGAAACCACTACCCAGGCCTACGTGGGGCCCCCACCCTCCGAGACCGGGATGGCCCCACCCTCCGGGCCCTGGATGGCGGACGAGGGAAGCGTCATCGTTCAAGAGTTCGTGCGCGACGGGAAGAGGTTGACGGCAGTCGCCAAGGCGCACCGTCTTGTGACGCCGCTGGATGGCTTTGACCGGCTTGAGTACGTGGATGGCAGGGTGGTGAGAAAGGTGCGCGTCGCACCGCCGCTGCGGAAGTTGTTCGGCGACGACCGTGATCGGGAGGAGGAGATCGAATGGAAGGACGGTCGCGTCTCCGGGCACCGTTGGGGAGGCTATCTCGAGACGTTTGCCTACGACGATGCCGGAAGGCTCGAGCACCACGGGCGACGTGACCTCGCCGACAAGAATGGCCGTGAAACGACCGTGAACGACTGGAGCTACGGGCCCCGTGGGGTGATCACCAGGATGGCGGAACCAGGGCATCGCTGGCAGTACCAGTACGACGCCGCTGGGCACCTGCTGGCCACCCGCCACGAGAGCGGCTTCCTGGTGGAGGAGGCCTGGAGCTACCGCGGCGACTGCGACCGGGTATTCGCAGGGCCGCCCCCGCCTGATCCGTTGCAGCTGGTCGGAGCCCGGGCGTGCATCCGGAGCCAGGCGAGGTTCTTTGAGGCCTGCGACTAGGTTTCGAGCGCTGTAGACAAGCTCCCGACGCTCGCCGCTGACTCGCCGCCCCGGCGGCCCCCACCTCTGCTATCCCTGGCGGCCTATGCCTCATCGCACGCGCCTCGCCGCGCTCGCCGCCCTGCTCCTCCTCGCCTCCTGCGCCCACCCGCCCCGGGGGATCGAACCGCTGGAGCAGGCGCGGAAGGGCGCGGACGGGAGCCCGCGGGCAGCCGCGCTGGCCGGCTTCCACGCCTACCTCGTCGACCACGACGCCAACGCCGCGCAGAAGCGCTTCGACCAGGCCCTGCAGAAGGACCCCGGCGAACCCTACGCCCTCGCCGGCAAGCTCCTCCTCGAGCGCCGCCGCCTCCACCCCGAACGCGCGCTCGGCCACGCGCTGGATCTCTGCGAGCGCGCCCCGCACCACCCGCTGGCCGCCTTCGGCGCCCGGTACGTCCTCGACGTGGCCGGCATCGCCGTCCCCCTCGACCAGGAGATCCTCGACCGCGGCCAGAAGGCGCTGGCCGCCGGCCTCGACGCCGACGCCGCGCAGATCCTCCGCAGCGCCATGGCCCACATCCGCGGCGTCCGCGGCGACGACGACGGCCAGGCGCGCGTGCTCGCCGAGATGGGCGTCCCCGACCAGTACACCCTCCTCGGCCCCTTCTCCGCCTTCCACGTGCTGGACTTCGACGACGCCACCCCGCCCGAGAAGGACGGCGCCCTCTCCGGTTCGTTCCAGGGCCCCTTCGGCCGCCTGGAGCCCCGCCGCTTCACCTTCCGCGACCCCCGCTTCGACCTGGAGGGCGAGCCCGACGACGGCGACATCTACCTCCTCGCCGTCGACGTGGAGGCCGCCGCCCCCGCCGACCACTTCGTCCGCGCCGTGGGCACCAGCAGCTACCGCGTCTACGTGGACGGCGAGCGCGTCCTGGAGCGCCGCGCCTTCGCCCGCTCCCTCCCCAGCGTCCTCCAGCAGGCCGTCCACCTCACCGCCGGCCGCCACCGCGTCCTGGTCAAGCTCCTCCGCGAGGACCGCGGCTCCTCCATCGCCCTCGTCCTCCCCCGCGCCGACGGGCAGCCGGCCGGCCTCACGTTCCTGGAGGCCAGGGGCCCCGCGCCCAGCTGGTCCGGCCTTCCCCGCCCGCAGCTGCCCAGGGGCTTCCCCACCGCCGAGTCGCTGGCCCGCGCCCTGGAGCCGGAGGCCGGCCCCGCCCTGGCCCAGTTCCTCGCCATCCGCGACGCCATGCCTCGGGACCGCGACGGCGCCAAGGCCCTGATGCAGTCGCTGGAGAAGGTCCTCTCCGGCCCGGCCCTCACCTCGCTGCGCGCCGACCTGGCCCTGGGCGACCGCACCGTCCCGCAGAAGGTGGCCCGCGGCCGCGCCACCCGCGACCTCGAGGTGACCGCCGAGAAGGACCCGCTGGACCTGAGCGCGCTTTTGACCCGCGCCGCGGTGGCCCTGGACGACGGCCGCGCCCTGGAGGCGGCGGCGCTGGTGAAGCAGGCCAAGGCCGCCGTCCAGCCGCCCGGCGCCCCGGTGCTCGCCATGGAGTCGCGGGTCAACCTGACGCTCGGCGTCGACGCCCAGGCGGACGCCAGCGCGGTGGACGCGCTGCAGGCCCAGCCTGGCCTCTGCGAGGCGCTCGGCACCCGCTACGACCTGGCCCGCCGGCGCGACGCCATCGCCCTCTCCGACGACCTGGTCAAGTCGCTGGAGCTGTGCCCGGGCGCGCGCCCGCGCCTGGCCGAGCACGCCCGCATGCGCGGCGACCTCGGCGGCGCCGCCCGCCACTACCAGCAGATGGTGGACCGCGACCCGTCGCAGATCTCCGCCTCCATCGCCCTCTCCAACCTCCTCGTGTCCCAGCGCAAGCTGGACGGCGCCGAGGCGGTGCTCCGCCGCGCGTCGGCGCTGTGGCCGCGGTCGGCCCAGCTCTCCAAGCGGCTGGCGGAGAACCTGGAGCTGGCCGGCAAGCCGAAGGAGGCGCTGGAGGAGCGGGAGCGCGCGCTCCGCCTCGACGGGAGCGACCTCACCCTGCGCCGTACCGTCTCCCGCGCGCGCACCGGCGCCGAGCCGCTGGAGGAGCACGCCATCGACGGCAAGGTGGCCATCCAGGGCTACACCGGTGCGCCCGGCCAGGAGGACACGCCCTACGCCTACGTGCTGGACGCCGCCGCCATCCAGGCGTTCCCGGACGGCTCGATGGTGGACCGCATCCACGTCATCCAGAAGGCGCTGGACCAGGGCGGCATCCCGGAGATCGCCGAGGTCACCGTCCCCAGCGGCGCGCAGGTGCTGGCGCTGCGGACCATCAAGGCGGACGGCACCGTGCTGGAGCCCGAGGGCATCGAGGGCAAGGAGGCCGTCTCGCTTCCCGGCGTCCAGGTGGGCGACTTCATCGAGTACGAGTACCTGCAGGCGCACGACGCCCGCGGCCCCTCGCAGCCCGGCTTCACCTCCACCAACTTCTACTTCCAGATCTCCAACGCCCCGAACAACTGGTCCACGTACACGGTGGTGGCGCCGAAGGGCGCGCGCCTGGCCGCGGACCCGCACAACCTCAAGCTCCCCGCGGACGCGCTCAAGGTCCAGGGCGACCAGGAGGTCTTCTTCCACGAGGAGCGCCGCGTCCCGCCCTACGTCCCTGAGCCCAGCGGGCCGCCCTCGCCCACCGAGTACATCCCCTTCGTCGCCGCCGGCGCGGGGACGGAAGGGACCCAGGCGCTGGTGGCCGCCTACGCGGACGCCTACGCCGACCGGGGCCAGCTCACCTTCGAGCTGGACCAGTTCGCGCGCCAGGCGGCGGCCGGCAAGACGGGCCTGGACGCGGTGCAGGCGCTCTACGGCGCGGTCATGCAGCGGCTCCCCGGGCGCGACGCCGGGCTGGGCCAGTCCGCCTCCTCCTCGCTGGCGCAGGACCGCGGCAGCCGGCTCTGGCTCCTCAAGGCGGCGCTGGAGTCCATCGGCATCCCGGCCCGGGTGGCGGCGGTGCGGACGTTCGGCGCCGACCCCGCGCCCTACCGGTTCCCCAACGAGGCGCTGCTCCCCTTCGTAGGCCTCTGGGTGGAGCTGCCGGGCCAGCCCGCGCCGATCTGGCTGGACACCACGCTGCGCTTCGGTCCGTTCGGGAAGCTCCCGGAGCAGGCGGCGGGCGGGCGCCAGGCGTGGCTGCTGCCGGAGCCGGGTCGCCCGGGCCGCGAGGTGCGGACGCCCGCCCAGCCCAAGGAGGAGGGGAAGCGGGTGGAGCTGAAGCTGTCGCTGGCGGCGGACGGCGTGCTCACCGGCTCCGGCGACGAGAAGTACTCCGGGCGCGAGGCGGCGCAGCTGGCCGAGGCGCTGGAGCAGCTCTCCCCGGACCAGAAGCAGCAGGCGCTGCAGAGCGCGCTCTCCCGCTACTTCGGCGGCGCGGAGCTGTCCGCCCTGCGGCTGGAGGGGCAGCGCGAGGTGGGCGCGCCGATGACCGTCCACTACGAGTTCCGCTCGCCGCGCTTCGGGCGGCTGGAGGGCGAAGGCGCGCAGCAGCGGATGATGCTGCCGCCGGTCACCTTCCCGGTGCACCTGGGGCGGCGCTTCGTGCAGCTCGGCTCGCGGCGGACGCCGCTGTTCATCGACGACACCGAGCTGACCCGCACCCACGCGGAGATCCAGCTCCCGGCCGGCTTCGCGCTCCGCGAGCCCATCGCCGGCTACCAGCTCCACACCCGCTTCGGCGCCTATGACCGCGGCGAGAAGGTCGCCGGCGGGACGCTCACCGTGGACGAGCTGTACCGGCTGGAGATGGCGCGGATCGCCCCCGGCGACTACGAGGCGTTCTCCCGCTTCGCCGGGGAGATGGACCTGGTGCAGAGCCGGGACCTGGTGCTGCTCAAGCGCTGAAGCGCCGGGGCCGTCACTGGGCGGACAGGTACGAGCGCTCCCACTTGTCCAGGAACGCCCAGATGACCTTGAGCTCGTCCGGGGTGGCGTGCAGCGCGTCGTTGCGCCTGGTGGTCAGCGCCTTCAGCGCCAGCTCCGAGCTCCCCCCGCCCTGCTGGTACCGCTGGTCCAGGGCCTCGATGCGCGCCAGCACCTTGTCCAGCGAGACCGCGCCCGCCTTCTTCCCCGGGTCCGGAGGAGGCGGCGCCGGCGGCTTGGGCGGCTTCACCGTCAGGCGCGGCGGCTTCTTCACGTCCGGCCCGGTCTCCACGGGCGGGTCCTCCGGCACCGGCACCGGCGGCGCCACCACCGGCACGTCGGGCGGCTTCACCGAGACCACCACCGGCACGTCGGGCTGCTTCGGCGGCGTCACCGGCGGCGGCGTCACCGGCGGCGGCGGCGTCACCGGCGGGCTCACCGCGACCTGCGTTCCCTGCCCGGCCCGGGCTCCCTGCCGGCGGTGCACCACCAGCCCCACCGCGGTGCCCACCACCACCAGGCCGGCCACCACCACGGCGGCGGTGATCGCCTTCCGGGCGCGCGGCGTCATGGTCACCATGGTGACCATCTGCCGCGGGTCCCTGAAACCCCTGGGCACCGGATTGAGGCGCGTGGGCTCTATCGCGATGTCGATGGAGTCGGGCGGCGGCTTGGGCTGGGTGGCCTGCAGCGCCGGGTCCACCGGGGTGATGGCCGGCGTCGAAGCCGCCGCCAGATCGAAGCCCTGGGGGATCACCTTCCTCGGCGCGAGCTGCGCCGCCGCGGCGGGAGACGGCGGGTTGGGCGTCCCCGGCAGCGGATCCGGCGTCCCCAGCATCGCCAGTTGCGAGCGCGCGATGCCGACGTTGGTGACCTCCTGGGGCAGCGACCGCGCCAGCCGCCGCAGCGCCCGGCGGACCTCCTCCGCCGATCCGGGCCGGTCCTCCGGCGACTTGGAGAGGAGCTGGGACACCAGGTCGGACAGCTCGCGCGGGACGTCCGGCTGCTCGTCGATGACCAGCGGCGGCTCGTGCTCCAGGTGCTTGACCACGAACTCCATCGGCGAGTTGGCGTCGAAGGGCAGGTGCCCGGTGAGCATCTGGAACGCCACCACGCCCAGCGCGTAGAGGTCCGTCTTGGGACCTACGTTCTCGCCGCGCGCCTGTTCGGGCGCCATGTACTCGGGCGTCCCCACCACCAGCCCGAAGTGCGTCTGCGGGCTGGTGCCGCCGGGCGGCAGCCCCTGCTTGGCGAGGCCGAAGTCGAGGATCTTCACGTAGGGCTGCCCGTAGCCCTGCTTCACCAGGAAGATGTTGTTGGGCTTGAGGTCGCGGTGGATGATCCCCGCGCCGTGGGCGGCGGCCAGCGCCGCGCACACCTCCTCCAGGATGTTCACCGCCTCGGTCGGCGCCAGCACGCCGCGGTTGCTGATGTGCGTGTCCAGGGCGACGCCGTCCAGGAACTCCATCACCAGGTACTGCCGGCCGTCCGGCGTCTTGCCGAAGCTGAAGATGTCGATGATGCCGCGGTGGCGGATGGCGTTCACCGCGCGCGCCTCCGCCAGCAGCCGCTCCACGTGGGACTGGCTGTCGCAGATCTCCGGGCGCAGCACCTTGATCGCCACCGACTTGCGGATGACCGGCTGCACGCCGCGGTAGACCAGGCCCATCCCGCCCAGGCCGACGCGCTCCTCGACCTTGTACTCGCCCAGCATCACGCCGATCAGCGGGTCCCGGAGGACCGTCTTCACCTTCTGCCCGTCGGCGCCCAGCGGTGTCGGCGCGCGATGCGGCTCCGAGCGGATCGCGGCCGGCTCGGTGCCGGGGCTCGAGGGCGGCCCCTGGAGCGTCGGCCGCTGGCCGGACAGGTCGCGCGCAGCCCTCCCGTTCTCCTCCAGCACCAGGGGAGTTCCGTCCTCGGGGCAGATCGCCGTCCCGAACGGGACCGCCAGGCCGCAGGCGGGGCATTCGATGGAGGGCGCCGCGTTCATCCCAAGACGGCGCGGAAGATATCATCAGGCAGGCCAATCCTCCCCGCTCGCTCGCCTGCTGGACGAAGCACGGTGCGGGGATCTGGCCCGGGCCCCCGGTGCCGTCTAAAAGGGTCTCCATGCCTACATGGGCGATGTGGCTCGCCTGTCTGGGGCTCCTCTTCGAGCGGGCGGTGATCGCCGCTTCGGAGACGGCGCTGTACCTGACGTCCGACATGCGGGCCAAGCAGCTCTCGGCGGAGCGCGGGCGGGCCGGGGCTCGCGTCCTCGCCCAGAAGACGGACCGCGAGGTGACCGCGGCCGTCCTGCGCATCGGCGCGGTGCTGGCCGGCTGCCTGGCCGCCGCCATCGGGGCGATCACCCCACCCCGGATGCTCGACCTCACCCGCTACGGCGACGCGCCCTGGCTCTCCGTGCTCACCCCGCTGGCGGGGGCGCTCTTCGTGGGGTTCCTGGCAGCGCTCACCGACGTCATCGCACGTTCAATGGTGAGCACTTATCCGGAGCGGTGGGCGCTGCGGCTGGCCTGGCACGTCTCGCTGCTGCGCTTCTCCCTCTCCCCGCTGATGAAGCTCCTGGTGGGGGTGCTGGACCTGGTGGCCCGCCCGTTCGGGACGCGCGTCCGCTTCGAGTCCCCGCCGCCGCCCCTGGAGGAGCTGGAGAAGCTCCTGGCCGCGCAGGCCGCCAACACCGAGGGGCTGGACAAGAGCGCGCCGCAGCTCATCCGCTCCATCTTCGAGCTGTCCGACAAGCGGGTCCGCGACGTGATGGTCCCCCGGACGGAGGTGATCTCCGTCTCCATCACCACCCCCGTCGACGACCTGCTGGCGCTGCTGGCGGAGGAGAGCCACTCCCGGCTCCCGGTCTACAAGGACGACATCGACCACATCGTCGGCGTGCTCCATGCCCGTGACGTCATCCCGCTGATGCAGCACCCCAACCTCATCGTGGTGGCGGACGCCCTCCGGCCCGTGCACTTCATCCCCTGGCTCAAGCCCATCGGCGACCTGCTGCGCGAGATGCCGCAGCGGAAGATCCACATGGCGATGGTGGTGGATGAGTA
>DATBSS010000010.1:0-17568 GCA_036559665.1 Myxococcaceae bacterium
CGCCGGGCGGGGACGCGGTCCTCATCGGGTAGGCACCCACATCCAAAATCGCCGGAAAAATGTCGCCGGGAAGAAACGGCGGGAAGTGAGTTCCCTCACGGCAACCGCAGTGCTTGCCAACCCTTTAGGGGGGAACACACATGATTCGAGGCGTGAAGATCGCCGCGGCCGCACTGGCCGTGGTGGCGGGACTCCCTGCGTTCGCCGGCCGTTTCGGCACCGCGTGCCAGGAGGACTACCAGAGCGGGTGGCAGAACACGCTCCCGTATAGCTGGAACCGCTGCAGCAACTTCAACGGCGAGCTGGGACAGACCGACTCCCAGATCTTTTACTGGAACCTCCACGGCGGGAAGTACTGGTGGGAGGGCGACGGGGACCAGGTCGGCCTGGAGACGGTGAACATCGTCTTCGCCAACACCCACGGCGGCGCCTGGGGGAACGACTCGGTTTGGGCCATGTGGGACAACGGGTCGCTGGCCTACTCCAGCAACATGCGGCTGGGGAACGAGTCGTGGGGGACGATGATCTTCTCCACCTACTCGTGCGAGACGCTCAAGTACGACGACGGCCTGATGTGGACCCGCATGGGCCCCATCTTCCGCGGCGGCCTCTACATCGCCACCGGCAGCATGGAGACGGTCTGGGCGGGCTGGACGACCGACGACGTGGGCGCGGACTACGCGGATAACCTCCAGCACGGCTACTCCATCAAGGAGGCGTGGCACGACGGCGCGTCCGACTGGTACGAGGACAACGACCTCGCCGTGATGACGGTGGGCACCAACTCCACCGACTGCTCGAACCGGATCAACGGGATGACCTGGCAGAACGTCGCCGGCTTCGCCCGCCTGCGGGACAACCAGATCGGCTGGTACTGCTACGCCGCGTGGCACATGTAGGCCGCCCGCGCGATTCCCGACCACACCCCTTTCGAAATTCACGGAGACACCATGTTCTGCACGATGTCTGATCGATTCTTCTCTCGCGCGGCCGCCTGCTTCACCGCTGCCGCCCTCCTCGCCGGCGGCGCCGCCCGCGCGGCCGACTTCCCGATGCGCGGCGCGCTGGCCGTCGAGTCCGCGGCGCGCGGCGTAGGGCGGCCCGACCTGCCGCAGCTCCGGGTCAGCCCGGGGCCCGGCGCGGCCAAGACGATGGCCGCGCTGACCAGGAAGCTCGCCGATTCCGGCGAGGCGGTCACCACCTTCGGCGAGCCGCGCATGGAGAACGGCAAGGGCCACACCGCCGCCCTCTGGGCGGACGGCCGGTCCCTGCTCGTCTACGGCGACGGCACCAAGGTGAGCTTCCGCAACTCCGAGGAGCTGAAGGCTTCCACCCCGGCGGCGGAGCGGATGTCCATGGACAAGCTGGAGCAGATCGGCCGCGCGTTCATCGAGCGGGAGCTGGCGGACCAGGTCCGCCTGGGGGCCAACGAGAAGCTGGAGGCGTTCTCCACCCGCGTCCAGGTCGGCGGCGGCGCGGACGTGAAGTCCACCGCCCGGCCGGAGGAGCAGGTGCTGGCCAACGCCATCGTGTTCACCCGCACGGTGGACGGCGTGCCGGTCCTGGGCAGCGGCTCCAAGGTGGCGGTGCTGGTCACCAACGACGGCAAGGTGGCGGGCTTCGACTTCGACTGGGCCTCGTTCCAGCCGACCGGAAAGCGCGTGAAGGCGCTGGGCCCGGCGCAGATCCGGGAGCGCGTGAAGGCGCTGAGCATCGCCCGGCTCGATTCCCCCGACGTGACCGTGCGCCGCTACGAGTGCGGCCTGTACGACGCCGGCCTGCGCGACCGCGAGCCGCAGGGCGCGCTCCAGGGCGCGTGCCTGATCCACTCCACCGAGCGGAAGATCGCCGACCCGGTGGCCTATGCCCGCGATCCCAATTCCGGCCACGTCATGTCCGCCACCATCGACGTGATCCCGGTGGGCGAGACGGTGGAGCTGGACAGCCACTGGCCGCAGGCGCAGAAGCTGCTCGGCCTGAACGGCGGTGACCGGGCCATGCCGGCCAGCCCTGGTCCGCGTCCGTAGTCCCGCGCTGAAGCGATGAAGTGATGGGCGCCCGGTCTCCCTCGAGGGGGGGCCGGGCGCTCGACTATTTGAAGGCCTGCTTGAGGCTGACCTCGATCTGGCTGCGGATCAGCCTCACCAGCGACGACAGCTCCCGCTGGTTGATCTTCAGCTTCCCCATCAGCCGCTCGCGCACCGCCCGCATCAAGCTGGTCTCCGCCTTGGCCAGCCTCCGCGCCACCGTGGACCGGTGCTGTCCATAGACGGCGTCCAGCTGGTCGATGGTGAGCCCGTCCACGTAGCGCTGGCGCAGCAAGGTGCGCTCGTCCGCCGCCAGCACCGCCAGCGCCTCCGGGAACGCCGCCTTGAACTCCGCCCGGTACAGCTGCTTGAGGTGCTCCAGCTCCGGGTCCAGCTCGCCGCCGGGCAGCTCGGAGAGCACCTCGTCCTCGACCGCCGCTTCCTTCGGCCCGCGCGAGGCGAGGTTGAGCACCGTCCGGGTCACCGTGGCGCGCACCCAGCGGCGCAGCTCACCGCGCCCGGAGTACTCCCCGATCTTCGGCATCTCGCCGCCGCGGGCCACGAACAGCTTCTCCCGCAGGAGCTGCTTCACGTCGTCCACCTGGACGCCCGGCGGGCGCGCCCGCGACATCGCCTGGTCCACCTCGCTGAAGTACGCGTCCTCCAGCGCCCGGATGGCCTTGGTGTCCCCGCGCGCGCAGGCCGCGGCCAGGAAGAGGTCCGCCCCGCGCAGCGCGTTCAGCTCGCCGGCGGTGGCGGCCTCCCCGTTCACCGCCCGCGCCAGGTGCGCCAGGAAGTCCTCGTCGGCCAGCACCACCCCGGCCCAGGCGCGCCGCCCCTCGGCGAGGTACCGGGTGAGCATCGGCTCCACGTCGCCGAAGCGGGCCACGACCTTCCGGGCGGCCGGGTCCAGCAACTTCATGAAGGTCTCGTGTAGCTGCTCGGCCACGCCTGGTCTCTCCAACGACTCCCGTCCGCCCCTGATACAACCCCATTCTAGATGAGCTGTCTGGACGAGAACACGCTCGTCGCGCTGATGGAGCGGTCGCTGCCCCGGGCCGACCTGGAGCGCGTCACCGCCCACCTGGACAAGTGCGCGAATTGCCGGAAGCTCGTCTCGGCCATGGCCAGCTGGTACCCGGCCGAGCCCTGGCAGCGGCAGACCGACCCGGAGACGGTCCACGTCACCCCCCGCTCCGACCGGCCGGATCCGTCCGCCGGCAACGACCGCACCGCCGTGCAGAGGCTGCCGCCCGGCGAGCTGGGGCCGGGCACGCGCGTGGACCGCTACCTCCTCCTCCGCCCCATGGCCTCCGGCGGGATGAGCGTGGTCTTCGCCGCCTACGACCCGGAGCTGGACCGCCGGCTGGCCATCAAGTTCCTCCGGGCACAGGTGCGCGAGCCGGTGGACGACGCGCGGCTGCTCCGCGAGGCGCAGGCGATGGCCCGGCTCTCCCACCCCAACGTCGTCCAACTCCACGACGTGGGCCTGTTCAGCGACCGCGTCTTCCTGGTGATGGAGCTGGTGGAGGGCACCACCCTGCGCCACTGGCTGGGGAAGCCGCGCTCCCGCGCCGAGGTGATGGAGGTGCTCCTGGCCGCCGGGCGCGGGCTGGTGGAGGCCCACAAGCACGGCGTCGTCCACCGCGACTTCAAGCCGGAGAACGTGCTGGTGAGCGACGCCGGCGGGGTCAAGGTGATGGACTTCGGCCTGGCCCGCGCCTACCACGGCAGCCCCATCCTCAGCATCGGCCAGGAGCCGGTGGCCGGGATGTCCGTGGGCCAGCTCACCCGGCCGGGCGTGGTGATGGGGACGCCGGGCTACATGTCGCCGGAGCAGCTGGGCGGGGGCCGCGGCGACGCCCGGGCCGACCAGTTCGCCTTCTGCTGCGCGCTCTACGAGGGGCTGGCGGGCTCCCGGCCGTTCGCGGGCACCACCCTGGACGTCTACATGGCGTCCATCTCGGCCCGGCAGGTGAAGCCGCTTCCGCGCCGGGTGCCGTCGAGGGTGCGTGCGGCGGTGATGCGCGGCCTCTCGATGGACCCGGCGCACCGCTTCCAGTCCATGGAGGAGCTGCTGAACGCGCTCCACCAGCCCTTCTGGCGGCGGCTGAGCCGGCGGCAGCAGCTCGCGGGCGGCGGCGCGCTGGCGGGCGCCGTCGCGCTCCTGGCCGCCGCCGGCGCCCTGCGGGCCGGCGGCGGCGCATGCGGGGACGCGCGCCAGGAGCTGGCCGGGGCGTGGAGCCCCTCGCGCCGAGCGGTGGTGACGGCCGCCCTCTCCCAGACCGCCGGCCAGCTGCAGGCGGAGGCGGCGGCGGTGGCGCTGGACCGGTACGCCGAGCGCTGGGCGCACGCCGCCGAGGCGGTGTGCCAGGCCCACGGCGCCCGCGCCCCGGAGGAGGACGCCGGCGCGCGCGGGTGCCTGCAGCGGAGGCGGGCCGACCTGATGGCGGCGGCGGAGGTGCTCTCCGCGCCGGATCCGCGGCAGGCCCGGCGCGCCATCGCCATCGCCACGGCCATGCCGCTCCCCGACGAGTGCGGCACTGCGAGGCCGCCCGTCGCCCCCTCCGGGGGAGCGATGGAGCGGATGCAGCGGCTCCGCGGGCAGGTCTCGATGGCGCGGGCGCTGCTCGCCGCCGGCCGCCTGGCCGACGCGGCCGGGGCGCTGGGCACCGCGGCGGGTGAGGCGGCCGCCGTGGGGGACCCGGCCCTGGAGCCGGAGGCGCTCTTCGTCCGCGCGCGCCTGCAGGCCGCCCAGGGCACCTTCGCCACCGCCGAACGCACCCTCTACGAATCCGTCTGGGCCGCCGAGCGCACCCGCCACGACGAGCAGGCGGCGCACTCCTGGATCGCCCTCTACCGGCTGGTGGGCGCGGACCGGCAGGACGAGGCGCGCGCGCTGGAGCTGCGCCCGCACGCCGAGGCCGCCGTGGCGCGCGCCGGCAGCCCGCCGCTGCTCGCCGCGGAGCTGGACGCGGCCCAGGGCGAGGTGCTGGCCACCGCCGGCCTCCCCGGGCCCGCGCTGCCGCTCCTGGAGCGGGCGCTGAGCGCGCTCCAGCAGGCGCTGGGCCCGGAGCACCCCGCCACCGCCCAGCCGCTGGAGCAGTACGGGGAGGTGCAGGGGCAGCTGGGGCTGCTCTCCCAGGCGGAGCGGACGCTCACCGCCGCGGTGGCGCTGGACGGGCGCTCCTTCGGGCCGGAGCACCCGCAGACCGCCTCGGCGCAGGTGCGGCTGGGCACGGTGCGCTCGCAGCTCGGCTTCCACCCGGAGGCGTTGCAGCTCCTCCAGGGCGCGCTGGTGGCGGCGAGCTCGGCCGCCCGCGAGGACCCGGCCCTCGCCTTCCGGGCCAACTACGCGCTGGGCGAGGCGCTCCGCCGCGCCGGCCAGATCACCGAAGCCCTGAAGCGGCACAAGGAGGCGCAGGCCCTGGTCGAGCCGCTGTTCGGGCCCGGCGGGCCGCGCGCCGCCACCTCGCTGCTGGCCCTGGGGGACGTGGTGCGCGGGATGGGCGAGTACGCGCAGGCGCTGGACCTGCACCAGCGCGCCCTGGCCATCGTCCCGCTCTCGCCCCCGGCGCTGGAGGGCGCGGGGACGGACCTGCGGCTGCTTGGGCGCGCGAAGGAGGCGGTGGAGATGGAGCGGCGCGCGGTCGCCCAGGCGGAGCGCGCGCTGGGCCGGGACCAGCCGGCGCTGGGGCCGTACCTGGTGGGCCTGGGGGCGGCGCTGGGCGCGCAGGGCGACCACGCCGGCGCGCTGGCCATGCACCGCCGCGCCCTGGAGCTCCTGGAGCGGGCCTACGGGAGCAGCGCGCCGCGGCTGCTGCGGCCGGCGCTGGTGGCCCTGGCGGCCGAGCTGGAGGCGCGCGGCGACACGGCGATGGCGGTGAGCACCCTGGAGCGCGCGGTGACGCTCTCGCCGGCCAAGGGCGCGGACCAGGTGGCGGCGGAGGCGCGCTTCGCGCTGGCCCGGGCGCTGGCCCGCGACGCCCAGGAGCACGAGCGCGCGGTGTCGCTGGCGATGGAGGCCAAGGCCGCCTACGCGCTGGCGAACAACGCGCGCGAGCAGGAGCGCGTCACCGAGTGGCTGGCCAGACAACGCTGAGCCTGGGCCCGGGCGGGGCGGTCACTGCGCGGTGAGGGAGACCGAGAGCGGCTCCTCCACGTCCGGGCGGATGGTCACCTTCAGCTTCCGCTCCGCCTTGATCAGCTTGTTGCGGAGCGTGATCTCGTGCTCGCCCTCCCAGAGCGACAGCGGCTGCAGCGGCGTGTCCCCCACGGGCCGGCCATCCACCTCCACCTCCGCCCATGGCGTCACCGACAGGCGCAGGAGCCCGCGGCCGAAGCGGACGTCCCGCCGGGCGGATTCGCCGGCGCGCAGCTCCAGCTTCTCCTCGCGGCTGACGCGGGAGCCGTCCGGGGCCACCATCTCTACCTTCAGCGTGTGCGCGCCGGGCTCCAGGTCGCCCAGCCGGAGCGGCGTGGCGCCCACCGCGCGGCCGTCGAGGGTGGCGGTGGCGCGGGGCGTGGAGGTGACCTCCAGCGAGGCGCGGCCGTCCTCGGTGACCTGCGGCACGTCCACCTTCGCGCCGCCGCCGCGCCCGCCGACCGCGAAGGGCACCAGCACGCCGCCCACCACGGCGAAGCTGATGATCACCGCGTGCTTCCAGGTCCAGCGCGAGGGGGCCTTCTCCCCCGGGGCGGTGGCGATCACCGTGGAGAACTGGTGGGCGGCGCCGGTGCTCGCTTCCGGGTTGGCGCCGGTGCCGGGCTCCAGCGTCTCGGCCGTGGACTTGGGGGCGTGCGCCCCCTGGGGCTCCAGGGTCTCCGCGGTGGACGACTGGGGCGCGGTCTTCGCGCCGGGCTCGGTGGTGACGGCGGGGACCCGCTCGGTGTCGTCGCGCTGCAGGCCCAGCGTGTCCACGCAGCGCGCCACGTCCGCGGGTCCAAGGCGGCGGCCCGAGTCGAGCATCTCCTGGAGGTCGTCGCGGAGCTGGAGCGCGGTCCGGTACCGGTCGTCCGGGTTCCGCGCCATCGCGCGCTGGACGATGGCCTCCAGCCGGGCCGGGACCGCGGGCTTGAGGTCGCGCAGCCTGGGCGGTTCGACGATGAGGATCTGCCGGATGATGTCCGAGTGGCTGTGCCCGCGGAACGGCGCGCGCCCCGCGATGGACCAGTAGAGCACCACGCCCAGCGCCCAGAGGTCGACGCGGCGGTCGCTGCCGCGGCCCCCGAGCTGCTCGGGCGCCATGTACAGCACCTTGCCCAGCACCACGCCCTCTCGGGTGAGGCCCTCCGCCAGCTTGCTCTTGGCGATCCCGAAGTCGATCAACTTCACCTCGCCGGAGCGGGTGAGGAAGATGTTCTCCATCGAGACGTCGCGGTGGATCATCTCCAGCGGGCGGCCCTGCCCGTCGGTCAGCTCGTGGGCGGCGTGCAGGCCCTCGCAGCCGCGCGCCACGATGTACGCGGCCAGCTCCGGGGCCATGGGGCGCGGGATGGGCGCCCCGGCGTTCGTCACCTGCGCCAGCTCCTTGCCGTTGAGCAGCTCCATCGCCAGGTAGAAGGTGCCGCCGGCGTTGCCCAGGTCCTGGATGCGCACCACGTTGGGGTGCTGGAGCAGCGCCGCCAGCTTGGCCTCCTCGAGGAAGCGGCGGACGAACTTCGGGTCCTCCATCCGGTCCGGGGAGATGGTCTTCAGCGCCACCACCTCGCGGCTCTGGGCGTGGCGCGCGCGCCACACGCGCCCCATCCCGCCCGCGGCGAGCAGCTCCAGCACCTCGTAGGGGCCCACCTGGGCGCCGGGACGGATCTCGCCCGGTGAGGACGGGGTGACCGGCGCGGACGCCACCGCGGCGACCACCGGCGCGCCGGTGAAGGTGGCCAGCGCGTCCGGCCCGGCGGCGGCGCCCATCCCGAACGTGGCGCGGACCATCTGGCGCCGCAGCTCGACGGTGCTGGGCCGGTCCGCGGCGGCCCCCAGCGCGCTGGAGAGCGCCTCCCGGGCCTCCGCCGGCAGCGGGGTCCGGGAGAGGGCGGCGCGCAGCTCGTCCACCCGCGGCGGGGTGGCGCCGCGGGGCAGCAGGTGCTCCCAGATGGCCAGCGTGGCGGAGTAGAGGTCGCCCGCCGGCGTCACGTTCGGCTCGCGCGCGCGCTCCGGCGGGGCGTAGTCGAGCGGCGGCCACGTCCGGCGCAGGCCTCCGGCGCGGACCAACGCGCGGCCCGGACCCAGCTCCAGCAGGCGGAGCGCGTTCCCTTCGATGCGCAGCGTGCTGGGGCGGACGTCGCCGTGGGCCATGGGGTGCGCCAGGCCGGGGTGGATGAAGCCGTGGACGCCCTCCAGCGCGGAGAGCAGCTGCGTGGAGAGCTGGAGCATCACCGGCAGCGGCCACGGCGCTCCGGACTCGCCCAGCTCTCGCAGGCTGGGTCCGGCCACGTGGGGCCAGGCGGCGAAGAGAACGCCCCCGGATTCGCCCATCTGCTCCACCTTCGCCAGGCCGCGGTGGTCCACCCCCTGGAACGGAGCCACCTCGTCCATCCAGACGCGCTGCACCGCGCGGTCGCGCGAGAGCTCCTCGTTGAGGACGGACACCACCACCTGGGCGCCGGTGGCCCGGCGGCGGGCGATGAACAGCTCGGCGGCGGGGTTCCGCCCCAAGGAGTCCGAGAGTTGGTAGTCGCCGAAGGGGGCGCCCGCGCGCATCCGAAGCCGTCTCTCTGCGCCCTCTACTGTAACGGACGCCGCGCGAAAGGGTGGGTTGACCGGGTCAGGAATCGGTGGCCGGGCGGTCCAGCCGATACGATGGGTGAAGCAGGCCGGTAGGGGCGTAGCGCTCGTCGCCCGTGTACCGGAAGCCGAGCTTGAGCAGCGCCTTCCGCGAGGCGCCGTTCTTCGGGTGGTGGCCGGCGAAGAGCGCGCCCGCGCCGAGGCGGGCGAAGGCATGGTCGATGGCGGAGCGGGCGGCCTCGGTGGCGTAGCCATGGCCCCAGTGCTCCGCCCGCAGGTGGAAGCCCAACTCCAGGACGCCCGGCTCCGTCGGGTACGGCCGCAGCCCGCAGCAGCCGGCGTGCGCGGCGGTCGAGCGGAGGAAGACGGGCCAGTACTGGAGGCCGTGTTGGCGCCCCCGGGCGATCTCCGCCTGGAGCTTCTGGCGCACGGCCTCCGCGTCCAGCGTGCCCCGCGCGTCGATGAGCGCCGTCACCCGGGAATCGCCCCACAGCGCCATTGCCAGAGGTTCGTCCTCGTCGCGCCACCAGTGGAAGGTCAGGCGAGCGGTGTCTGCGGGGAGGGCGGGGGGCGGCGGCATGGGTCGATGTCTCGGCTCATAGCCGATCCCGGGGCGAGGCATCGTCCAGCGGCGTGGACGGGCGTAGACGTGCGTGGACGGGTGGCGCCCGCGCACTCCCTCTGAGGCGGCGTGGCGCCGCTGTTGCAGAGGCGCCCTGGACATTCCTTTTGAACCCGCCACCGGAGGTCTCCATGGGCCAGTCCGCAGAGCGCATTCCTTTGACGGGTGTCATCCAGGCAGATAGGATGACACCCATGAAGATCAAGACGCAGGTCTACTTCGACGAGACGGACCTCAAGGCGCTGCGCCGGGTGGCCAAGCGGCGCGGCCGCCCGGTGGCGGAGCTCATCCGGGACGCGGTCAAGACGGTGCTGTTGCCGGGCCCGGCGAAGGGGCCGGTGGACCTCTGGAACGGCCCGCTCAACGGCACGTCCGTGGAGCACGACGCCGCCTTCGACGAGCCATGATCCGGGTGGGCGAGAAGGTGTTCGTGGACACCGGCGCCTGGCTGGCGCTGGCGTTGACCCATGACCCGTACAACGAACGGGCCAAGAAGGCGCAGGCGGAGCTGGAGGCCGCCGGCGCCAGGCTGGTGGTGTCGGTGCCGGTGGTGATCGAGACCTTCACCTTCCTCCAGCGCAAATACGCGGAGGCGCTGGCGCTGGCCTGGCGGGACCGGCTCCGGGACGTCGACCGGCTGGAGCTGATCGACTGCACCACCTCCGACCTCCAGGCCGCCTGGTCGTACCTGGACCGGAAGGACCTGCACCGGCTGAGCCTGGTGGACGCCACCAGCTTCACCCTGATGACCCGCCACCGCCTCCGCGCCGCGTTCACCTTCGACACGCACTTCGCGGAGGCCGGCTTCCGCTGCGTGGGCTGAGCCCTGAGGTCGCCGGCGAAGCCGGCCGCATCAGCGTCCCTGGTTCGGGGACTGGGCCTGGAGGTTCGCATACAGTCGCGCCCGTCCGTGGAACGCGCACTCTCCGCACCCGGGAAGCTGTTCCTCGCCGGCGAATACGCCGTGCTCTGGGGAGGCCAGGCGCGCGTGGCGGCGGTCGGCCCTCGGGCCACGGCGCTGGTGCGGCGCCGGCAGGACCGCGAGGTGCACCTGCTCACCGAGGCCGGGCGTTGCTCGGGGCACCTGACGCCGCTGGGGATCAACTTCGGTGGCCCGGTGCCGGCGGACTTCGCGTTCGCGGCGCGGGCGGCGAGCGAGGTGGTCCGCGCGCACGGGCGCGAGGCGGTGGGGTTCGACCTGGCGCTCGGTCCGTCTCCGCGCGCGCCGGACGGCCGCAAGCTGGGGGTGGGCGGGAGCGCGCGCACGTGCGTGCTGGCGGGCGAGGCGGCGCGGTACGTGCTGGAAGAGCGGCTGGACCCGCTCAAGCTGGCGCTGCTGGCGCACGCGCTGGTGCAGGGCGGGAAGGGGAGCGGCGCGGACGTGGCGGCGATCTACGCCGGCGGCGCCGTGCGCTACCGGCGGTACGACGTCTCGGCGCTGGCGGCGGCCTCGGCGGAGGGCCGGCTGGAGAGCGCGTTGCGCCAGAGCCCACCGGTGGACGTGTGGCGCTTCCCGCCGCTCTCGGCGGCGCTCTCGTACGTGTTCACCGGAGCCAGCGCGTCCACTCCGGACCTGATCGCCTCGGTGGAGGCGAGGGTCCAGGGTGTGGCCCGGGACAAGTTCGTGGATGAGTCCGATGAGCTGGGAGCGCAGCTGGAGTCCGGGCTGCTGGAGCGCGACTTCCGGGCGGTGCGGGAGGCGTGCGCGGGCTTGCAGCGGCTGCTGGATTCGCTGCGCGTCCCGTCGCCGGACGCGGTGAAGCGCATCGTCGCCCTGGCGGCGTCCTTCCAAGGGGCGGCGAAGATCTCCGGGGCCGGGGGCGGGGACGGCTGCATCGTCTTCTCCGAGGACGAGGCGGCGCGGTCGGCGCTCCTGGAGGCGCTGGCGGCGCGGGACCTCTACGCGTTGCCGCTGGCGATCGAGCCCGGGCTCCGCGGCGAACCGGCGGCGGACCCGGCGCTGGTGGCGTGGATGCGGTAGTCGCGAGCGGGCTCAGGCGAACCGGCGGCGGCGCGGGCGGAAGAGCGCCAGCAGCGCCGCGCCCAGGGCCCAGGCGCGGGTCCGGCGATCGCGCAGCGCCTCGCGGCTGAGCAGGGGCGGCACCGATCTCGCCGGGAGGCGGACGACCTGCGGCCGCGCCGCTCCGACCGGGCCGGTCTTCTTGCCGTTGCTCTGCTCGCCGATCCGGCGCGCGCCAGCCTCCTTCCCGTCGGGAGAGCGGTGCTCGAGCACGGCGTTGATCTCCGAGCCCAGCAGCAAGACCTGCGCGGAGATCCACATCCACAGCAGCATCACCACCACGCCGCCGAGCGCGCCGTAGACGACCTCGTACCGGCCGAAGTTGGCCACGTAGACGGAGAACCCCCAGGACGCGAGCACCCAGAGCGCCACCCCGACCGCCGAGCCCGGGGTGATGAACCGGAACCGTTGCTCCACGTCCGGGAGGAAGTAATAGAGGCACGCCCAGAGGAACAGCATCAGGAGCCCGGCCACCGGGAGCCGCAACCAGAGCAACGCGGTGCCGATGGGCCCACCAATCGAGTTGGCGATCGGCGGGGTGGCGACCGCGATGAGCGCCGCCACCAGCGCCAGCACCGCCGCGAAGAGCGTCATCGCCAACGCGATCCCCCGCGTCTTCCACCACTTGCGGCTCTCGGTGACGCCGTAGATGGTGTTCAGGGCCCGCATCAGCGCCGCCATCCCTCCGGACGCGGACCAGATGGCGAGCAGGATGGAGACGGTGAGCAGCCCGGTGCTGCTGTTCTGGGCGATCGAGCGCACGCGGTCGCCGAGGATCTGGGTGACCGCCCCCGGCGCGATGCGGGAGAGCTCGTCGATCAGCTTGGCCTCATCCGCCGGATCGATGAGCAGGCCGCCCAGCGTCACCAGGAAGAGGACGAACGGGAACACCGAGAGCAGGCCCTGGAAGGTGACCATCCCGGCCACGTCGGTCACCCGGTCCGTTTTCCACTCGTGCTTGAGCGCGCTGAAGAACTCCTTCCACGTCAGCCCGTGCCCAGGGAAGCGCATGCCGTGGACCGACGGCCGTCTCTCGTCGCGCTTGATCGCCGCGGCGTCTTCCATGATTGACCACGTTGAACACCGCGCGAGGCGAGAGCAGGGGGCGCTCGGGTGCTCGGGCGCTGGGATTGGAGAAGCCCATGGGGCCCGGCGATGGCCGTTCAGAACATCTGGCCCACGGTGAAGTAGAGCGCCGTGCGCCCCGTCTCCAGCGAGACGGCGACGTCGCCGCGCAGCACCGCCGCCCGGCGGACCGCGCGCAGGCCGGCGCCGGCGCCCGTGTGCCAGGCGTACCAGGGGCCGTCGTCCACCGCCGGCTGCCAGACCCGGCCCGCGTCCGCGAAGGCGACGGCGCCGAGGTGGATGGGTTGCCCGCGGAAGGCGAAGGAGAACGGCAGCCAGCGCAGCTCGAGGTTGGCGAACGCCTTGGTCTCGCCGGCGAAGCGGTCGCGCGGGAGGCCGCGCACCGAGGACAGTCCGCCAATTCCCTCGGCCACGGAGACCCCGCCCACCGAGGGCCACTCGAAGAACGGCACGTCCCCGAACTGGTAGTCCAGCACCGCGCGGAAGGCGAGGACGAGCCGCGGCGCCCCGAACGAGAAGTAGCGGCGCTCGCTGGCCGTCACCCCTCCGTACGCGTAGTGGCTGAGGGTGATGCGGCTGGAGGCGCGCGCGGCCAGCTCCTCCACGCCCCCCTCCGAGGGGTTGGCCTCGTCGTCGCGCGTGTCGCGCAGGACGCCGAAGCTGACCTGGCCGGCGTGGCCGCCACTGGCGCCCAGGGGCGGCGCCACGGTCAGCAGGGACGGCTGGTAGGGGCGCACGTCGATGTCGCGGAACTGGTAGCTGGCCCAGACCTGGTAGGGGCTCGCGGGCCCGAGCGGGCGCATGCGCAGCCGGAGCCACCCGCGTGGGGCGCGGTGGTCGTAGCTGAATTCGTCGGAGTCCTCGCCGCCGACCACGCCCGGCAGCGACCGGTTGCCGGGGCCGTAGTAGGGGGAGCGCAGCTCGCGCTTGAGCTCCAGCTGCGCCTCGACCCGCAGCGGCCCGAGGAGGTTCGGCCCGTCGAAGCGGACGAAGTGGCTCTGCCCGCCGCGCGTGGTGAAGAACGTCTGCGCGCCGAAGGAGTAGCGGTAGGGGCGGTACTCCGGGCCGTAGACGTACGCGCCACCCGCCAGGCCCAGGCCAAAGCCGAGGTCGGTGTTGTAGTTGACGACGGGGACGGCGATGGCGTCCCAACCATGGTCCTTGGGGGGCGGGGTCTCGGCCTCCGCGCGCGCGCCGCGGGCCGATGCCAGGGCAATCGCTGCGAGGGTGATGGCGCCTGCTGAGCGGAAGCACGTCATCCGGTCGAAGTTGAACGGTGCAGAGGGCAGGTGCGGCGGGCGCGGAGGCGAGCGCATGGCCTCGTGCTCGCGGCGACTGCGGGCCGGTGCGCGCATGTTCATGTTCGACAGCGCGCACCCTCGGGAGGAGCACGCATGCACCGGACCGGAGATGCGAGCGATGTGATCGCGCCCGAAATGCGGCACTGGGCGCGGGATTCCATCGCCAGAGTGCACCGCCGCCACGCGGCGCTCGGCGGTGGGCGGGCGGTCGCGCCGCCGGCGGCTCGGCGGGCGCGCCGGCTGTGCGTGGTCCACCTGGACGGCGTCCCCCGGCAGCTCCTGGTGGAGGCGGTCGAGACGGGGACGATGCCGTTCCTGTCGCGGCTGGTGCGGTCGGGCGCGTACCACCTCGACTCGGCGTTCTGGGGCTCGCCCGCGTCCACGCCGGCCTTCCAGGCGGGGATCCTGTTCGGCATCCGCCACGCGAACCTGCCCGCCTACCAGTGGTTCGACCGCGAGGCGGGGCGCGAGGTGAAGATGAACTCGCCGCGGGACGCGCTGCTGGTGGAGCGTCGGTTGGAGGAGCTGTCGGGCGGGCACAGCCTGGTCGAGGGCGGCGGCACCGTGTACCTCTCGCTGTTCCGGGCGGGCGCGGTGAACCTGTCGTCCATGTCCTCGCTGGCCGACATGCCGGCGGTATGGCGGTCGTTGCCGGCGGCCCTTCGCGACCTGCGCGACGCGAGCCGGCAGGCATTCCACCGGTACGCGGTGGGCGCGGCGCGGGACCTGATGGAGACCGTGGTCGACGTGTGGCGGTGGGTGAAGCGGGTGAAGGATTGGCGGCACGAGCGCGAGTACATCCTCAACCGCCTGTTCCTGGTCACCCTCGGCTGGGGCGTGGCGCACTCGCGGGCGATGATCGACATGGCGCGCGGGGTGCCGGCCATCTACCTGGTGTACGGGAACTACGACGAGGTCGCGCACCGGCGCGGGCCGTTCTCGAGCCAGGCGCGCGCGGAGTTGCACCGGGTGGACCAGGATCTGGAGACGCTCTACGCGGTGGGGCGGTCGGTGGAGGTGCCGTACGACCTGGTGCTGCTGGCGGACCACGGCCACGTCGACTCCACGCCGGTCGAGCAGCGGCAGGGGCGGCGGCTGCGGGAGCTGCTGTTCGACGGGCCGGCGGCGCTGGACGAGGCGGTGTGGCGGGGGCTGCTGGACGGGCGGGAGGTGCGGCCTGCGGGCGAGCGGCGCGAGGACGAACCGGTGGTGATCGAGGCGGGGAACTTCTCGCACGTGTACCTCACGAGGGGGAGGGAGCCGCTGGAGGCGATGGACCTGGTCACCCGGTTCCCGGACGTGCTGGCGCGGGCGGCGCGGTGCCGGGACATCGGGCTGGCCATGGTCCGGCGCGGGGACTCGGCGGTGGCGATCGTGAGGGGTGGAGTGTACGGGCCGGAGGAGATCGACCGGGCGCCGCTGGCGACGGAGTTCTCGAGGAAGGCGGTGGCGGACATGCTGCGGGAGCTGCCACACATGCGGACGGCGGGAGACCTGGTGCTCTACGGGGAGTCGGTCACGCCGACGGGGACGGTGGGGTTCGCGTGGGAGTGGGGCTCGCACGGCGGGCTGACGCGGATCGAGACGGAGAGCGCGCTGCTGTGGCCGGCGGGAGGGCCGGTGGACCTGTCCGGGCTCTCGCACTGCGCGGACCTGCACCGGCGCCTGGCGGGGGTGTACGGGAGCTGAGCGGATGAGGACCCGGGCGCGCGGCGCGGTGTGGGGGAGGGCGCTGGTGGGGGTCGCCGGCGCGGTGCTGACGGCCCTGCTGGTGTCGAGCGCGTTCGTGCAGTGGCACCCCTTCGGGAGCGGGCCGCTGGTGTCGCCGCGCTTTCCGCTGCGCGCCTTCTTCGCGGGCCTGCCGAGGAACCTGCCGTGGCTGGCGGCGTTCGCGGCCCTGACGGCGGCGGTGTTCCCGGCGCGGGCGGCGCAGTGGCAGCGGGCGCTGCGGCGGCGGGTGCCGTTCAAGGAGCGGTACCACCTGGTGGCGATCGGGGGGTTCTGCAACAACGCGCTGCCCGGGAAGCTGGGGGACGTCGTGCGGGCGTTCCTGCTGTCGCGGTCGCAGCGGATTCCGTTCGTGGAGTCGCTGGGGTCGGTGGCGGTGTGCAAGCTGATGGAGCTCGCGGCGCTGATGCTGCTGGTGGCGGTGTCGTTCCTGGGCCCGTTCCGGGAGACGATGTCGCGCTTCGAGGTGGCGACGCGGGCGGCGGTGGTGCTGTGCGTGGGGTTGATGGCGCTGGTGGTGCTGCTGGCGCACCACTCGCACGGGCTGTCGGCCTGGCTGGAGGCGAGGGGGCGGTTCCCGAAGGTGCAGATGTTCCTGGTGAACGTGGGGACGGGGCTGGGGACCGCGCGGTCGCTCCGCGGGATGGCGGCGCTGCTGCTGTTCTCGATCGCGCCGGTGCTGGCGCCCGCGCTGGGCTACGGGCTGGGGCTGTCCGGGCTGGGGATCCAGGGCGGCGTGTTCGCCGGTCCGGTGGTGCTGGGGGCGATCGCGCTGGGGCAGACGGCCATCGGGGTGCCGGCTGGGACGGGGATCTACTACTTCGTCACGAGCTGGTCGGCGCGGAGCCTGGGCGCGACGGAGGCGCAGGCGGCGGCGTACGCGGCGCTCACCCACCTGGCGACCATCGTCACCCAGCTCGCCGTGGGGGCGATCTCGGTGTGGGTGCGGAAGATCAAGCTGTCGGAGCTGAGGCGGAGGAAGGACCTGGCCGCGGACGCGGTGGAGCAGGTAGTCGAGCGGGAGATCGAGTCGTCGGCCTGAGGGCAGAAATGAAAAGGGACCCGGCGAACCGGATCCCTTTCAGGTCAGAGTGCCCAGGAGAGGACTCGAACCTCCATGCCATTGCTGGCGCTAGACCCTGAATCTAGTGTGTCTACCAATTCCACCACCTGGGCGGCTGGTGCCTCAGTAGGTACAACATCCCCCACCGGGTTCCAAGCGAAAGTGAAGCCCGTTCGGTAGGGTGCCTGACGGCCGAGGCCCAGGGAAACTGACGCTGAGGCCCGGGAGGTCGACCGGATGGTGTGGCGTTGGTGGTGGATCCCGCTCGCGCTCGGTGCGTCGGGTTGCTGGGGGTTGAAGGCGTGCGACCCGCCGCGCCCGGTCGAGTACCTCCCGGTCAAGCTCTGGTCTTGTTCCAGGCGGGACAAGCGGTGCGAGGTCTACGCGCGTTTCCAGAACGGGATCGACTGCGACCTCTTCAAGAGGTTCCTGCGTGCGGAGTGCGACGCGGCGGCGCCGCCCGGGGATCTCCGGTGCCACGAGACCGACAAAGTCGTCTATCTCCGGGAATGGTTCCAGGAATGTACCGAGGGAGATCTCACCTTCGCCGAGGTGCGTGACGGTGGAGGGTGGATCCGGTGAGGCGCTTCGCCCTGCTCGCAGCGGTCGTGTCGCTCCTGGCCTGCGAGCACGCCATTGAATCCGAGCCAGGACCTGAGCCTCGGTCGAAGCGCCAAACCGCCGCCGAGTTGCTGCGGGTTGAACTCCAGCTCGCCGCCATCGAGGACTTCGTTCGGTACGTCCAGGACATCGAGAGCCGTCAGGATCGACTCGAAGCGGTCCGGTTCCTGCGAGCGCACATCGCGCGTTGCGAACGCTGGTTGGAGGAGAGCGACGCCGACCGCAAGCGGCTCGTGGCGGCCAACGTTGGGCTCGATCTCTCGGGGGTCGGGTACGACCTGATCCGCGCCGACATCCAAGCGACGCAGCGGCACCTGGCCGGGCTCGCGCGCCCGGTGGCCAATTCGGGGCTCCGGGCCATTTGGCGTTGTGTCCG
>DATBSS010000011.1:0-6246 GCA_036559665.1 Myxococcaceae bacterium
ACTAAGGACGCTCGGCTTAGAACCTGTCGAGTGAAGAGCGTCCTGATCACACCGAGAGGATGCTCACGGTCGGCGCCAGCACCGACCGATCCGGGCTGGCGTCCCAGACGAGCAGGATGTGCTGTCCCGGCGTGGCCAACCCCAACCGTTGGACGACGGCGCGGGCCAAGGGGGCGGGCGCCTCCAGCTCCACCGGAGAGGCCATCTCCGGTGCCACGCCCCACAGCAACTGCAACCTCCGGCACAGCGTCTCGGACGAGGTGAGCGCCAGCACCGGCGCCGCCGGCCGCGCCGAAGAGATCAGCCGCGCCATCCGCCCCGTCCTCGTTGGCGCCACCACCGCCCGCACCTCCAACTCACCCGAGAGCATGGAGGTGGCCCGCGAGAGCGCCGCGTTCAGCTGCGCCTGTACGTTCCCCAGCAGCGGCACGTCCGGCATCACCTTCCCGTGTTGCCCCCGCTTCCACTGGTACCCCTCCACCATCCGGAGCACCCGATCCATGGTCGCCACCGCCTCGCGCGGGTGCTTCCCGGACGCCGTCTCCGCCGACAGCATCACCGCGTCCGCGCGCGAGAGCGCCGCCGCCGCCACGTCCGTCACCTCGGCGCGGGTGGGCCGGGCGTTCTCGATCATCGACTCCAGCATCTGGGTAGCGACGATCACCGGCCGATTGGCCGCCACCGCCAGCCGCACCAGCTCCTGCTGGATCAGCGGCACCTCCTCCTCCGCCATCTCCACCCCGAGGTCGCCGCGCGCCACCATGATCGCATCCGCCACCTCGAGGATGCCGCCGATGGTGTCCAGCGCCTCCGGCTTCTCGATCTTCGCGATCACCGGCGTCTCGGCCCGCAGGTCGCGCAGCAGCGCCTTGAGGTCCGCCACGTCCGTCGGCGCGCGCACGAAAGACAGCGCCAGGTAATCCACCCCCAGCTTCACCGCGAACGCCGCGTCCGCCTTGTCCTTCTCCGTCAGCGCGGGCGCGGAGATCCGCACCCCGGGGAGGTTCATCCCCTTTTTGTCGGTGAGCCGCCCGCCCACCTGCACGTCGCACCGGATCTCGGTCCCCTCCACCTGCTTGACCTGGAGTTGCAGCCTCCCGTCGTCGAGGAGGATCCGGTCCCCCGGCACCACGTCCGCCGCCAGCGAGCGGTACTCGCTGTGGATCAGGCCCGGCTTGCCCTCCACCTCGCGGACGGTGACCACCACCTCGCTGCCCCACTGGAGGTCGATGCCGCCGCCCTCGAACGTGCCGACCCGGATCTTCGGCCCGCAGAGGTCGCCCAGCACCGCCACCTGCTTCTTCGTCCGCGCCGACGCCTCCCGGATCGCCGCGTAGAGCTTCCCGTGCGACTCGTGCGTGCCGTGGGAGAAGTTGAGGCGGAAGACGTCCACGCCCGCCTCGATCAGCCCCGCCAGCGCCTCCACCGTCGATGACGCGGGCCCCACCGTCGCCACGATCTTCGTCCGGCGCCGCTTCAGCGCCACCCGCGACAGATCGATCGCCAGATCCTGCATGTCCCCTTCCCTCCGGTCACGCCAGCCCGGGCGCGGGCCTCCACGTCCGGAGCGAGGCGCTCGTCACCACCTCGTCCACCAGCCGCCGCAGCGCCGCGATCACCGGGTGCCCCGTGCGCTGGTCCGCGGCGGTCGGCTCCAGGATGATGTCCCGCGGCCCGTCGCAGAGGCGAAGCTGGTCCGCCACCAGCGAAAGCACCGGCAGCGCCGGGTACCGCTTGCGCAGCAACCCGTGGAACAGCAGCGAGTCCGCGTCGGCCTCGCGCAGGTCCAGCACCACCACCGACGGCCGCTCGGAGACGATGGCGGAGAACCCCTCGTCCCCATCCCGCGCCACCGCAGTGGAATGGCCCTGCTGGTGCAGCAGGCGCGCCAGGAGCACCTGGAACGCCCTCGAACCGCTGATGACCAGCACGTGACCCACGACCGGCAAGGCTAAACCGGGCCTCCGGGTGGCGCACGGGAATGTCCCAGGGACGCGGGCGCCGGCGCTCGCCCGCTCGGGAGCACGCCAGGCGACCCTGTCAAATCTCCCTGCGTCACCGGATCCCTTTTTGCGCCCGGCCCCGGGACATGGCGTGATTGGACGCACGTTGCAGTTCTTCCACCGCCACGCCACCGGCCTGACCATCCTCGCCATCGCCTTCCTCGCGTTGGCGCTCTCCGTCCTGCCGTTGCCGGACTGGGCGAGGCCCTTCCCGGACCTCCTCCAGGACCCGCGCGAGACGGCGATGGTGGCGCTGCTCCGGCGCTCGGAGCGGCCGCCGGAGGCGACGCCCGGGCTCCCGCAGACCGGCAGCGGTTCGGAGGGGGACACCGGAAGCGCCACCGCCGACACTCCGGCGGCCGACCCCCTCCCCATGCCCACCGGCCCGCTGGAGCCGTCCGCGGAGGACGGGACGACCGTCGCCAGCCGGTTCGCCGGCGACCCGGGCCCGCTGGAGGCGAGGGCCATGGCGACGCTCGGCACGCCGGCGGTGCTCCGCGCGCGCGAACTGGAGGCCATCGCCGCGCAGATCGGCGCCCGCCACGTCCCCGTCGAAGACCCCTGCACCGGCCTCACCGGCGCGGCCGCGAAGACCTGCGTTCCCGCGCTCCTCCCCTACTTCCAGGCGCTGGAGGCCAACCGCCGCGGCGAACGCCCCGGCCCGGTGCGCATCATCCACCTGGGCGATTCGCTGATCGCCTCCGACCACATCACCGACGTGGTGCGCGAGCGCCTGGAGGTGCGCCACGGCTCCGGCGGCAAGGGCTTCCTCTTCGTGGACCGGCCCACGCAGTTCTCCGGCCGCACGGTGCGCACCGGCAAGGCATCCGAGGGCTGGAACCTGGTGAAGCTCACCGACCAGACCAAGCCGTCCGAGGTGCTCGGCTACTCCGGCGTGAACTTCTCCACCAACGGCCACCCGGAGGCCACCGAGTACGACGTCACCGGCGCCACCTTCGCCGAGGTCTTCTTCCTCACCCAGCCCAAGGGCGGCATCGTGGAGGTGCGCGCGGACGGCAACCTGCTGGGCCGCCTGCTCACGAAGTACGCCAAGCCCGAGGCCGCCTTCGCCAAGTTCCGCTTCCCGCTGGGGACGCGCAAGCTCTCGCTCCTCGCCAAGGGCGGCGAGGTGCAGCTCTACGGGGTGGCGGTGGAGACCGGCGGCCAGGGGATCGTCTACGACTCCATCGGCATCCCCGGCGCCACCGCGAAGATCCTCCTCCGCGCGGACGAGATCGCCTTCCGCCAGCAGCTCCAGCACCGCAACCCGGCGCTGGTGGTGGTGATGCTGGGCGGCAACGAGTCCTACGAGTTCTCCCGCGGCTGGACCAAGCCGGAGCAGGCGCGCGCTTCCCTCGACGAGCTGATGGCCCGCGTCAAGGGCGCGGTCCCCGGCGCGGCGTGCCTGCTCATGTCGCCGCTGGACGCGGGCACCCGCACCATGGGCGGGAAGATCGCGCTCCGGGGCGGCACGCGCGAGATGGCGAAGGTCATCCGCGAGGCAGCCTTCGACTCCGGCTGCGCGTACTGGGACATCTGGTCGGCGATGGGCGGCAAGGGCGCGCTCCAGCGCTGGGATGCGGCCAGGCTGATGAACGCGGACCTGGTGCACCCCAAGGGCGCGGGCGGGGACGTGCTCGGGCACCTGTTCGACCTGGCGATCAGCTCGGCGTTCCTGCGCTGGCTGGGGCCGGCGGCGGTGATGGACCCTACCGGGCTGGAGGACGCCTCGGGGCGTGCGCTCTCCCGGAGCTTCGGCGCCCTGCGCGCGCTGGAGCAGGCGCACACCGGCCGGGTGGCGATCGCGCAGCTCGGCGCGTCGCACACCGCCGCGCACTACTTCACGGACCAGCTCCGCAAGCGGTTGGCGGATAGGTTCGGCGGCTCGGGGCGCGGCTTCGTGGCGGCGGGCAAGGCATCCCCGCGGCTCACCGAGGGCGGCGTCTCGCGCGAGTTGGTGGGCCAGTGGGAGGTGCCGGACGCACTCTCCGGGCCGTCGCGCAGCGCGCACTGGGGGCTCACCGGCGTGCGCGCCGAAGGCATGTCGAGCGCATCCCTGCTCACCCGCTTCTGCACCACCTGCCAGGACTCGGGCGGCCGCGCCGCGTTCCAGGTGCATTACCTGGAGGAGCCCGGGATGGGGCGGCTGGAGGTGACGCTCGACGGGCAACTCATGGCCAGCGTCCCCGAGAGCGACCAGCCCATCCGGCAGACCACCGCGCGCGTGCTCTCCTTCGAGGCCGACGGTTACGCGCGGACGCTGGAGGTGCGGAACGCCGGCGGCGGGCCGATCGCGGTGTTCGGGACCTCGGCGGAGAAACTGCAGCCGGGCATCGTCTACGACTCGCTCGGGCTGCCGGGCGCGACCGGCTGCACGGTGGCCGGCTACGAGCAGCAGACGCTGACCGCCCAGCTCCAGGCGCGCCGGCCGGACCTGTACGTCCTCTTCTACGGCACCAACGAGTCCCTCGCCGAGCACCTCGACGAGGAGAAGATGCAGGGCTGCTACGACCTGCTCTTCGCCACGCTCCGGCGCGCCGCCCCCGCGTCCGAGTGCCTGGTGCTGGGCCCCACCGACCGGATGGAGCAGCAACCGTACGGGTGGATCGAGACCGCCTCCACCGACAAGGTGGTGCGGATGCTGCGGAGGATCGCCAAGCAACGCGGCTGCGCCTTCTGGTCCCCGCGCGCGGCGATGGGCGGGCCCGGGGCGATCGACCGGTGGCTGGAGCACCAGCCGCCGCTCGCCAACGCGGACCACGTGCACCTCTCGCCCGAGGGCTACCGGCTGCTGGCGGACGCGCTGGCGGACGACCTGCTGGGCGCGTACGCGGCGACGGGCGCGGTGGCGTCGCTGCCGGCGCCGGCGCCCGGGGCGCCTTCTCCCGGCACGCGGGTGGCCGGCGGCGGGGCGGAGGCCCAGCGCTGATGCTCTTCCACTCCGTCCAGTTCATGGCGCTGTTCGCGGTGACCTTCGCCATCTACTGGCAGGTGCATCGCTGGAAGATGCCGCGGCTGCTGGTGCTCTTCGCCGCCAGCTTCCTCTTCTACGCGGCGTGGAGCCCGGCGCCGGTGCTGCTGTTTGCCTGGTACGCGCTGGTGAACTGGATCGGCGGGAAGCTGCTGATCCGCTTCAGCGAGCAGGGCCGGACCTCGGCGCGCAAGTGGGTCCTGGGCGTTTCGGTGACGTCGCACCTGGGCGTGCTGGCGGCGTTCAAGTACCTGAACCTGTTCCTCGCCACCGGGGGGACGCTGGCCGCGAAGGTGGGGCTGGACTGGACGCCGCCGAAGCTGGGGCTGCTGTTGCCCATCGGCCTGTCGTTCGTGGCGTTCCAGGCCATCGCGTACATGGTCGACGTCTACCGGGGCGACCTGGAGGGCGGGCACAGCTACTTCGAGCATCTCCTCTACCTGCTCTTCTTCCCGCACGTGGTCGCCGGCCCCATCGTCCGGGCGAAGTACCTCATCGGCCGCTTCGACCAGGTACCGGAGCTGACGCCGGAGGCGGGGGCGCGCGCGCTGTTCCGGATGGCCACCGGCATCGCCAAGAAGCTGCTGCTCGCGGACGTCATCTCCACCGGGCTGGTGGACCGGGTGTTCGAGAACCCGGGCCTCTACACGTCCGCGGAGTGCGCGGTGGCGACCGTGGCGTACACGTTCCAGATCTACTTCGACTTCTCGGCGTACTCGGACGTGGCGATCGGCGCGGCGACGCTGTTCGGGTTCCCGCTGCCGGAGAACTTCAACAAGCCGTACCACGCGCAGAACCTGTTCCAGTTCTGGAACCGGTGGCACCTGAGCCTGTCCACCTGGCTGAGGGATTACCTGTACATCCCGCTGGGCGGGAACCGCGGCTCGAATGCAAAGACGCTGCGGAACCTGATGATCGTGATGGTGCTGGGAGGGCTGTGGCACGGGGCGGACTGGAGGTTCGCGCTGTGGGGTGGAATCCACGGGACCTTCCTGGTGCTGCTCCGGTGTTACTGGTGGTACGTGAACCCGGCCGCGGAGAAGGCGAAGAAGGGGATCGTGGGAGCGGCGGTGGGAATCCTGGTCACGATGACCTGCGTGGTGCTGACGCGGATCTTCTTCCGGGCGCCGGACATCCAGCACGCCTTCGCCATGTTCGCGCAGCTCGCCCACTTCAGCTGGGGCCTGGCCAACGTCTCCAGGCTGGTGTGGCTGACGCTGGGAGTGGGGATCGCGCTGTACGCACTGCCGAAGCGGGCCTACGAGGGCGCGG
>DATBSS010000012.1:0-9989 GCA_036559665.1 Myxococcaceae bacterium
GCGTGGTGTCGGAGGGGAAGAGCAAGGAGCGGCGCAGCGGCTACTACGGGGGTGGCGGGCGCGTGAGCTTCACCCACTTCGACACCTTCACTCCCGAGCAGTGCGCGCGGGAGGCGGCGCGCCAGTCGATCGCCACGCTGGGGGCGGCGGAGGCGGAGGCCGGGCCGCAGACGGTGGTGCTGGCGCCGGGCTGGAGCGGCATCCTCCTCCACGAGGCGGTCGGCCACGGGCTGGAGGCGGACTTCATCCGCAAGAAGACGTCGCTGTTCACCGGGAAGATGGGCCAGCCCGTCGCGTCGGAGAAGGTGACGGTGATCGACGACGGGACGGTGGCCAACTCACGCGGGTCCATCAACGTGGACGACGAGGGCAACCCGGGGCAGCGGAAGATCCTCATCGAGCGCGGCGTGCTGAAGGGCTACATGTACGACGCGCTCAACGCCGAGATGATGGGCGAGCGCACCACCGGGAGCGGGCGCCGGGAATCCTTCAGGCACATGCCCCTGCCGCGGATGACCAACACCTACCTGGCGCCGGGGGACGACACGCCGGAGGACATCCTCAAGTCGGTGAAGAAGGGCCTGTACTGCGCGCAGTTCGGCGGCGGGCAGGTGGACATCACCAACGGCAACTTCGTCTTCGAGGTGGCCGAGGCGTACCAGATCGAGGACGGGAAGCTGGGCCGCCCGGTGAAGAACGCCATGCTGATCGGCGTGGGGCCGGAGGCGCTCAAGAACGTCTCCATGGTGGGGTGCGATCCCATGCCCGACCCCGGGATGGGGACGTGTGGAAAGGACGGCCAGTCCGTGCCGGTGGGCGTGGGGTTGCCCACGCTGCGCATCGACGGCATCACCGTGGGCGGGACGAAGGTGGCGCGGTGAGCGGCCTCTCCATGGAGCAGCTGGCGCGGAAGCTGGTGCAGCGCGCGAGGAAGAAGGGCGCGCAGCAGGCGGAGGCGTTCGTGGAGGTGGGGCGCCAGTCGAGCTGCCGCGTGCGCGGCGGAGAGATCGAGGACCTCACCCAGTCCACCTCCAAGGGCGTGGGCCTGCGGGTGCTCAAGGACCGGCGGCTGGGCTTCGCGTACACCTCCGACTTCCAGCCGGGCGGCCTGGACGCGTTCGTGGACCGGGCGCTGGCGCTGGCGGAGGCGGCGGCGCCCAATCCGCACAACGGGCTGCCCGCGCGCAAGGACCTGGGCACGCCCACCCCGCCCGACCACCTCTTCGACCCGAAGGTGGCGGAGCTGGCCTCGGACTGGAAGATCAAGACCGCGCTGGAGGTGGAGCGTGCCGGGAAGTCCCTGGACCCGCGCATCGCCACCTTCGACAGCGTGGGCGCGGGCGACCACGTGGCGGAGACGTACGTGGCCTCCAGCGAAGGCGCGGCGACCGGCTATTCGGGGACGTACGTCTACCTGTACGCGGTGCCGGTGGCGACGGACGGGAAGCAGCACCAGACCGCCTACTGGACGGACTACAAGCGGTACCTGGACGACCTGGACTCGCCGGAGGCGGTGGGCAAGGAGGCCGCGCGCCGCGCGCTGCGGATGCTGGGCGCGCGGAAGGTGAAGAGCCAGCGGGTGCCGGTGGTGTTGGACCCGACCATGGCCGGCACCTTCATCTCCGCGGTGGCGGACGCGGCCAACGGCGACGCGGTGTACAAGAAGTCGTCGGTGCTGGCGCCGCTCCTGGGCAAGAAGGTCGCGCCGGAGCACATCTCCATCGTCGACGACGGGTTGATGGACCGCGGCCTGGGCACCTCCCCGGTGGACGGCGAGGGCGTGGCCACCCGGGTGACGCCCATCATCGAGCGCGGCGTGCTCCGGAGCTTCCTCTACGACGCGCTGACCGCGCGGAAGGCGAAGGCGAAGACCACCGGGAACGCGTCGCGGGGGTATTCGACGCTGCCGTACATCAGCACCAGCAACCTCAAGCTGCAGCCGGGGTCGGTGAAGCCCGAGGAGATCCTCAAGGGCGTGAAGCGCGGGCTGTACGTGACCGCCATGCTGGGGCGCGGGGCGGACATCGTGACCGGGGACTACTCGCGCGGGGCGAACGGGCTGTGGATCGAGGACGGCGAGCTGGCGTTCCCGGTGCAGGAGGTGACCGTGGCCGGGAACCTGCTGGAGATGCTGAGGTCCATCGACGCGGTCGGGAACGATCTCATGGTCCGCAGCTCCGTGCTGGCGCCCACCATCCGCTTCGCCGAGCTGACCGTCGCAGGAGAGTGAGGGGGTTCGACACATGGCGCAGAAGAAGCCGGCGCGGAAGCCGCGCCGCAAGAAGGTCGAGGCCGCGAGCAAGGGGCTGACGCCCGCCGACGTGGCGTCCGAGCGGCCCGCGGACGGGGAGAAGCTGGCCGCGCTGATCAAGGAGGACGGCGGCCAGGCGCTGGCGATCTACCGGGAGCCTTTGGGCGGGCACACGGTGGTGCTGGCGGCGCTGCCTTTGGACAAGGTGGAGCCCACGCCCTACCAGCGCGACCTGTCCGAGACGCACGTGAAGAAGCTGGCCAACGCCATGGAGCGCGTGGACCGGTACCTGGACCCGCTGATCGCGGTCCGGCACGACGGGAAGTACTGGACGCCCAACGGCAACCACCGGCTGGGCGCGTCGCGGCTGCTGGGGACGAAGGCGATCGTGGCGCTGGTGATGCCGGAGGAGGACGTCGCCTACCAGATCCTCGCGCTGAACACGGAGAAGGCCCACAACCTGAAGGAGCGCTCGCTGGAGGTGATCCGGATGTACCGCGGGTTGGTGGGCGCGCGGGGGAAGGAGCAGGAGACGGAGTTCATGGGGCTGTTCGAGGAGTCCCAGTTCGCCACCTTCGGCGCGGCGTACGAGAAGCGGCCCCGGTACTCGGCGGGGGCGTACTCGTCGCTGGTGAAGCGGCTGGAGGGGTTCCTCGAGATGCCGCTTCAGGAGGCGCTGGGGGTGCGCGAGGCGCGCTCCGACAAGCTGCTCGCCTTCGACGACGCCGTGGTGAAGGTGGTGGCCTCTCTCAAGGAGAAGGGCCTCACCAGTCCGTACCTGAAGAACTTCGTCGTGGCGCGGGTGAACTTCCTGAGGTTCGTGAAGGGGGACAAGGTCCCGGACTTCGACGAGGCGATCGACAAGATGACCGCCAGCGTCGGGAAGATCGACCCCGGCAGCGTGAAGAAGGAGGACCTGGCGCGGATGGGCGGCGCGCCGGCCGAGGCGGACGAGGAATGAGTCTTGCTTGGACGCCGGGGTGGGTAACCACATGTCCGAACCGGTAGTCCTTGTCGTCGACGACGACCGCGCCAACCTCGAATCCGTCGCGCGCATCTTCCAGAAGGAGGGCGTGGCGACGCTGACCGCCACCTCCGGCCAGGAGGCGATGGACTTCCTGCGCCGCCCGGAGGTGGCCGTCCTGGTCACGGACCTCATGATGCCGGGGATGGACGGCGGCGAGCTCCTCCGCGCCGCCCGCGCCATGCGCCCGGACGTCGAGGTGGTGCTGATGACCGCCTACGGCACGGTGGAGACCGCCGTGGCGGCGATGAAGGACGGCGCCTACGACTTCATCACCAAGCCGCTCAAGCGCCACTCCCTCGTCAAGGCCGTGCAGAAGGCGCTCGAGCGCCGCGCGCTGGTGGCGGAGAACCAGGACCTCAAGGCCAGGCTGGCCGACCTGGGCGCCCCCGGCGGTCGCACCATGGTGGGCCAGGCCCCCGCCTTCCGCGCGCTGATGGACACCGTCCGCCAGGCGGCGCCCTCCTCCGCCACCGTGCTGCTGGTGGGCCAGTCCGGCACCGGGAAGGAGCTGGCCGCCCGCGCCTTCCACGAGCTCTCCCCCCGCGCCCAGGGCCCGTTCGTGGCCGTCAACTGCGCCGCGCTGCCGGAGAGCATCCTGGAGGCGGAGCTGTTCGGCGTGGAGAAGGGCGCGTACACCGGCGCGGTCGCCCGCCGCGAGGGCCGCTTCGAGCGCGCCCACAACGGCACCCTCTTCCTCGACGAGGTGGGCGAGATGCCGCTCTCCGCCCAGGTGAAGCTGCTCCGCGTCCTCCAGGAGGGAGAGATCGAGCGGCTGGGCGGCACCCAGACCGTGAAGGTCGACGTCCGCCTGGTGGCCGCGACCAACAAGGACCTCCAGCGCGAGGTGTCCGAAGGCCGCTTCCGCGAGGACCTCTTCTACCGGCTCAACGTCGTCGAGGTGCGCATCCCCTCCCTCGCCTCGCGCCGCGAGGACATCCCGCTCCTGGCCGACCACTTCGCCCGCCGCTATGCCGCCAAGAACCAGAAGCCGGTGCGCGGCTTCTCCAAGGAGGCGATGGAGATCCTGGAGAACTACGCCTGGCCCGGCAACGTGCGCGAGCTCGAGCACGCCGTGGAGCGCGCGGTGGTGCTCTGCCGCGGCGAGACCATCGAACCCTCCGACCTCCCCGAATCCGTCCGCAAGGGCCCGCGCGGCTCGGCCGAGCAGCTGGTCATCCCCATCGGCACGCCGATGGAGGAGATCGAGCGGATGGTCATCCACGAGACCCTGCGCCACACCAAGGGCGACAAGACGCTCGCCGCCCGGCTCCTCGGGATCGCCGCCCGCACCATCTACCGGAAGCTGGAGCGCGAGGCGCAGGGCGGGGACGAACCGGGACCCGGTCCCGAGTAGCCCGGCGATCTCCGCTACTTGGTGTGCTCGGGGTGCGCGGACACGTGCGCCTGCTGGATGCTGGTGATGCGGTCGCGCAAGCTCTGCATCCCGTCCAGGTCGCGCTTCTTCTCGTAGACGAACGCCAGCCGCTGGCCCATCTCCAGCGCGAGGTGGAAGTCCGGCTTCTTCTCCGCCTCGTCCAGGATGGCCATCGCCATCGCGCCCGCGTCGTCCAGGGCCTCCAGCTGGAGCAGGCAGTCCACCGCGCCGGCGCGCGCCTCGCCCTTGCGCGAGGGGTCCCCGGCCAGCTTGCGCAGGTCCGCCACCGCCTCCGCCTTCTCGCCCTTTTGCGCCCGCACCAGCGCGCGCGTGGTCCCGGCCCAGTCGGGCACCAGGAACTCCTCCAGGGAGAGGAACTCCTCCGCGTCCTCCGCGTGGCCGTCCTTGGACAGGTCCTGGACGATCCGTCCCAGCACCTTGCGCCAGTCGCCCAGCCGCCAGAGCACCTCGTTCACGAAGCCCTCGGCGGGCTTGCCGTCCTTGAGGGGCACCTGGGGCTTCAGCTCGCCCACCTCCTTGAACTTCTGCCCCACCGGCGCGTCCTGCGCGCCCTCCATCATCCGCCCCAGCGCGTGCATCAGCTCCACCAGCACGGCGGAGAGCTTCGCGGGGGGCAGCCGGTCCGGCAGCAGGCGCCCGTACAGCTCGTCCACCGCCACCAGCGGGAAGCGCTGCCAGGGCCCGGTGCCCTTCCAGCCGCGCATCATCCCCTCGGCGATCTCCAGCGGGTACTTCTCCGCGGCCAGCGCCTTGAAGGCCGCCTCGTCGTTCGGGGCACCGTAGTGCGACAGCGAGCCGAAGATGGCCTCGGTCGAGTACTTGCCCAGCCCCTGCTTCGTCCAGCCCTTGTCCACGCGCTCGGAAGTCACGGCGCGCCTTCTAACCCGGCGGATGAACGGATGTCAGTCCCGGCGATAGGCCTCTGACAATTTGTCCCAGCCCCCCGGGCGGCCAACCCCCGGGGAGAACAAATCCGCCGCGCTGCCGGTACACCATACCCGACCTTCCGCCGGGGACCCTGGCACCAGCCTTGCTGTAAGCCCCCTGGACCCAGGCCCAGGGATCACCCTGGCCCGAAGGCCACAGACCGATGGAACGCGTCTTTCGAAAGTATTTCTGGACCATCAACCTGGTCTTCATCGCGCTGGTGGCGCTCCTGGCCGCCCGCACGGTGAACGTCTTCCTGGAGTCCGCCATCGCGCCGGTGACCGCCTCGCGCGGCCGCTCCACCAGCCACGCCGCGGCGGCGCCGCCCCGGACCCCGCTCAATCTGGAGATGCTGGCCGCCATGGTGGGGCTGCCGCTGCCCGCGCCGGAGCCGGAGGTGGTGGAGCCGACGCGGCCCTCGGTGGACCTCGATTCGGAGCCGGTGAAGAGCAGCCTGCGCGTGCGCCTGCTGGGGACGCTGATCTCGGGCGTGAAGGAGTGGTCCTTCGCCTCCATCCAGGACGTGGTCAGCCAGAAGGCCGGCACCTTCATGGTGGGGATGCAGATCCAGGGGGCTCAGGTCCTGGACATCGAGCGCAGCCGGGTGATCGTCCTCAACAACGGCAGGCGCGAGTTCATCAACGGCGAGGCCGGCAGCGGCGAGGCGGTGGCCTACACCCCGCCGATGCCCCGGCCCTCGGACGCCCCGCCCTCTTCCAGCGCCACCGGCTCCGGCATCAAGGCCGTCGACGACTCGCACTACGAGGTGCCGCGCGCGGAGATCGACAAGACGCTCTCCAACCTGAACGACGTGGCGATGCAGGCCCGCATCGTCCCCGCCTTCAAGGACGGCGTGGCGCAGGGCTTCAAGCTCTTCTCCATCCGCCCCGACTCCATCTACACCAAGATCGGCATCCAGAACGGAGACGTGATCCGGCGCATCAACGGGTACGACCTGAACAGCCCGGAGAAGGCGCTGGAGATCTACTCCAAGCTCAAGGAAGCCAGCCGGATCGACATCGAGGTCGAGCGCAACGGCGCCGTCCTCCAGAAGACCTACAACGTTCGCTGACCCAGACCCCATGATCCGCACGAGAACCCTCGGACGACTGATCCTCGCCTGCGCCGCCGCTTCGGCGATCGCCTTCGCGCAGCGCCCGGTGCAACCGCCGCCCCCGCCGCCGGCGGCCAGGCCCGCCGCGCCGTCCCCGCCGCCGGGCGGTGAACGGCAGATCTCCCCCACCTCCCCCTCCGCCGAGTCCGGCGGCGGCAACGGCAAGGGCAAGCCGTCCTGCGAGGAGGCGAGGCGGAAGGGCAAGTGGGCCATCCTCTTCTCGCCCGCGGTGGACATCGACAAGCTGGTGCAGGCGGTGGCGGACGCCACCTGCAAGACGTTCATCCTCACCGAGAACGTCCGCGGGAAGATCCAGATCATCGGCCCGGAGCAGGGGAGGTCGGAGGTGGACGCCGACCAGTTCTACGCCGCCTTCCTCCTCGCCCTGGACGCCAACGGGTGGACGGTCACGCCCGCCGGCCGCTTCATGAAGATCGTGGAGAAGCGCGGCGCCAAGCAGAGCACGCTGCCGCTGGCGACCGAGGACGAGCCGTACTCGGCCTCCGAGGCGATGGTGACCAAGCTCTTCAAGGTGAAGTACGTGGAGGTGGAGCCGCTGCGCGGCGTGCTCAGCCAGTTCGCCACCAAGGACGGCGACTGCGTCCCCTACCAGCCGGACACGCTGATCTGCACCGACCTGGGCTCCAACATGAAGCGCCTGGAGAAGCTGCTCAACCAGCTCGACTCCCGGTCCGCCAACGACGAGATCCGGATCATCCAGATCCACTACGCGCCGGCCCAGGACATCGCCAACACCATCCAGAAGATCTTCGAGAGCAAGGGGCGGCCCGGCGCTCCGCCCGGCGGCGGCGGGCGGCCGGTGAGCGCGGTCATGCCTCCGCCTGGCGCCCCGGGCGGACCGGGCCAGCCCGGTGGCCAGGTGGACCAGGGCGGCGGCAGCGGCGGCGCGGTCACCCTCTCCCAGCTCATCCCGGACGAGCGCACCAACAAGCTGATCGTGGTCGCCAGCCCGTCGGCGTTCGAGCGCATCGAACGGCTGATCGCCGAGATCGACATCCCCACCACCAGCGGCGGCGGCATCAACGTCTACGGGCTGGAGAACGCCAACGCCGAGGACATGGCGAGCACGCTCCAGTCGCTGGCGCAGGGCACCGCCAACAAGCCGCGCCAGGGGCCGGGCGGGCCGCCGCAGGGCATCCCGGGCATCCCGTCGAACGCGGGCGGGCGGGGCGGCACCACCGCGGAGCTGTTCTCCGGCGAGGTGAAGGTGTCCGCCGACAAGGCCACCAACTCGCTGGTGATCATCGCCAACCAGTCGGACTACCGGAACATGGTGCGGGTCATCCAGAAGCTGGACATCCCGCGCCGCCAGGTCTTCGTGGAAGCGGTGATCATGGAGGTCAACCTGGACCGGAACAACCAGATGGGGATCTCGCTCCACCAGGGGATCGCCCTCTCCGGCCAGTACAACGGCAACACGGTCACCGTGCCGGGCATCGTGGCCACCAAGTACAACGACTCCGGGCTGCCGCCGTCGCTGGGCCTGGACCAGCTGCTCAGCTTCAGCGGGTTCCTGGCCGGCATCCAGGGCCCGATCATCCCGGAGATCGAGAAGCTGGGCCTGAAGATCCCCGCCTTCGGCGTGGTGCTGCACGCGCTGCAGACCAGCTCGGACGTGAACGTCCTCTCCACGCCGCACATCCTCACCTCGGACAACGAGGAGGCGGAGATCACCGTGGGGCAGAACGTGCCCTTCCAGGCCGGCTTCGCGCCCGGCAACCTCTCCGCCCTCTCCACCGCCGCCCCCGGCGCCGCCGGCGCGCTCACCGGGCTGACCGGCCTGGGCAACTTCTTCGCGCCCATCAACCGCCAGAACGTGGAGCTGAAGCTCACCATCAAGCCGCAGATCAACGACAGCGACTACATCCGCCTGGTGATCAGCGAGCAGACGGAGGAGATCGCCTCCCAGGACCGCGTGCTGGGCCCCACCACCTCCAAGCGCTCCGCCAAGACCACGGTGGTGGCCAAGAACCAGGAGACGGTGGTGATCGGCGGCATCATGCAGGACCGCACCATCGACTCGGTCCGCAAGGTGCCCATCCTGGGCGACCTGCCCATCCTGGGCCACCTCTTCCGCGAGACGGACCGCAAGAAGGTGAAGACGAATCTCCTGCTCTTCCTCACCCCGTACATCATCCGGGACCAGAGCGACTTCCGCGCCATCTTCGAACGCAAGATGAAGGAGCGGCAGGAGTTCGTGGAGGAGTTCTACGGGCAGGTGCCGGGTTACGAGCACTCGGTGGACTTCTCGCGCAAGGCGGGGCCGCTGGCGCGGCTCAACCAGGCGATGATCCGCGAGGAGCAGAAGGTGGAGAACGGCGGGCCCGGCGCCCAGGGCGAACGGGTGATCGAGCCCATGGGCAACGAGCCCCGCCACCCGCCCCCGCCCTCCGGGACGCCCGCGCCTTCGCCCTCCCCCGGCCCGGACGCCCTGGAGACGGTGCCGGGCCCGGACGCGCCCACCCCCGCCGAGCGCGAGCGGATGATGAGGCCCGACGTGAAGCCGCCGCCGGCCCCCGAGGAGCTCAAGCGATGAGCCCGGAAGGCCAGGTCGATCCGGAGCCGGAGGAGGAGGCGGACGTCCGCCCCGCCGCCGGAGGCACCCAGCGGATCACCCACGGCCCGGCGTACCTGTGCGGCCGGCCGCTGGGGGAGATCCTCAAGGCCACGGCCGGGCTCACCGAGGAGAAGCTGCAGGAGGCGCTGGCGGCGCAGGCTGAAAAAGGAGGACGGATCGGCGAGGTGCTGATCGGCCTGAAGATCAGCACCGAGGACGAGGTGGCGCGGGCGCTGGGCCTGCAGTTGGACATCCCCTACCTGGCGCGCGTCTTCCCGGACGAGGTGGACGGCGACCTGGTGCAGCGCGTCCCCATCAACTTCGCCAAGCAGGCGCGCATCCTCCCCTTGCGGATGGAGGGCGACGCGGTGGCGCTGGCGGTGGCGGACCCGCTGGACATCACCGTGCTGGACCACGCGCGGCTGCTGCTCCAGGCCAACGTCACCCCGTACCTGGCGCTGGGGTCGACCATCGTCGACGCCATCAACTCGGTCTACGACCGCTCCGTCAACGAGGCCGAGCAGCTGGTCGGCGAGATGGAGGCGGCGGACCTGGACACGGTCGCGCACCAGCTCGAGGAGCCGCAGGACCTTCTGGACACCGACGACGAGGCGCCGATCATCCGCCTCGTCAACTCGCTGCTCTTCCGAGCCGCGAAGGAGCGCGCCTCCGACATTCACATCGAGCCGATGGAGC
>DATBSS010000013.1:0-12670 GCA_036559665.1 Myxococcaceae bacterium
CCCCGCGTGAAGCGCCTCCTCCCGCTCCTGCTCGGGGCCCTCCCGGGCGCGTTCTGGGGGGCGCCCGCGACCGCCCTTGCCCAGGAGGACCGCCCGGTCCTCTTCCACACGCCCGCCCGGCAGGTGCCGGCGAGCGAACCCGTCACCATCGAGGGTCTCCTCATCGACGGCAAGCGGGTGGAGAAGGTCGTCCTCCGCTTCCGCACCACCGGCGAGCCCTACCGCACCCAGGAGATGGAGGTGCAGTACGGCGACGTCTACCGCGCGGTCATCCCCGGCAAGTCGGTCCAGCCGCCGAACCTCGAGTACTACGTCCAGGGCGCCACCTTCGACGGCAAGTCCGTCCCGCTCTACCAGAGCGAGCGGAAGCCCACCAAGGTCCGGGTGATCAGCGACGCCCCGAAGGCCGAGACGCCCGCGCCGGCCCCGCTGAATCCTCCGCCGCCCCCCGTGGCGGAGAACCCGCCGCCCCCACCGGCCCCCAACGCGGGCGTGGCGGCCGCGGAGCCCCGGCCTCCGCCCCCCACCGAGGAACCGCCGCCGCCGTCCCCCCCTCCGCCCCGCAAGCCGCCGCCCGCCGGGAAGAGCGCGAAGAGCGAGTTGGAGGAAGACCTGGCGCTCTACAGCGCCGAGGACCGCGGGGCGGTGATGCTGCGCGAGGAGGTGGCGGCGCGGCAGGGCCCCGACCTGCGCACGGCCATCGGCCGGGACCAGATCCGCTCCAGCGGCGCGCGCACCGTGGCCGACGTGCTGGACCTCCTCCCCGGCCTCACCGTCAGCCGCGACATCGCCGGCTTCTACCGGGCCGGCGTCCGGGGCGTGCGGTCGGACCCGGAGGTGCTGGTGCTGCTCAACGGCCAGCCGCTCAACGACCCCTACGACGGCCGGGCGCTGCTGGAGCTCCCCGCGTTCAACCTCGACCGGGTGGAGCTGTCGCGCGGCCCCGGCGCGGGCGGCTTCATCGCCACCGTGAGCCTCTTCACCGACCCACGCGACGGCGTGCGCGGGACGGTGACCGGCGGGATGGCCACCACCATCGACGGCCACGCCTCCGGCGCCTGGTCGGTGGGCGTGTTCCGTGTCTCCGGGGACCTGGACATCGGGCTGAGCGGCGGGGTCTCCACGCCGGTGCCGCACGACGGGCTGGACCCACAGCGCGACGCCCAGGGCTACCGCGCCGATCCGGGCGACCCGGTGGGCACCACGCAGGACGAGGGCCTCCTGCTCAACGCCGGCGTGGCCGCCGCCTACACCAACCCGGACCTGGGGAAGCTCGGCGCCTCCGCCCGCATCCTCCTCGAGGGCCGCAACGCGCTGATCGGCATCTTCGACACCCTGGGCCGCGGCTCTTCCCTCTCCTGGCAGACCATCCTCGGCCAGGTCTCCTACGACCGCTCGCTCTCGTCCTTCGCCCAGCTCACTGTCCGGGCCAACGTCTCCAACCACCGCACCGATCGCAAGTTCCTCCTCAGCCCGGCCATCCGCGGAGACGACCCCACCACCAACCCATCCACCTACTGCAGCCAGTCGCTCCCCCTGGGCGGCTGCGCGGACGGGCACGTCTTCCCGGACGGGCTCCAGGAATTGCAGCGCTACGCCACCGTCCAGTTCGGCGGTGAAGCGTTCATCTCCCTCCAACTCGCCCAGAGCAACTCGCTCCAGGCGGGCGTGCGGGCCGCCCGCACCGTGGTCTACGGCCACTCGTTCCAGACCAACTTCGACCTGGACATGGCCTCCGTCGTCGCCACGGCGGAGGAGGGGGGCCCCTGGCCCACGCTGGGAGGGAGCGACATCTGGGGCCGGACCACCGCGCAACTCTGGGCGCAGGACTCCTGGTCGCTCCTGCCGCAGCTCACGGTGCTCACCGGCCTCTCGGCCGGATTGACCACGCTGCCGGACGCGGCCGCCGTCGCCATGGGCGAGACGGGGCTGTCGCTGGCGCCGGAGATCGGCCCCCGGGTGGCGGTGCTCTTCACGCCGGTGCCCCCGCTGGCCCTCTCCGCCAGCTACGCGCGCGGCGTCCGGTCACCCACCATCGCCGAGCTCTCCGCCAGCCTCCCGCACGTGTCGCCCTACCTGGGCCGCTTCGTGGGCAACCCGCTCCTCCAGCCCTCCAACCTGGACACGGTGGAGGTCAGCGCGGAGTGGCTGCACGCCCAGGGCGACGCGCGCGTCCGCCTGCGCGCCACCGGCTTCTTCGAAAACTTCTCCAGCCCCATCGTGGCCCTGGACACCTCCGGGGACCTGGTGCCGCTGAGCAACCGGCTGGGGGTCCGCGTCTTCGGCCTGGAAGGGGAGGCGCGGCTGGACACCGGGTCGCGCACCTCCGCCTGGGCGAACACCAGCTGGTTCCGGGCCATCGACGTGGCCACGCCGCCCGCCTTCCAGCTCCTCACCGAGATCCCCCAGGCCCGCCTCAACGCCGGCGTCAGCCTCCCCATCTGGGACGTGCTGAACCTGGACCTGCTGATCCAGGTCGGCTCGGAGCGGCGGAGCGGCGCGCGCGGCGGCCTGGAGATCCTCCGCCGCTGGCGCATCCCGGCCTACTCGTCCGTCGCCGCCCAGCTCCGGACCGAGGTGCTGGCGGATCGGTTCACCGCCGCGCTCACCGTCCGCAACGCGCTCGACGAGGAGCAGATCGACGACGCGCCCCGCATGGACCGCGTCCCTGGCGGCGTGCCGCGCGGCGGGCGCACCATCTACGGCTCCATCTCCGCCAGCTATTGAAGAGAGGTCTTTCGCATGCGCCTCCCAAGACTCGCGCTGGTCGCCGCCGCCTGGGGTGGGCTGAGCGCCTGCATCTCCTTCAACGAACCCTGCTCCGGGGTGGCGGAGAACCCCAACGAGCAGGTGGCGTACCTGAACGGGGTCGTCTACCTGGACAAGGCCAACGCCCGGCACGCCAACAACGCCATCGGCCAGGGCGCGGCGGAGGCCTTCCTCGACGCCACCGAGACCGGGGTGCCACCGTCCGACTTCGCGGTGATCAACGGCGGCGGCCTGCGGGGGGAGGGCCTGTGCGTGCCGCGCACCATCCTCCCCACGGGTGGGCTGAAGAGCGGGGTGCTGCACGAGATCATGCTCTTCGAGAACCGGCTGCTCTCGCTGAGGGTGACCCGCGACGAGCTGCGCGCGCTGATCGAGGCCAGCGTCACGCGCCTGACGCCCGAAGGGCTGCCCATCGTCAACCCGCCCGGCGAGTTCCTCCACATCGCCGGCGGCACCGAGCAGATCAACTGCGCCAACCCGCCCGGCTCCCGCGTGACCCGGCTCGTGGTGGGCGGCGAGGACATGCTGCTGGCAGGGCCGGACGTCCGGCTGGCGATCACCGACTTCAACGTCTACACGGGCACCGGCACCAAGGAGGTGTTCGCCGCGATGACCGGCGGGGTGTCCAGCCGCGACGTGCACACCTACGACCTGACCGATGCGCAAGTGGTGGAGCGGTACTTCAAGAAGAGCTACCAGCCTCCGCAGGGACAGACCTTCCCGTCGCTCTCGGTGGACGGCCGGATCGAACTGGTGGGCTGCGCGACCCCGGGGCCCCCCACGAAGTAGAGGGTCCTCAAGACTGCGGGGGCGCTACGTCTTCGGCGGGCCGCCGGTGCCGGGGGGCGCAGGGGGCGGAGCGGCCGGGCGCGGGGCAATCACGTCATTCACCGACGGCATCTTCCGGATGTCCGAACGCGCCACCTTCCACGCCTGCTGGACGATCCACGAGATGGACCGGTCCTGGCGGGTGGCTTCCTTCTGGATCTCCTCGAGCATGTCCTCGGGGAAGTACAGCGACTGCTTGCGGTTGTCGGTGCCGGACATCTACGTCTCCTCGCGGCGGTCCGGGAGGGACTCCTCGCCGGTGACATCATTCACCGCGGGGAAGGCCTTGATGCGCTCCCGCGCGATCTTCCACGCCTGCTGGACCACCCAGGAGAGCGAACGGTCCTGCCGGTTCGCCTCTTCCTGGATCTCCTTCAGCATCTCCTCGGGGAAGTACAGTGACTGCTTGCGCTTGTCGGTGCCAGCCATACTGGTGGGCTCCTGGGATGAGGAGGTGACGAGAGAGCTCTCGATCTGAAGAAACGGCTGTCGTTATCCGACAGAGTAGGGAGCGGGTCAATGTTTTCCCCGATGTCGGGCCAGGCACGAGGCCGGAGCGCGCCCCAAAAAAAAACGCCCCGCGGTTGTCCGCGGGGCGCTGAAAGAGGGGTCTTCGGTTGCCCGATGACCCCGTGGGCCCAGAGGGGGAGGGGGGGGACCCCTAGGCCCAACTAACCTTACATTCGCCTTCTCAACACGAGCGCCAACAAGCACTATTCCGGGCCGTCGAGTGGGTCACCGACCCCACTCCCATGGACTCCAACCGGCCGAACTTGATTCAAGCATGATAAGCCGCCCGACCCACGCCTTCAACAGGCCAAGTGTCAAGTAAAAACCACCATCACCGACCACGCCCCCCTGCGACCCGCACCGGGAGCCCGAAGGCCACCCCCGCGTCCTTCGTGCGCTCCCTGTCCGCGTCCTACGCCCAACTCGGCGCCTCGGATGGGCGGATGTTGCTGGCAGTCTCTGGGGGGCCGGACTCCGTGGCGCTGCTCCTGGGCACCGCGGAGGTCGCCGCCGCGCTCCACCTCCAGCCGGAGGTGGCGTGCGTGGATCACGGACTGCGGCCCGAGTCGCAGGAGGAGGTGCGACGGGTGGGAGCGCTGGCCGCCGGGCTGGGCCTCCCGTTCCACCCCCTCCCGGTGCCGATCGCCCACGGGCCGGGCGCGGAGGCGCGGGCGCGGGAGGCCCGCTACGAGGCGCTCGAGCGGGCGCGCGCCGGGCGCCGCTGCCGCTGGATCGCCACCGCGCACACCGCCTCCGACCAGGCGGAGACGCTGCTCATGCGCCTGCTCCGGGGGACCTCGGTCAAGGGGGCGCGGGGCATCCACGCCGCGCGCGGCGCCGTACTCCGGCCGATGCTCGGCGCCACTCGAGGCGAGGTGATGGCCTTCCTCCAGGAGCGGGGCGCCGACCGGGGGCTGGCTGACGACGCCATGAACCGCGACCCCGCCTTCCTGCGCGTGCGGGTCCGCCACGAGGTCCTCCCGGCGCTGGCCGCCGCGGCGCAGGACGACCCCGCCGAGGTGGTCCGGCGCCTGGCGCGCTTCGCCTCCTTCGCGGCCGAGGACGAGGCGCTGCTGGGCGGGATGGCGACGGACGCCCTGGCGCGGCTGCAGCTCCCCGAGCCGGCGGGCGCCCTGGACGCCCCTGGCCTGCGCGCGCTCCACCCGGCCGTCCGCCGGCGGGCGCTGTCCCACTGGCTGCGGGAGGCCGGGTTGCCGGTGAGCGCCGCGAAGCTGGAGCGGCTGGAGTGGGCCCTGCGGAGCGGGCGAAAGGTGGAGGTGGGGAAACGGCGGCAGGCGCTGGTCGCCGGCGGGGCGTTGCGGCTGACCCAGCCTCCCCGGGCGGCCGCCCAGGTCCCGGCCCCCCCCGCCCCGTTGACGCCCGGGAACCCGGTGGCGTACCCGGCGTCCGGGCAGGTGGTGGTCCTGGACCGGGCGCCCATGCCGGACGCGCTGGCCGTCCTCCCCCTGTCCAGGCTCCCGGACCGTCCCCTGGAGGTGCGCACCCGGCGCCCCGGTGACCGGGTCCGGGCGGGGGGGGGCCGGCGGCGCAAGCTGCAGGACGCCCTGGTGGACCTGAAGGTTCCCGCCGAGCGCCGGGACGGCCTGCTCCTGGTCGCCGAGGAGGGGGGGGACGTGGTCTGGATCGTCGGGTTCTGGCCGAGATCGGTCGCGGCCGCTTGCCCGGAGTGGTACCTCTCGGCCAGAGCGCTCTACAATCGGGGAGAGCCGAGCAAGGGCCGGCCTTGTCGGTTATAGAGGCCGAATAGCCGAATAGTCGGCAGGGGGTCCGGAGTTTTGGGATTCGCTGCCGTCAGTCGACGGTCGGGGGCATTCGCAAGTGCGTTCCAGCTACAAGACGATCGGTCTCTGGGTGATCCTGATCATCCTCTTCGTCGCGTTCTATCAGTTCTTCTCGAACACCGGCAAAGAGGTCACACCACTGAGCTTCACCTCGCTCCAGCACAAGGTTGAAGAGCACAAGGTGAAGTCGCTGAAGATCAAGGGCACCGAGTACACGGGTACCTTCGCGGACAGCAACACCGACTTCCGCTCCACCGGCCCAATGCCGGACGCGGCCTCGGTGGACAAGCTGATCGCCCAGGGCGTGGATGTCGAGGTGCTCCCCGAGGAGGGCAACGGGCTCCTGCTCGCGCTCCTCTCTCAGTGGGTGCCCATCATCCTGCTGTTCCTCTTCTTCATCTTCTTCATGCGCCAGCTCCAGGGCACCGGCGGCAAGGCGATGACCTTCGGGAAGTCGAAGGCCAAGCTGCTCTCGGAGAGCCACAACAAGGTGACCTTCGCCGACGTGGCGGGCATCGACGAGTGCAAGGAGGAGCTGGAGGAGATCATCGCCTTCCTCAAGGACCCGAAGAAGTTCACCAAGCTGGGCGGGCGCATCCCCAAGGGCGTGCTGATGATGGGCCCGCCGGGCACCGGGAAGACGCTCCTGGCCAAGGCGATGGCGGGCGAGGCGGGCGTGCCCTTCTTCTCCATCTCCGGCTCCGACTTCGTGGAGATGTTCGTGGGCGTGGGCGCCAGCCGCGTCCGCGACCTGTTCGAGCAGGGCAAGAAGAACGCCCCCTGCATCATCTTCATCGACGAGATCGACGCCGTGGGCCGCCACCGCGGCGCCGGCCTGGGGGGCGGTCACGACGAGCGCGAGCAGACCCTGAACCAGCTCCTGGTGGAGATGGACGGCTTCGAGTCCAACGAGGGCGTCATCCTGATCGCCGCCACCAACCGCCCGGACGTGCTGGACCCGGCGCTCCAGCGCCCCGGCCGCTTCGACCGGCGGATCGTCGTCCCGCGCCCGGACCTCAAGGGCCGCACCGGCGTGCTCAAGGTCCACACCAAGCGGGTGCCACTGGCGCCCGAGGTGGACCTGGACATCATCGCCCGCGGCACCCCCGGCATGACCGGCGCGGACATCGAGAACCTCGTCAACGAGGCCGCGCTCTTCGCCGCTCGCCAGAACAAGGAGCGGGTGGACATGACGGACTTCGAGGCGGCCAAGGACAAGGTCCTCATGGGCCCCGAGCGGAAGTCCATGATCATGACGGAGAAGGAGAAGCGGAACACCGCCTTCCACGAGGCGGGCCACACCCTGGTGGCCAAGCTCCTCCCCGGCTGCGACCCGCTCCACAAGGTGACCATCATCCCGCGCGGCCCGGCGCTGGGCGTGACCTTCACCCTCCCCACCGAGGACAAGGTCAACTACTACCGGAAGAACGCGCTGGACCAGATCGCCATGGCCATGGGCGGCCGCATCGCCGAAGAGCTCACCTTCGGCGAGATGAGCTCCGGCGCGGCGCAGGACATCGAGCACGCCACGCAGCTGGCGCGCGCCATGGTCTGCCGCTGGGGCATGAGCGAGAAGCTGGGGCCCCTGGCCTTCGGCAACCGCGAGGGCGAGGTGTTCCTGGGCCGCGACTTCGCCACCCGGCCGGACTATTCGGAGGACGTGGCGCGGCAGATCGACGCCGAGGTCCGGCAGATCGTGATGGACAGCTACGACCGGGCCAAGAAGCTCCTGCAGGACAATGGAGAGATCCTGAAGCGGATCGCCGAGGCGCTGCTCGAGTACGAGACGCTGGAGGCGGAGGACGTCAACGTCCTGGTGCAGGGCGGGACCATCACCCGCGAGCGCCCGCCGCCGAAGGTCACCGCGCCGCCCAAGCAGGAGAAGAAGGACAAGCGGAAGATCCTCGACGCGCTCGAGGGCCTCCCCAAGATGGAGCCGAACAAGGCCTAGTGCCTCTGGTATGAGCGGCGCGGATGATCGCCGCCCGCGCCCTCTGCCAGGACCGCTCCGAAGACCTGGACCTCGCCTTCGCGCGCCTGGGACTGCCTCGCCCGGCGCGGGAGTACCTGCTCGAGAAGATCCCCCACGCGCAGGTGCTCCTCACCGGGCTGACGAAGACGGAGGGGCGCTTTCTCCGCGGTCTGTCCGAGTCCTCCGCGGCGCCCGGCCGCGAGGAGTTCCCGGCGTACGTGGCCGGCGACCAGCAGAAGCGCCCCGGCACCGCGCTCCTCAGCGGCCGGCGCGACCAGCTGGAGCGCGTGCGCGAGGCGGCGGCGCGGGAGCCGGACCTCCGCGAACTGGCGGGTGCGCTCCAGCGGCTCCTCACCGTGCCCGAGCGGCGGGTGCTGCGGCTGGGCGACCGGGAGCTGCCGCTGGGCGGCCGCACGCTGGTGATGGGGGTGGTGAACGTCACCCCGGACTCCTTCTCGGATGGGGGCCGGTACCTGGACCCGGACCAGGCCGTCGCCCACGGGGAGGCGCTGGCGAAGGCGGGCGCGGACCTCCTGGACATCGGCGGCGAGTCCAGCCGCCCCGGTGCCGCCCAGGTGAGCCCCGAGGAGGAGCGGCGGCGGGTCGTCCCGGTGGTGCAGCGGCTCCGGGCGTCCACCGGCCTGCCGATCTCCATCGACACCACCAAGGCGGACGTGGCGGAGGCCGCGCTCTCCGCCGGCGCCTCCCTGGTGAACGACATCAGCGGGCTCGGCTTCGACCCCGGCCTGCTGCCGGTGGTGGCGCGCGCCGGGGCCTCCCTCTGCGTGATGCACATCCAGGGCACGCCGCAGACCATGCAGGCGGCCCCGCGCTACCAGGACGTGGTGGAGGAGGTGCTGGCGTTCCTGCACGGCGCCGCGGCGCGCGCCCGGGAGGCGGGCGTTCCGGCGGACCGGATCCTGGTGGACCCGGGCATCGGCTTCGGGAAGACGGCCGGCCACAACCTGGCGCTGCTGCGGCGCCTGCACGACCTGCGTCAGCTGGGGTACGCGATCCTGGTGGGGACCAGCCGGAAGTCGTTCCTGGGGACCCTCACCGGGGGCAAGCCGGCCGCCGAGCGGCTGTGGGCCACGCTGGGCTCGGTGGCGGCGGTGGCCGCGCTCGGCGGTGCGGACGTGGTGAGGGTCCACGACGCCGCCGAGGTGAAGGACGCGCTGGCGGCCGCGGACGCCATCCGGCAAGCCTCCGAGGCGGGTGACGCCTTCGGTACGCCTCCCAAGGCCTGAGGGTTGCAGGGCCAGCGCCGGGTCCCTACGTTGGACCCCGCTGAGGGGCCGACAGGGACGGGAGACCAGGGCAGAATGGCGTACCGGATGAACGCGATTCCGAAGGAAGGTGGGGAGCGGCTGTTCGGCACGGACGGCGTGCGCGGGGTGGCCAACGTCCACCCGATGACCGCCGAGGTGGCGATGCAGCTGGGGCGGGCGCTCGCGTACCTGATCCGCAACGGCAACCACCGCCACCGGGTGGTGATCGGCAAGGACACGCGGCTGTCGGGGTACATGCTGGAGCAGGCGCTGGCGGCCGGCATCAACTCCATGGGCGTGGACGTGGCGATGGTGGGGCCGATGCCGACCCCCGCGATCGCCAACCTCACCACCTCCATGCGCGCGGACGCCGGGGCGGTGATCTCCGCCTCGCACAACCCCTACCAGGACAACGGCATCAAGTTCTTCTGGCGCGACGGGTTCAAGCTCCCGGACGAGACGGAGGCGAAGATCGAAGACCTCGTCTCCTCCGGGTCGATGGACGAGATCCGCCCCACCGCCACCAAGATCGGCCGGGCGGTCCGCCTGGACGACGCCCGCGGCCGGTACATCGTCTTCCTCAAGAACACCTTCCCGCGGGAGCTGACGCTGGAGGGGCTGACCATCGCGGTGGACTGCGCCAACGGCGCGGCGTACCGGGTGGCGCCCGCGGTGCTGGAGGAGCTGGGCGCCAAGGTCATCCCGCTGGGCGTGGCGCCGGACGGGAAGAACATCAACAACAAGTGCGGCGCGCTCTACCCGGAGAACCTGGCCAAGGCGGTGGTGAAGTCCGGCGCCCAGGTCGGGCTGGCGCTGGACGGCGACGCGGACCGGCTGATCGTGGTGGACGAGACGGGCCGGGTGGTGGACGGCGACGCCATCATGGCCATCTGCACCGGCGAGCTGCACGCCCGCAAGGAGCTGAAGAAGAAGGTGCTGGTGGCCACGGTGATGAGCAACCTGGGCCTGGAGAACGCGGTGGCCCGCTGGGGCGTCCGGGTGGCGCGCACCAAGGTGGGCGACCGCTACGTGGTGGAGGAGATGCGCAAGGGCGGCTACAGCCTGGGCGGCGAACAGTCCGGCCACCTCGTCTTCCTGGACCACGCCACCACCGGCGACGGGACGCTGGCCGCGCTGCAGCTGCTGGCCGTCATCTGCCGGCAGGGCAAGCCGCTCTCGGAGCTCACCCGGATCTTCGAACCGGTCCCCCAGACGCTGCTCAACGTCATCGTCAAGCAGAAGCGCGAGCTGGGCGAGCTGCCCGAGGTGATGAAGGCCATCAAGGCCGCGGAGACGAGGCTGGGCAAGAGCGGCCGGGTGCTGGTGCGGTTCTCCGGGACGGAGCCCAAGGCGCGCGTGCTGATCGAAGGCCCGGACGCCGCGCGGAACGACCAGTACGCCAAGGAGATCGGCGACGCGCTCACCCGCGCGCTGGGTCGCTGAGCCTCAAGGGAAGCTGGCCGCAGGCCAGCCGCATCAGCGCCCCCTGGGCTTCGGGGGCTGAATCGGGGTACCGACACAGGATGAGGGGCAGGTGTCGGGCAGGGGCGCTATCCTGGGGCTGGTTTCCCTGGCTTTTCACGTGCCCTCGTCTTCCGCCGACTTCCGCAAGTACCCGCGCCTCGCGGTGGATCTGCCGGCGTTCCGGCGGGCGGGACGCGAGTTCATCTCCGAACGGGTGGTGAACCTGTCGCGCGGCGGGCTGGCGCTGGCGTCCCGGTCGCTGCTGGAGCCGGGGACGCCGGTGGACCTGGTGCTCAACTCCTTCGAGGGGCTGGTGGAGATCCCGCTCGAGGGGAAGGTGGTCTGGGCCCGGACGTACTCGGACAACGCGCCCTACCTGGCCGGCGTGCGCATCAGCCACCTGGACGCGAGGTCGGAGCCCGCCTACGAGGACCTGCTCGTCCGCGCGCTCTCCCGCCCGTCCGGGCGCCGCGCCGGCCCCCGCATCGAGATCAACACCGAGGGGCTCTGGCTCACCGCCGGGAAGCCGGGGCCGCCACGCGCGGTGACGCTCACCAACCTCAGCCAGGGCGGGGCGCTGCTCTTCGGGCCGTCGTCCCCGCGGAAGGGCCAGCGCGGCGAGCTCACCCTGGTTTCTCCCGCGGACGGCTCCATGCAGGCGGTGCTCGCCGAGGCCGTCTGGAGCCGGAGCGACTCGTCGTTCGACTGCGCCGGCGTGCGCTTCGACCTCGACGAGCGCAGCGGGGCCTTCCTGGCCGCGGCCATGCGCGCCTTCCTCTGCTCCCCCCGGCGCGCCCCCCACCCCCGGGCGGGTCCGAGCGGCATCCGGATCGGCGACTTCGAGGTGGGCCCGCTCATCGGCCAGGGCGGCCGGTGCGACGTGTACAAGGGCAAGGGGCTGTCCGGGGCGCTGGCCGGGCAGGCGGTGGCGCTCAAGCACCTCCGGCCGGAGGTGGCGGCGGAGCCGGGCGCCGCGGACGTCTTCCTGACCGAGGCGGACCTGGGGCGGCTCCTGGGCGTGCCGGGGGTGATCCGGGTGCACACCGCGGTCTCGGTGGGCATGGAGCACTGGATGGCGCTGGAGCTGGTGGACGGCGCCTCGATAGGGCTGCTGCTGGCGCAGTACGCGCAGACCCTGCGGCGGCCCAACCGCGACGCGGTGGTGTCCATCGTGGTGGAGCTGCTGGCCACGCTGCACGCGGTGCACCACGCGGTCACCGCCAGCGGGCGGACGCTGGAGCTGGTCCACGCCAACATCACGCCCTCCAACGTGCTGCTCTCGCGCGACGGGGACGTGAAGCTGACGCCCTCCTGCCAGGAGCGGTCGCGGGTGCGGCACCTGGCCCCGGAGGAGGGCGGGCTGCCCTACGTCCCGCCGGAGATGGTGTTGGACGGGGAGCAGATCGGCCCCCAGGTGGACGTGTACCAGTGCGCGGTCCTCCTCTACGAGGCGCTCACCGGGGTGGTGCCGTTCAAGGGCGAGACGCCGGGCGAGCTGCTGGAGGCCGTCCGCCGCGGCGCGGTGCCGCCCTCGCGCCTGAACCCGGAGGTCCCGCCCGCGCTGGACTCGGCGGTGCTCCAGGCCCTGGCCGTCTTCCCCGCCAAGCGCCCGCGCGGCGCGGTGGCCTTCGCCCGGCTCCTCCTGGAGTCCGGGTGCGTGCCGGACGAGGGGACCGCCCGGGACGCGCGCAGCCGCTTCTACTGGATGGGCGAATTGGCCTCTCGCGCGCCGCGGCTCTAAAACCGCGGGCCATGGCTCAACGACTGGGCGTCAACGTGGACCACGTCGCCACCTTGCGGCAGGCGCGGAAGGTCTCCTATCCGGACCCGGTGACCGCCGCCATGCTGGCGGAGCTGGCGGGCGCGGAGCAGATCACCATCCACCTCCGCGAGGACCGGCGTCACATCCAGGACCGCGACCTCCGCATCCTCCGGGACACCGTGCAGACGGTGCTCAACCTCGAGATGGCGGCGTCCTCGGAGATGGTGAAGATCGCCTACGAGTTCAAGCCGGACACCGTCACCCTGGTCCCCGAGCGCCGCGAGGAGCTCACCAC
>DATBSS010000014.1:0-16340 GCA_036559665.1 Myxococcaceae bacterium
CACCGGCAGGCCCTGCATCAGCACCGGGTGGCCGGCGAGGTTGGGCAGCCCGACGACGATGATGGCCACCAGCATGTCGATTGCGAGGGCGAAGGACACCAGCCGGGTGAGGCGGGCGGCGGGCGACCAGAACGCGCTGGCGAGGAGGACGAACGCGCCGCCGACCTCCACGAGGGCGTCCGCCCCGGCGCTTTTTTTGACGCGGGATCCAGTCGAGGTTGAATCCCCCTCCGCCACAGGCTGCAACGCGCCTGTAGCGCCGAAATCGCAGGAGGGATTCATGCACGACCTTTCGACCGACGTCCCGGCCTCGGAGCCCATCTCGGAGCCGGAGGCGGGCCCGCGCCGCTCCGAGCAGGTGGTATCCACGCACGTGCTGGTACCGGAGGCGCAAGTCGGCAAGCTCCGCCTGCTCTCCAAGAAGACCCGCATCGCCCAGAGCGAGTACCTGCGGGAGGCCGTCGACGACCTCCTCGACAAGTACGGCTACCGGCCCAGCGAGGAGGCCCCGTGAAGACCGCCGCCGCCATCGCGACGGTCGTCCAGAAGGACGACCTCCTCCGCTTCGCCCTCAAGACCTACCAGCCCCGCGCCGCCCCGCTGCTCCCCACGCGCGAGCGCGAGCCCGCGGTGCCGCAGTCGATCAAGGACGCCATCGTCCGCTGGCTGGACGAGCAGCTCTAGACCCCATCCGGGGCTGCGCCCGCGCTGGCCTCCGCAGCGGGTGGGCTGGCGGCCGCGGAGGTGGCGCCGCGCCCTTCCTCCGCGGAGAGGTTCCTCGTGAGCTCCCGGAAGGAGAGGTGCCCGGTGAGCATGAGGATGAACCCGAGTCCCACCTGCTGCGCCGTCTGGCAGATCCACAGGACGTTGGCGAAGGCCAGCCCGGTGGACTCGGCCGCCTCGACCGGGAGGAACAACTTCAGGCCGATCACCACCGCGGCCTGGAAGGGCCCGAAGCTCCCCGGCGCGGAAGGGATCATCACCCCTCCCACCAGGCACCCCATCACCACGAACCCCTGGAACATCGAGAGGTGGAAGCCGCCGTCCGGCCCCACGCCCGCGAAGGCCAGCCCGAGCAGTGCCATCCCCGCGCCGTTGGCCAGCCAGTACACCAGCGTGTAGGCGAAGAAGATCACGAGCTGTCCGGGACCGGGAAGCTGGCGCATCGCGCCCACGAAGGTGTCCACGACGTGGGCGGCGACCTCGGCCAGCCGCTGCGAGACGCGCCCGATGGTGGCCTGGACCAGCCGCACGGCGCGCTCCTGCTGCCAGAGCGCGAACAGGAGGAAGAGCAGCCCTCCCGCGAACAGGGAGAACATGAGATTTGCCCCCAAGCGCACCACCCCGTACGTGGGGGCGCCCTCGGGAACGAAGAAGAGGAGCGCGCGGAGCGACACCGCCACCAGGATGCCGTCGGTGATCCGCTCCAGCACCACCGTGGTCATGGCCGCGCTGCGCCGGATGTTGCTGCGCCGGGCGATCAGGAAAGGCCGCGCGAACTCGCCCAGGCGAAACGGGAGGACGATCAGCATCATGAAGCCGATCCCCGAGGCTTCGTTCATCGCGCGGAAGCGGACCTTCTCCAGCCCGGAGAGCAGCGCCCGCCAGCGCAGCGTCCGGGAGAGGTGGATCACCCCCAGCACACCCACGTAGGGGATGATCCACACGTAGCGCGCCGCGGCGAGGCTCGCCCGCTGCTCAGCCCAGTTCGTGTTCTTGAACGTCCACCACGTGCACACGGCGGTGACCGCCAGGCTCAGGGTGAGGTTGAGGACCCGCTTCATCCGGGCCGGCCGTATAGCACGGCGCCTATTCCAGGGACTCACCCCGGAGCAGGCGAAGCGGGCGCTCGCCCAGCAGCGCGTCAGCCTCCCGGTCGCCTGCTCGGGCGCGCAGCGCCGCCATCGCCTTCCCCACCCACTCCAGGGCGCCGGACGGCGAATGGAGGTCGGTGGCGGCCACGGCGTAAAGCCCCTGGTCCACGCACGCCTCGGCCACCTTCTTCGCCGGCTTGCCGTAGCGCCCGGTGAGCGCCCCCAGGTCGAGCTGGAGCAGCGCCCCCGCCGCCACCGCCTCCGCCGGCCGTCCGGGTCGCTGGAACTCCGCGCAGCGCTCCGGATGGGCGAACAGCGGCGTCACTCCCTTCACCTTCATGGCGAAGATCAGGTCCGGTAGCCGCGGGACGGGCGAGGTGTACGGGGCCTCCACCAGCACGCACCGTCCCGCGCCGAGCCGCCGCCCGCGCTCGCCGGCCACCTCCTCCAGGAAGCGATCGCCGACCAGGTCGTTCTCCGCGTTGACGTGAAGCGACAGCGGCACCTTCGCCTCGTCGAGCGCCCGCCGCACCTCTTCCAGCCGCGCGCGGGCCAGCTCCACCGGCGCGTACTCCGGCCGGGCGTGCGGGCTGGGCGCCACCGTCCGGAACCCGAGCTGCACCAGGACGCGCGCCATCTCCAGCGTCTCCTCCAGCGTCCGGGCGCCGTCGTCCACGCCGTACAACAGGTGACAGTGGAGGTCGCAGTACCCGGTCTCAAGAGTCATGGTCGCCGCCGCCCTCGTCCTCGCCCGGGCGCGGCTGGAACGGGACCTCGCCGTCGTCCTCCTGCGGCGCCTTCACCGGGATGCGGTACTCCTCGCCCAGCCACTTGCCGAGGTCCACCTGCCTGCACCGGTCCGAGCAGAACGGGAACGCCGGGTTCACCGCGCGGGGGGCGGACGGCTTCCCGCACACGAGGCACTTGGCCATGAGCGCATCTTGCTAGAACGCGGCCGCATGCGCGCGCTCCGAATCGAAGGCGAGGGCGGTCCCGAGGTGTTGAAGCTGAAGGATGCCGGCGATCCAACACCCGGCCCTGGCGAGGTGGCCATCCGGGTGCGAACCGCCGGACTCAACCGGGCGGACCTGCTCCAGATGATGGGCCTCTACCCGCCCCCCGCGGATGCACCGCCGGACATCCCCGGCCTGGAGTACGCGGGCGAGGTGGCGGCGGTGGGCCCGCGCGCCCGCCGCTTCAAACCCGGCGACCGGGTGATGGGCCTGGTGGGCGGCGGCGCGTTCGCGGAGCAGGTGGTGGCGCACGAGCGCGAGGTGATGGCCATTCCCGCCGGCCTCTCCTTCACCCAGGCCGCGGCCGTGCCCGAAGCGTTCATCACCGCCTGGGACGCCATGGTGCTGCAAGGAGGGCTCTCCGGCGCGCAGCACGTCCTCATCCACGCGGTGGCCAGCGGCGTGGGCACCGCCGGCTGCCAGATCGCCGCGGCGCTCGGGGCGAACGTGGTGGGCACCTCGCGCTCGGCGGACAAGCTGGAGCGCTGCCGGCGCGACCTGAAGCTCCACCACGGGATCGCCCTCTCCTCCGGCCCCAGCTTCGCGGACGCGGTGATGAAGGCCACGGGCGGCCACGGCGCGGACGTGGTGCTGGACCTCGCCGGCGGCGAGTACATGCCGGAGACCATCGAGGCGGCGGCCCACCGCGGCCGGATCGTCCTGGTGGGCCTGCTGGCCGGACCGATGGCGGAGGTCTCGCTCGGGCGCGTGCTGCAGAAGCGGTTGCGGATCCAGGGGACCACGCTGCGGAGCCGCCCGCTGGAGGAGAAGATCGCGGTCGCCCAGCGGTTCGAGCGCGAGGTGCTCCCGCTCTTCGAACGCGGCGCCCTCAAGCCGGTGGTCGACGCGGTGCACCCCTTCACCGGCTCCACCGCCGCCTTCGAGCGCATGCAGGGCAACCAGAGCTTCGGAAAGATCGTCCTGGAGTGGCGATGAGCTTCGACCCCAACGCAGCGGCCGGCCGCGACTCCGGCATCTACGGCCTCCCCCACACGCCAGACGAGGCGAAGGTGGTGGTGGTCCCGGTCCCCTTCGAGGCCACGTGCAGCTACGGCGGCGGCACCGTGGACGGCCCGGCGGCGATCCTCGGCGCGTCCCGCCAGGTGGATCTCTTCGACGTGGAGACGGGCCGGCCCTACGAGGGCGGCATCGCCATGCTGCCCGAGCCGGGCGACGTCCGCCGCTGGAACGACGAGGCGCGGCGGCTGGCGGGGCCGATCATCGCCGCCGGAGGCGCGAAGCCCGGCGACCCGGGACTCGAGGCCGTGAACGCGCTCTGCGACCGGATGAACGGCTGGGTCTACGACGCCTGCCGGGCGCAGCTGGAGCGCGGCAAGCTGGTGGCCACCGTGGGCGGCGATCACTCGTGCTCGTTCGGCGCCATCCGCGCGCACGCCGAGAAGCTCCCCGGCCTCGGCATCCTCCACCTGGACGCGCACGCCGACCTGCGCAACGCCTACGAGGGCTTCACCTGGTCGCACGCGTCGATCATGTTCAACGTGGTCCAGCACCTCCCCGGCGTGGCCAGGCTGGTGCAGGTGGGCATCCGCGACGTGGGCGAGGCGGAGGCGGAGCTGATCGACACCCGGGACGACCGCATCGCCACCTGGTTCGACGCGGACGTGGCGCTGCAGAAGATGGACGGGACGCCCTGGAACCACCTGGTGGACAAGATGGTGGAGAAGCTCCCCCACCAGGTCTACCTCTCCTTCGACATCGACGGGCTGGACCCCACCCTCTGCCCGCACACCGGAACGCCGGTGCCGGGCGGGCTCTCCTTCCACGAAGCGGTGGCGCTGGTGGCGGGCGTGGTGCGTTCGGGCCGGCGGATCGTCGGGCTGGACCTGATGGAGGTCGCGCCCGGCCCGGACGGCGGCGAGTGGGACGGGAACGTGGGCGCGCGGCTGCTTTACAAGATGATCGGCTACGCGCTGAAGAGCCAGCGCACGTAAACGCTTTCAGTGCTGCGGCGGCGTGACCGTGCGGACCAGGCGCTCGACCTCCTCCAGCGAGCGCTCGATCTCCGTAAGCTGCCGGCGAAACCCCTCCGGGCTGGAGAGCTGGAGGATCCCCAGCCGCTCGCGGATCTGCGCCAGCGGCGAGGCCACCTGGTTCCCGAGCCAGCGCAGGCGCTCCTCGGGGGACGCGGGCGCTCCGGACGCGGCCTCCGTGCCCGGCGGCGCCAGCGCCTTCGACTCGGCGAGGAGCGAGGAGACCAGGTCTTCGAACTGCGAGAGCTCGAACGGCTTGGGGAGGAACGCCCTGGCCTCGGAGTTGGAGCCCATGGGCAGCGCGGCCGACAGCAGCAGCACCGGCACGTCGCGCAGCAGATCGTCCTCCTGGAGCTGGCGCACCAGGTCCAGGCCCGACAGCCGCGGCATCATGTGGTCGGTCACCACCAGGTGCGGCTTCTGCGCGCGGGCCAGCTGGAGCGCCTCCCGTCCGTCGTGCGCGCGCACCACCTGGTGGCCCAGGTCCTCCACCACCTGGCTGAGCGCGTCCAGGACGGCCGGCTCGTCGTCAGCGACCAGCACCACACTCATCGATCGCCCCCGTAGCCAATGGGTTCGCGCATGCTGAAGCCGCGCTCGCCGATGCGCAGCTCGCGCACGCGCGGCTCGTAGCGGCCGGGGAGCTTGAGCACGGTGACCAGGCGCGCCACCCGCCCATCCACGCCGGCGTGCCGCAGGTGCAGCACCGTGTCCGCCACCGCCGAACGCCCCGACTCCAGCGCGCTCTCCCCGCCCTCGCAGAGCACCAGCGCCGTCACCCTCCGCGCGCGGAGCTGTTCGGCCAGGCCTCGCAGGAACGGCTCGCGCCGGCCCTCCGGGAGCGCCCGGTCCAGCTCGGACAATCCGTCGATCACCGCCCGCTTCGACTTCGTGGCGTCCAGCGCCTCCAGCAACGTCCCGGCGAGTTGGTCCGGGCCCGCCTCCGGCGTCTCCGGCGCGCGGACGTCCAGCCGATCCGGGGAGCATGGCAGGCCGAAGGCGGCGGCTCGCTCGCGCACCCCGTCCGCCTGCTCCCGGAGCGCCAGGTACACGCAGCGATCCGGGCCCGCCGCGGCGAAGTGCGCCGCCAGCGCGCTCTTGCCGGTCCCCGGCGCGCCCAGGACCACCGTGGGCCTCCCGGCCGGGAGCCCGCCGCCCAGCAGCTTGTCCAGCTCCGCCACGCCGATGGTGGCGCGCTCCTCGCCGGCCTTGGGGACGGCCGGCGGGCGCAGGGACTCGACCCTCGGCCATACCCGGACGCCTGAAGCGTCGATGCCCATGGCGTGCTCGCCGTCCAGGCCGGTGCGTCCGATGAGCTTGGCCACCTCCAGCCTCCGCAGGCGGCGGCCCTCGTGGAGGGCGGCCGAGAGGGCGATCACCGCGTCTGCCGCCGACGCCTCCGGGTGGGTGAGCGCGGTGGAGAGCGGTTCGGCGCTGGTGAGGAGCGCGGCGCAGTCGCTCTGGGCGAGGCCGGCGCCCAGCTCGTTCACCAGCTCGCGGATCTGCGGCTCGTCCTTCCAGGCCTCCCGGACCGCGTTGAGCCCGTCCAGCACCAGCAACCGCGCCTTGCGCTCGCGCACGGAGAGCACCAGCACCTCCCGCAGCTCCTTGACGCCCTTCTTCACCCAGGCCTGGGCGCTCACCATGTAGAAGTCGCGGCCCATCCGCTCCTTGTCGAAGAAGGAGAAACCCTGCAGGCCGTCGATCAGCTTGCCGTGGGATTCGCCCACGGTGGCGAAGACCACCGGGCGGCCGGCGGCGGCGTGGGCGAAGGCGATCTGCGCGGCGAGCGCGGTCTTGCCCGTTCCCGGGAGACCGCAGATGAGGGCGGTTTGCTTGGAGTGAAGGCCGCCTCCCAGCACCAGGTCGAGTGCGGGAAGGCCGGAGCTGATCAGCGGGGACTCCGGAGCCATGAGGGTGTTCTCCTTCAAGGGGGGATTAATAGTCTACTGCTGCAAAAAACGAGCGTCGGTCCGACAACAGTCTGATACTTCCCCACCTCAGGCGAAGACGATGACAACAAGGGTAGGAACCAGGAAAGTCAGTCTTTTCGCGGTGGCTGGACTGGCCATGGTCGTCGCGGCGGGCGCCCGGGCCGACCAGAAGGCGCGGCGGAACGCGGTGGTGGCGGTGGTGGAGAAGGTCTCCCCGGCCGTCGTCTACATCGGCACCGAGCAGATCATCGAGGAGCGCGCCCGCGGCGACCAGTGGGATGTCTTCGAGGACTTCTTCGGCCCGCGCGAGCGCCGCCAGGCGGTGCAGGGCCTGGGGTCGGGCGTGATCATCGACCCCAGCGGCCTCATCCTCACCAATGACCACGTCATCCACGGCGCCTCGGCCATCCACGTGGGGCTGGCGGACGGGCGGACGCTGCAGGTCGAGGTCATCGGCGCGGACGCGGACAACGACCTGGCGGTGCTCCGGGTCCAGGGCAAAGGGCCGTTCCCGGCGGCTCGGCTGGGGACCTCCTCGGACCTCATGATCGGCGAGACGGTGGTGGCCATTGGCAGCCCGTTCGGGCTCTCCAAGACCGTGACCGCCGGCGTGGTCTCCGCGGTGGGCCGCAGCTTCAAGGCCAACAACCGCGTCTACAACGACTTCATCCAGACGGACGCCGCCATCAACCCCGGCAACTCGGGCGGCCCGCTGCTCAACGTGGACGGGGAGATCATCGGCATCAACACCGCCATCTTCGCCAGCGCCCAGGGGATCGGCTTCGCCATCCCGGCGGACAAGGTGAAGCGCATCGTCACCGAGCTGACCCAATTCGGGAAGCTGCGGCCGGCGTGGGTCGGCGTCGACGTGGCGGGGTTGACGCCGCGGATCGCGGAGCGGCTGGGCTGGGACAAGAGCCACGGGGTGGTGGTGGCGAGCGTGGACCCGGGCAGCCCGGCGGAGCGCGCCGGCCTCCAGCAGGGCGACATCATCGCGGAGGTGGCCGGTTCGCCGGTGGACGACCCTGAGGACTTCGACGTCCGCCTGCGCAGCTACCCGGCCGGGGCGCAGATCCCGCTCAGCGTGTTCCGCGAGGGCCGCCTGGGCAGCACCGGCGTCACCGCGCAGGAGTTCCCCGCCAAGCTGGGGGAGGCGCTCTCCTGGGACCGGCTGGGGCTCAAGGTGCGGCCGGGCGGCGGCGGGATGGCCATCACCCAGGTCCGGCCGGGCACGGCGGCGGCGCGGATCGGCATCTCCGCGGGCGACGTGCTGGTCCGGCTCAACAACGTCCCGGTGCAGACCCTGGACGCCTACCGGGAGGCGCTCATCGCTTCGCGCCAGTCGCGTTCGGTGCTCGTTCTCTTGCGCCGGGGCCGATCCGCGTATCACATCACGCTTCCGTTCTGACCTGACCGCCGCCCCATGGCCAGCATCCGGTACCAATCGCTCGGTCCGCTCCTCTCTGGCGAGGGGTCGCGCGCCTTCCTCGGGCTGGCGGTCTCCGACGGGCCGCACGAACCACCCTTCCCGGTGGTGCTGGTCTGGATCCCCAAGGACGTCCTCAAGGACAAGTCGCGGCTGGATTCGATCCTCAAGGAGACCAAGCGCGCCACCCAGCTCGAGCACCCCAACATCGTCAAGGTCTACGGGCTGACCTCGCAGCCGCAGGGCCTGGCGCGGGTGGTGGAGTACGCGAACGCCGAATCGCTCCGGCGCCTGCTGGAGGCCAAGGGCAAGCTGCCGGTGGACATCGCCGTCAAGCTGGTGGCGGACGCGGCCACCGGCGTCCACTACGCGCACCTGGCCGGCAATGACGACGGCACCCCGCTGGTGCACGCGGACATCCGGCCGCAGACGCTGCTGGTGACGTACACGGGCGTCTGCAAGGTGTCCGGCTACGGCGCGCTGGCGGCGGCGCCGCGAGAGGTGGGCGGGCGGCGCGTCCCCGGAAGGCGGCACCACTGCGCGCCGGAGCAGGTGCTGGGTGGGCGCAACGCGGTCAACGTGCAGACCGACGTGTACCTGCTGGGGCTCGTCCTCTTCGAGTGCCTCACCGGCCGCGTCCCCTTCGAGGACGAGAAGAGCGAGCCGGACTTCGACCAGGCGGTGCTCAACCGGCCGCTCCCGGAGCTGCCCGACACCGTCCCGGAACCCGTCCGCGCGGTGGTCCGCAAGGCGATGGCCAAGAGGGCCTTCGACCGGTACCCGTCGGTCCTGGCGATGCGCGAGGCGCTGGAGCAGGCGATGCAGCCGCTCCCCGGCTGGGAGGCGGTGGCGGACCTGCTGGCGCAGCTCTTCCCCGAGAACCACCCCACCCGCGAGGCGCGCCGGCGGCTGGTGGAAAAGGGCCTGGCGGTGGTGGCGAGCTTCGCCTCCCTCCCGCCCGAGCCGGTCGAGCCCGGCGCTCCGCCCCCGCCGCCCAAGGACTTCTCCGTCCCCGCGGCGGTGGCGGGCCCGGCCGCGACACCCGCGCCCGCGCCTCCCGCGCCTTCCAAGCCGTCCGCGGCACCCGCGCCGAAGGCCGCGCCGGCCACTCCCCCACCCGCCGCCGCGGGTCCGCCGCCTCCTCCACTGTTTGCCGGGGCCGCCTCGAGCGAGCGCCGGTCGCCCGTGCGGGTCTTCGCCGCCTTCGGCGCGGTGGTGGTGGCGCTCGCCGCGGCGGGCGCGGTGCTCTACGCGCGCGATCGCGGGTGGACGGCGCCGGCAGGGCTGGCGGACGCCGGCACGGATGCGGGGAACGCGGACGCGGGCGAGGGGGACGCCGGGGTGGACGCGGGTGAGCCCGACGCCGGGCCGGCCGTGTACGACCCGGACTCGGGCATCCCCGCCGTGGACATCTCCGTGGAGCCGCGCGTGGGCGTCTCGCTGGACGGCCAGTACATCGGCCGGTCTCCGGTCTTCTACTGGCCGGTCACGCCGGGCCGGCACTCGGTGGGGCTCCAGGACCGCTCCCAGGGGATCAACCTCGGCCGGTCGGTGAACGTCGCCGACGCCGGGGTGACCCGCGCCGAGTTCTTCCTCGGCAAGGGCTACATCAACGTCAACGCCCCGGCAGGCGCCGAGGTGACGGTCGACGGGCGCTCGCTGGGCAAGGCGCCCCTCAAGGACGTCGGCGTGTACGAGGGGAACCACCACATCGTGGTCACGGTGAACGCGTCCCGGTGGGAGGAGGGGTTCGAGATCGTCCCCCACCAGCACCTGTCGTTCACCGTAGACTTCGAGTAGCGACGCGCTTCAGTTTGCCTTGCGGCGGCGGATCATCGCCTCGTACGAGCGGGTGACGCTCTGGGCGAGGATGAGCAGCTCGCCGATGTCCGGCGGCGTCACCTGGTCCGGGCCGTTGTCCACGTAGAGCATGTTCACCACCCGGCCCCGCACCAGGAGCGGCAGCATCACCGCCGTGGTGGGCGCGCCCGCGCCGAGCAGCTTGTAGAAGACCGCGGTGCTGGCGTCGCGCTTCACCGGGCCGATGTAGTGGGAGCGGGTGTCGCGCACGAGGCGGAAGGTGTTCTGGCTGCGCAGGTTGATGCCGATGCGGACCACCGCCTCGCGGCGGACCCCCTGCCCCGCGCCGTGCCAGCCGGTGACCAGGTCCCCGTGCACCGCGAGCAGCAGCGCGCGCTTCCACTTGCCGGCCGCGAAGCGGAGCACGGTGCGCGCCACGTCCTCGCGGTCCGTCACCTGGCCCAGGTGCTGCTGGGCCTCGGGGAAGGTGAGCGGCGCGGCGGGGGGCTCGGGCGGCGGCTTCGGCTTGGCGGCCGGAGGTGGCGCCAGCGTGGCGGGCACCGGCGCGGCCCACGGGACCTCGATCGGCTGGCCGGCCGGCGGCGGCCGCGGGGCGGCCGGAGGCGGCGGTGCGGGGCGAGCGGCGGGAGGCGGGGCGGCGGCCAACGGAGGCGCGGCGGCGGGCGGCGGGGCGGCGGCGGCCGGCGGCGGTGGAGCAGGCGGAGGGGCCGCAGCCGGTGGAGGCACGGCGGGCGGCGGAGGCGCGGCCGCTTCGGGAGCCTCCTCGATGATCAGCCCCTCCAACTCGACCTCCCCGGCGGGGGCGGCGCCCAGCGTCTCCCCGCCCTCCACGGCCTTGGCGTAGAGCTTCTGGAACTCCTCCTCGTTGATGAGCTCTTCGGGCGCCATCGGCGTGGGCCCTTCCTTCAGCGTCCCCTTGGTGCGCGAAGGCCGGGTCTGCCCCATGTCGATGGGCCGCATGGTCCGGAACGCCTTGCAGTAGCGCCGGAGCATCTGGTGCATCCGGAACTCCGGGATGATCACCGGCACCACCCGCTTGCCCGTCTTGAAGCCGATGGCGTGGAGCGCGTCGTGGTCGTGCGGGGTGATCACCGCCACCGAGATGCGGGTGCCGTCGACCCGCATCGGGACCATGTCCTTGTCGTCGGCGAACTGCAGGTCGACCTGCGCCAGCGCGCGCGGGTCCGGCGTCATCTCACCCGAGGCGAAGGAGCAGTTGTGTAGCTTGCCCAGGCAACGGGCCAGGTCCTTCTCCTGGAGGAACCCCATCTCCAGGAGGTTGGTCCCCAGCCGTCCGCCCTGGAGCACCTGCTCCTCCAGAGCCTCGTCCAGGGCCTCCTTGGTGACCAGCTTCTCGCTGAGCAGCAGTTCGCCGAGCCGCATGCTGAAGGCGGAGCTTAATGCATGGACGCGGGCCGCGGAGGTCTCACGGATCCTCCGGGTGGTGGCTGAGGGCGAGGCGGTTCCCCTCCGGGTCCCGGAAATACACGGTCCACCGGGTCTGGTGGACCACCGGCACGCCCAGCCGCTCCAGCTCCGCCAGGGCGCCCGCGCGCTCCTTGGCGTCGATGCGGAGCGCCAGCAGCAACGGACCTACGCGGCCGGTGCGGAAGGGGTCGTCGCGGAGGGGTTCGCCGGCGGCCTCCTCCAGCGCCAGGAAGCCGCCGCCGGTGCCGGGGACGTCCATCCAGATGCTGCGCAGCGTGCCGTCCGGGCGGTGGTGCCGCTCCCGCTCCGCCAGGCCCAGGACCCGCCGGTAGAAGGCCGCCATCTCCTCGAGTGAATGCACCTGGATCGCCAGGTGATGGAAGCCGCGGATGGACATGGGTCGGATGGTATGCTCCCGCGGCGCCGCGAGGGGGCGGGGCACGCATGGCGCGCCTGATCATCGTCGAGGACAACAGCGAGCTGGCGTTCCTGATCGTCTCCGCGGCGCGGGCGCGCGGCCACGAGGCGACGGCGGTGGGTGGCGGGCGGGCGGCCCTCCAGGCGTTGGCCGGGGGAGCGACGTTCGACGCCGCGGTGGTGGACCTGCTGCTCCCGGACATGGGCGGCGGCGAGGTGCTGCAATCCCTCAAGGCGGCGGGCATCCCCGCGGTGGCGATGAGCGGCGTGTACCGGGGGGAGCAGCACGCGCTCCACACGGTGGAGCACTACGGAGCGTCGAAGTTCTTCGAGAAGCCGTTCGACATGCGGGCGCTGCTGCAGGCGGTGGAGGCCGCGGCGGCGGCGGCCGGAGTGCAGCCGGCGGTGCTGATCGAGGACGAGGAGGATGACCTCGCGGAGCTCGAGGAGCTGACGCCGCTGCAGGACGAGGAGGAGCAGCACGACGAGCCGCTTTCCGGACAAGCCGTGGCGCCGGAGCTGGATGACGAGCCCACGACGCCGACCAGGCCCCTGGACCAGTTGGAGCTGACGGCGCTGGCGCACACCGCCGCGCCAGTGGGGGGTGAAGAGGAGGCGTCGGAGCTCGAGGACGACATCCCGACGCGCGTCATGCCGCCGCCGGTGGAGACCCGGCCACCGGAGCAAGACGCGGTGTCGCCGGAGGACGAGGTGACCCTGGCGCTGGAGGCGCTCGAGGCGATCGACGCGCCGATGAGCATGGTGGAGGCGGCCGTGGCCGCCGCGGAGAAGGCGCTGCAGCCGCCGGCCGAGCCGAGGCCGGCGCGCGGGCCGGGCGGCGCCATCGGGATGGCGCACGAGCTGGCGGTGCGCGTGTCACACCGGCCGCCGGAGAAGGTGGCCGCGGACCTGTCCCAGGCGCTCAGCGAGCAGGCCGCGCGCGCGGCCGACGAGGTGGAGGCGGCGCTCGCGCCGATCGAGCCGTCGGAAGCGTTCCTCGCCACCGGCCAGCTCGAGGCCCTCCGCTCCGACGAGCCGCCGCCGATCGCCGGGTCGCCCGAAATCGACGAGGCGTTCCTCGCCACCGGTGGGCTCCAGTCGCTGGGCTCCGAGGTCCGGTCCCCAGCCGCCGGCCCTCCCGAGCCGGGCGGCGCATCGCTCGCGACCGGCGAGTCCGAAACCCTCCGCTCCGAGCCGGATTCGAACGACGCGGCCACCGAGCCTCCGGAGCCCGCGCTGGAGACGCCCGCCCCCGACGCGGTGCTGGTCCCCTTCGGGGAACGCGGCCGCGTCTGGCACCGCCCGGAGCACCCGGCCCGGAAGCGCCCGCTCCCCGACTGGGGCGAGGCCGGCGACCTCTCCCACAGCTCCGTCCCCAAGCTGCTCAACGCCTTCTACGAGGCCCGCCACACCGGAGAGCTGAAGCTCAAGCAGGACTCCGTGCTCAAGGTCGTCTTCGTGGAGAACGGACTCCCGGTCTACGCCGCCTCCAACCTCGCCACCGAGCGCTACGGCCGCTTCTGCGTCCGCCGCGGCGCGATCGCCGAGCCGGACCTCAACCGGGTGGCCGCGCTGGCGGAGCTGGAAGGCATCCGCACCGGCGAATCCATGGTCCGCCTGGGCCTGCTCACCTCCGACCGCCGCCGCGAGCTGCTGGAGGAGCAGGTCCGCGACATCATCTGGAGCACCTTCAGCTGGAACCGCGGCCAGTACCACCTGATCCCCAAGAAGCCCAGCCGCCAGGACCTGGTGAAGCTCTTCCTCTTCCCCGGCGAGCTGATCCTCGAGGGCGTGGCCCGCACCCACACCTTGATCTCCCTCCGCCAGAAGATGCCGGCCGGCCGCCGCCTCTCCCCCACCCCGGACCCGCCCTACCTGCAGCAGGAAATCCCGCTCACCGGGCCGCAGCTCGCGCTCCTCGCCGCGTCGGACGGCTCCAAGACGGTGGAGGACCTGCTGTCGCTCACCGACCTGTCGGAGCGCGAGGCGCTGGCCTCGCTGCTGGGCTTCGAGCTGCTGGGGCTGGTGGTGGAGCGCCGCGTCGAGGAGAGCAAGCGCCAGCGGATCAGCTTCGGGCTCTGACCCGCCGCTTCCGGAGCAGCGCCGCCGCCAGCAGGCCGGCCAGCGCCGTCACGCCGCTCGAACCGGACTGGCAGCCGCAGGTGGGGTTGCCCCCGCTCAGCCCACTCGGATCCGAGATCGGCACCCCGCGCAGCGTCGCCGTGCCTGCCGGGCTGGGATCCCCGAACAACGTGGGCCGCGCCGAGTACCGGAAGGTGACCGTCTGACCCTTCGGGAGCGAGAGACCCGGCACCACCAGGACGCCGCCGTCATCCGTCCCCGCGTCCATCCCGCCGTCCACCCCGGTGACGGACCCCGGGATGAGCTCCAGTCCCTCCAGCGTCTCGTGCCACACCACGCCGGAGACGTCGCACTCCGTGGGGTTGTGGAGTTGCACCTCCACGCCCATCACCCTCGACTCCGAGGCGACCGCGGTGTCCGTGCGGTGAACGACCTGGAGGAACGGCTCGGTCAGCACCAGCACCGTGGGCGCATCTTTGCTCGCCATCCCGGTCTCCGCGGTGGCGGTCGCCGTGACGGTCACCGGCATGCCGATCAACCCGCCGAAGTCCGAGCTCACCGTGGCCAGGGCCACCGACGGGTCGCCGGAGACCACCGGGTTGCCGGAGGTGGGGACGATCGCCACCGCCCCGGTGCTCGTCCAGTCCACCTGGGCGGTGTTGCACTGCGTGGACAGGAAGGTGACCGACGCGTCCGCGCGCGCCACGTCCCCGCAGACGATGTGGAAGTCCGAGACCTGGACCTGGTCGAACCCCGGGACGAGCAGGGGCAGATCCACGTTCTGCGTCGCCGGTCCCAGCATGCCCCCGTTCACGGGGTCGCTCGCGGTGGCGCTGACGGTGAACGTCCCGCCGCCGCAGGCGCCGGGCGCCGTCAGGAGGTACGAATTGGGCACCGGCGACACCACCGCCGACGAGATGAACCCGCCGTCGTCCCGGTACAGCGCCACGGTGCCGTCGAGCGTGCGGAGCGACTGGCACTGGACGCTGCTGACGTCCAGCGTCCCGCTCACCAACCCCGCGTCCTCCGGGACCGCGGTCACCGTCAGCGTGCCCGACAACGGCTGGAGCGAGGTGCCCACGTTCACCGTCAGCCCGGCGTCGGAGCCGGACAACCCGCCGCCCCGGGTGGTGTTGAGCGCCTGGAACGTGATGGTCCCGCTCTGGCAGTCGGGCACGGACACCGTGACGGTGGGCGAATCCGCTCCCCCGCCCGGCGGGAACTGGCCGCCGTCGGACAAAAGGACCGAGGGCGCGAAGCCGGCGCCGCCGGCGACCCAGCTCCAGTGGGTGGTCACGCCGGGGAAGTTGCTGGCGGCCGCGCACAGGTGCGTCGCGGCCGGCGCGTAGGTCACCGTCGTCCCCGCGTCCTGGAATACCACCGCCCCGGCGGCGAACGGCGGCTCCGGTTCGCCCCAGGGCAGGACGATGAAGGTCGCGGTCCCCACGGGCGACGTCACCGTGCCGTCCACGACCTGTACCCGGATGTCCTTCGCGCCCGAGTCGGGCGTGTCGTCGCACCACGTCCTCGGCGGCGTGTAGGCCACCGTGACGCTGTTCGGGTTGACCGGGGGGACCAGGGTCACCGTGGCGGGGGTCCCCGCCGGCACCGTCACCACGCTCGTGCCGAGCCCCAGGCACCCGTTCGAGATGAAATTCAGGGTCTGGGTCACCTGGCCCGTCCCCGCCGGGACGAAGGCGACCTGGTCCGGCCCGGGCTGCCCCGGCCTCGTGTGGACGACGGTGACCGTGCCGCTGACCAGCGTCTTGTTCAGCCCGTCGCTCGCCGTCACGTCCAGCGGGAGGTCCACGTGGTCCAGCCCGCACAGCTGCGAATTGCCGCTCCGGGGGACGGCCAGCCAGGTCCTCCCGTCCAGGACGCTCGAGTCGCGCGTGAAGGTCGTGAAGTAGGTGCTGGTGCCCGAGTCCGGCGTCCAGGTCAGGAACACCGCGTCGCCGTCGTTGTCCCCGGCGTCAACGGTGAGCACGTGGGTCACCGCGTCCTCCTCGCGCATGGTGAACGCCGGCTGCAGGACGAAGGGCGAAGCCACGTTCTGGTAGATCGCCAGCTGGTTGGTGGCGCTGGCGGAGGTGACGGATCCCAGCACGCAGAACCTGGCGTCCATGCAGCGCACCGAGTCGTAGACGCCGACGGACGGGGCGGGAGGCTGCGCGGTGGACCGCACCCAGAAGCGCCCGACGTTGTCCGGATCCGGGATCGCCGACCACAAGCCCTTCACCTGCGCGTTCGGGCTGTCCACCATCAGCATCCCGAAGCCCGCGCCGGACTGGTCGCCTTCCAGCTCCGAGAGCGTCGCCCCGCGCAGCGCGAACACCCCGGTGACGGACGGCGGCAACGTGAAGTTCGTCGCCGCGATGCTGCCGTTCGGCTGCAGGGTCATGAGCTGGCCGCCG
>DATBSS010000015.1:0-1598 GCA_036559665.1 Myxococcaceae bacterium
TCGTGCTCGCCAGCTGGGCGTTGTACTCGTACAGGTAATCCCGCTTGTCCGAGGTGAACAGCTCCGTGGCCAGCGGCAGGTAGATGCCCATCGCCGCCAGGAGCAGGGCGCTCACCAGGAGCACGATCTGGGTCCGGATGGAGAGGCGCATCGACGAGGGCGACCATTCTACCCGGACCGGGCCCGGGTTCACCCCGGAGTCGCCCTTCCGGGCGCCGCCCGGCTGCCCGGTGATCTACCGGACACCCTGGACGCGCATTTCCCGCCGTCCAGGGACATCCCGGGGGCAAAGTCTCCCGCGCGCCGCGGGGTTACGTGGGAGGCTTGGTGTTCCGGGCCTGGAGCTGGGAAACCAGGTCATTCAAGGTTTTTTGCATTTCCTGGCGAGCCAGGTGGACCCGATTGGCTTCGAAGGCGGCGCTGACGGCCTCCTCCAGGGCGTTCAGGTTCTTGAACGGCTTGGCGAGGTAGGCCTCCAGGCGCTCACCGCTCACCGCGGCGGCATCCGGGGCGGCGGTGATCAGCACCACCGGCATGTCCGGGTGCGACTGGCGGACCTTCCGGATGAGGTCCATCCCGTTGATGCGGGGCAGGTTCTTGTCGGTGATCAGCAGGTCGAACCGGCGGCCCTTCTCCAGCATCTCCAGGGCCTCCTCGGCGGACGAGGCGGGGGTCACCTCGTAGCCGGCGCGCTGGAGCACCCGGGAGATCAGCAGCCGCGCGGAGGGCTCGTCGTCCACGGCGAGGATCTTCTTGCGCGCGGCGGCCGCGGGGGGCGGGGGAGCCTGGGGCGGCTGGGACGCCGGCGGCTGGGACGGCGGAGACGGCGGCGGCTGCGGGCCGTCGGGCGGAGGACTCACGCGAGCGCTCCCACCGGCGCCTCGCCGGACCGCATCTGCCCTGGTTGTGTCGCCTGCCTCATGTCCCTGCCTGGAAAGCCCAGGACCGCCCTGGCCCCGCCGATTCTATGGCAGATTCGCGGCGTGCGCCGCCTTGAGAGACGAGCCGGGGCCCCGTGAACGTCCTGTTTCTTTCGCCGAACTTCCCGCCGCAGTTCCACCTGTTCTGCCGGGCGCTCAAGGGCGAGGGGATCACGGCGCTGGGCATCGGGGATTCGCCGCCGCACGACGTAAGCCCCCTGCTCTCCGAGGCGGTGACCGAGTACCAGTACCTCCGGGACCTCAACCAGTACGGCGACGTGCTCCGGGCGGTGGGGTACCTCACCTGGCGGCACGGGAAGATCGACCGGATCGACTCCCTCAACGAGCACTGGCTCCCGCTGGAGGCGCGGCTGCGCGAGGACTTCAACGTGGAGGGGCCGCGGCCGGCGGAGCTGCGCCGCCACCGGAGCAAGACCGGGATGCGGGAGATCTTCACCGCCGCCGGGGTCCCCTGCACCGAGGGCGAACCGGTCACCTCCGCGGACGGGCTCCGCGCCTACGCGCGCAGGGCCGGCTACCCGCTGGTCATCAAGCCGGACGTGGGGGTGGGCGCCTGGTCGACCTTCAAGGTGTCCAGCGCCGGGGAGCTGGAGGCGGCGCTCCGGAGCCCCCTGGAGGGCTACGTGGTGGAGCGCTTCGCCGAAGGCGAGCTGGTCA
>DATBSS010000016.1:0-23203 GCA_036559665.1 Myxococcaceae bacterium
GGGCACAGCTCGTCGCCGGTGGAGAGCACCGCCACCTTCGGCCGCTTCGGCACCGGCACCCGGGTGAGGCCCTGGGCCCACAAAAGGCCCGCTTCGGGAATGCCCAGGACCGTCCCCGCCGCCAGCAGCGGCTGGCCCTCGCGAGCGTCTTCCCCCCGATCCCGCACGTGCTGCCGGGGCCTGGCGGCCTCCAGCAGCTCCACGGTGTCGCCCGCCCGCCGCGCCTTCTCCTGCATCACCACCGCGTCCGCGCCCTCCGGGAGCGGGGCGCCGGTCATGATCCGCGCGCACTCGCCGGGGCCGATGGGCCGGGATGGCGTCTGGCCGGCGGCAATGGTCTGCACCACCGCCAGCCGGGCGCCCGGCGCGGCCACGTCCGCCGAGCGCACCGCGTACCCGTCCATGGCGGAGTTGTCCCAGGGCGGCACGGTGCGCGTGGCGATCACCGCCTCCGCCAGCGCGCGCCCAACGGCGCTGTCCACCGGGGCGTCCTCGCGCTGGAGAGGCGAGCACAGGGCCAGGACCCGGGCGCGGGCGTCCGGGACCGACAGCAGCGCGGGAGCCTGCTCGCCGTCCACGGCGCCCCTATACCGGGTGCACATGGAGTTTGACAGGCCCTGTCAAGCCCATTACAAGCGCTTGCATGCCCAAGGCCAAGCCGGGCGCAAAAAAAGTCAAGCCGGCCGGATCTGAGAAGAGTCCCAAGAAGTCCGCTGGTTTGCTGAAGAACGCCACCCAGACCGTCGCGAAGGCCGCCGTTCAACTGGTGGTCAAAGCGGCTGCCTCGGTCAAGGCGAAGCCATCTGACCCGCCTTCCAAGGCGTCCGCCGCGGCCGCCGCACCCGCTGGGAAAGCGGGCAAGCCGGGGAAGGGCGCCGGGAAGAAGGACAATTCAGGGTTCGTCCCGGTCAAGCCGGAGAAGCCGCGCCCGCGCGCGACGAAGCTGCCGGCCGCGGGGCCGCCGCTCACCAAGCGCGAGATGGAGCAGCTGCTCACCGCGGGGCAGGGGCGCGGCGTGATGGGCGAGGGCAGCCTCAAGGGCCGCCTGGTGGTGAAGGACGAGTTCCCGTACCTCCAGGTGGTCGGGCGCGACAAGCGCGAGCTGGAGTTCCTGCTCCAGGGCCCGGACCAGGAGGTCCTCCCGGCGTACATGGACCACAAGGTCTCCGTGTCGGGGCTGATCAAGAAGACCACCAACTACGGTGGGACGGTGGACGTCCGGAAGTACTCGGCGAAGAAGCCGGGGACGGAGCCGGTCGCGCCGCCCGTGGAGCAGGAGCAGAAGCTGCGCTTCCTGTCGCCGGGTGAGACGGAGCAGATCTGCTCGGCGGGAATGGGCGCGGGGATGAAGGGCTTCGCGTCGCTGCGCGGCAGCCTGGAGATGACCGGCGACGACTTCTTCATGGTCGTCTCCCATGGCGGCACCCGGCAGCAGATCTCCTTCGCCCTGGAGGGCAAGGGCGCCAAGGGCCTGCGCAAGCTGCTCGGCCAGACGCTCCAGGTCACCGGGGTGGTGGACAAGAGCTCCGGCTGGGGCGGGAAGATCGACGTCGAGAACGTGGAGCCGCGGCCGGCGGAGTACAAGGCCGTCTCCCGCGAGGGGATGGAGGTGGCCCAGGTGGACGGGGCGCACCCGCCGTCCACGCCGGTGGACGTCAAGCTCAACAACGGCCTCTCGGTGCGGCTCCCGGAGCGGGCCGGCCACACCTGGGCCATCGAGCCCACCATGGCCAAGCGCCTCAGCCTCCGCGAGGCCAATTTCGAACCCACCAAGGAAGGCGCGCCCTGGCGCGAGTTCTTCTTCACGCCGCGCAACCCGGGGACGTTCGAGGTGGAGTTCTTCCTCGCCAAGGCGTTCACCCCGGCGCAGGTGGCCAGGTCGATCAAGCTGGCCGTGAACGTGAAGCCGTAGGGTGGCCGCGCTGGATCCAGGACAGATCCGGGAAGCGCTCCTGAGGTCGGATCACCCGCTCGGAGTGCAGGAGCTCCTGCGGGCGCTCGGGCTGCACCCCGGCGAGCAGACGGCGGTGAAGCGCGCCCTGCGCGATCTGCTGCACAGTGGTTCTGTTCAGAAGATGGGGAAGCGCTACTTCATCGAGCACGCGCGCCCGCCGCCTTCGCCCGCGCCCCGGCCCTCGCGCGCGACCCGGCGGCCGGCCCCGCCCCAGCGTTCGCGCCCGGCCCGCGGCGGCTCTCGAGGGGACATCGTGGAGGGCATCCTCCACGTCCACCGGGACGGCTTCGGCTTCGTGCATCCACTGGAGGAGGGCCGGGAGAACATCTTCCTCCCCGCCGCCGAGGCCGGCCGCGCGCTGGATCACGACCGGGTGAAGATCGAGGTGCTGCCGGGAGAGCGGGGGCGGACCTTCGGCCGGCTGCTGGAGGTGGTGGACCGCGTCCGCGAGCAGGCGGTGGGGACGTACTTCGACCGCGGCCGGAAGAGCTTCGTGGTGCCGCACGACCAGAGCCTGGGCGGGCAGATCGACGTGCCGCCCACGCAGATCGCCCGCGACGGCGACCTGGTCCGGGTGCGGCTGGGCGTGGGCCGTGACCTGCTGGAGGAGCCGGGCGCGCTGTTCGGGGAGGTGTCCGGGTCCCTCGGGCGCCCGGGCGAGCCCTCCGGCGAGGTGCTGGGCATCGCCTTCTCCCAGGGCTTCTCCGACGAGTTCCCCTCCGGCGCCATGGACCAGGCGGACGGCATCCGCCTGGAGGTGACGCGCGAGGAGTGGGCGGGACGGCGCGACCTGCGCGACCTGAAGCTGGTCACCATCGACGGCGAGGACGCGCGCGACTTCGACGACGCGGTCTACGCCCAGGACCGCGCCGGCGGCTGGCGGCTGGTGGTGGCCATCGCCGACGTCTCGCACTACGTCCGCGACGGGTCGGGGCTGGACCGCGAGGCGCTCCGGCGCGCCACCAGCGTCTACCTCCCCAACCGGGTGCTGCCCATGCTCCCGGAGCGGCTGTCGAACGGGATCTGCTCGCTCAAGCCCAGCGAGGACCGCCTGTGCATGGTGGCCGACATGCAGATCGGCGCGCGCGGGGAGCTGGGCGAATTCCAGCTGTACCCGGCGGTGATGCGGAGCGCGGCCCGCTGCACGTACAACGAGGTGCAGGCGGTGCTGGACGGGCAGGACGTGCCCCACCGCAACGCCTTCAAGGACGACTTCCAGCGCCTGCTCCAGCTCTCGCGCGCGCTGACGAAGATGCGGTCGGAGCGCGGCGCCATCGACTTCGACCTGCCGGAGACGCGCATCGTCCTCGACGAGGACGGCAAGCCCCGCCGCATCGAGCGCCGCGACCGCAAGGACGCCCACCGCCTGGTGGAGGAGTGCATGCTGGCCGCCAACGAGGCGGTGGCGAAGTTCTTCCAGGACTCGGAGCTGCCCTCCATCTACCGGTTCCACGGCGAGCCGGACCCGGAGAAGCTGGCCGCCTTCGCCGAGCTGGCCGGGGCGCACGGCTTCCACCTGGGCAAGGGCGGGAAGATCACCTCCCGCGACTTGAGCAGGTTCGTCGAGCAGCTCGAGGGTCACAAGGAGCAGCGCGCCCTCAACCAGCTGTTGCTGCGGTCGATGATGCAGGCGGTGTACTCGGCCGAAGAGATCGGCCACTACGGGCTCGCCGCGACCCACTACCTGCACTTCACCTCGCCCATCCGCCGCTACCCGGACCTGATGGTCCACCGCCTGCTCAAGGCGCACTGGGGGCGCGACCGCTCGCTCAAGCCCATCCACCTGCGCGAGGAGGAGACCCACGCGCTGGGAGCGGTGGCGCTCCAGTCCAGCGAGCGAGAGCGCGCCGCGATGCAGGTGGAGCGCGACGTGTTCGCCTACTACGCCACCTTGATGATGAGGGACCGCGTGGGCGAGGAGTTCGCCGCGGTCGTCTCCGGCGTCACCGACTTCGGCTTCTTCGTCGAATTAGAGAAGGAGCTGGCCGAGGGGCTGGTGAAGGTGGAGTCCCTCGGCGCGGGAGTGCGCTTCGACGAGCGGCGACACGCGCTCGTCCTACAGGGGGGGCGCAGCGTCACCGTAGGTCAACGACTCACCGTCCGCTTGCTGTCGGCGAACATCGTGCGCCGTCAGCTTGAGCTGGAGGTCGTCGTCTTTGAGGGCCAGGAAGAGGTCGCGGTCAGCTCGCCGCACCCTGGGTTCGATCGGCTGCGCCGTACGGCGGCCGAAAAGCGAAGGCCGCAAGGAAGGAAGCACCGCGGTCGCCGCTGACCCCTGGCCGTACCCAGAGCAGGCGAGCGGGAAGTGACCGGCCGGTCTGGCAATCAGTCCGGCCCGGTGCCGTATGGAACGTCGTAGGACCGAGAGGAGGCACGTCATGAACCAGACTCTGCAGAACGCGCGTCGCCCGGATGGGCTCGCGCTCATGTCGGTCCTGCTGGTGGCCTTCGTCGTCGCGATGGGGATGCTCATCCGCGACTACCGGTCGCCGCCGCTGCAGGCACGCGCTGCCATCGAGCAGCGGTTGCAGGAGCAGGGCCGCTTCTACCCGGAGATCAAGCGGAGCGTCCCGCTCCGCGCGCTCCGGTAATCCGCATCACGCGCGCAGGGCGACGACGGTGACCCCGTCGCCGCCCTCGTGGCCCTCGCCGGGCCGGTACATCCGCACGTACGGCGATGACGCCAGGTAGTCGCGGATGGCCTGCTTGAGCGCGCCCGTCCCGTGCCCGTGGAGGATGAGCGCGCTCTCGTCGCCGCCGCGGTAGATGCGGTCCAGGAACTGCTCCACCTCGCGCAGCGCCTCGTCGGCGCGCATCCCGCGCACGTCGCAGCGGTAGCTGGGCGCCTTCAGCTCGGCGGCGGCGGCGTGCTCGGCGCGGCGGAGGGCGCGCTCCTGCTTCTCCACCGGAGCGGTCGGGAAGCGCGGCTTCTTCTTCTCCGAGCGGGACCTGGACAGCTCCGATACCGGCACCCGCATCTTCATCAGGCCGGCCGCCACCAGGGCCTGCCCGCCGTCCAGCTCCAGGATCTCGACGTCCCGGTCCAGCCCGGCGTGGCGCACCATCGCGCCCACCTTGAGCTCCAGCGGGGTGTCCGGCTCGGCGGCGCGGGCGGCGGCGGCCTTCGCCTCGTTGAGCTGGCGCTGCTCCTCGGCGGTGCGCTCCGCCAGCTTCTGCTGCGCGTCCGCGGCGGCCTGGGCGGCCTCCTTCGCGCTCGACTCCGCCTTCGCGCGGAGCTGGGTGGCCACCTCGCGCAACTCGGCGCGCATCGATTCCAGCTCGCGCACCCGCTCCTCGCGGTGTCGCTGGGCTTCGTCCGCGGCGCGCTTCTCGGCGTCCGCGCGCTCGCGCTGGAGGGCTTCGCGCTCCTCGGTGGCCTTCTTCGCGGCCGTCTCCGCCTGCTCCAGCGCCTCGCCCAGCCGCCGCCGCTCCTGCTCCGCCGCCGCCAGCGCCTGGGCGAGCGGCCCGCCGGCGCTCATGGTCAGCTCGCGGGCGCGCTGGCAGATGCGCTCGTCCAGGCCCATCCGGCGGGCGATCTCGATGGCCGAGGAGCTGCCCGCCTCGCCGATCTGCAGCTTGTAGGTGGGCGCCATCTTCCGCGGGTCGAAGCCCACGCGCGCGTTGACGAAGCGCGGATCGAGGTGCGCCAGCGCCTTGAGCTCTTCCAGGTGGGTGGTCACCAGCACCACCGCGCCGCGCGCCAGGAGGTCCTCCAGCACCGCCACGGCGATCGCCGCGCCCTCGCGAGGGTCGGTGTCGGCGGCGATCTCGTCGATCAGCGCCAGCGAGCCGCGGCCGGCGTGGGCGGCGATCTCCTTCAGCTCCAGCACGTGGGCGCTGAAGGTCGACAATCCCTGGGCGAGGTCCTGCGCGTCGCCGACCGCGGAGTGGACGGAGCGGTAGACCGGGAGCTTCGACCCTTCCGCCACCGGGAGCGGGAGGCCGGCGCGCAGCATCAGGCCGCAGAGGCCGACGGCGGTGAGGGTGACCGTCTTGCCGCCGGCGTTGGGGCCGGAGACCACCAGCGCGCGGGCGCCCTCCTGGAGGCGGACGTCGTTGGGGACCACCTCGTGGCCCTTGATGACCAGCAGCGGGTGGCGGAGGAGGCGGAGGTCCAGCACGCCGCCGTCGGGCTCGATGGAGGGGAGGGTGAGGTCCAGGTCCGCGGCGAGGCGGGCAGCGGCCTCGGCCTCATCGAGGCGGGAGATCGCGTCCACGCCCTGCTCGATCTTCGGGGCTTCGCGGCCAACCGCGTCGGTCAGCTCCTGGAGGATGCGGCGCTCCTCCTCTGCCACCAGGGACTGGGCGATGGCCAACTGGTTGCCCAGGCCGATCAGCGCCTCCGGCTCCACGAAGAGCGTCTGCCCGGTCTGCGAGGCGTTGTGGACGAGCCCGGGGACCTGCGACTGGTGCGAGGACATCACCGGGACGACGTACCGGCCATTCCGGAGCGAGTAGTAGGTCTCGCGGAGGTTGGGCAGGAAGCTCTCGTCGTGGAGCATCACGTCCAGCTTCGCCTTCAGCGCGCGGTGGAGGCCGCGGACGCGGTCGCGGGCTTCCTTGAGGGCCGGGCTGGCGCGGTCGGAGATCTCCCCGTCCGCCTCGAAGCAGCGGTCCACCCGGCGGGCGAGGCCCTCGAGCGCGGGGAGGTGGGTGCCGATCCCGGCGAGGGCGGGGACGGCATGGGCGCGCTCGGCGAGGGCTTCGCGGGTTCGCTCGAAGGCGAAGAGGACCTGGGCGAGCGCGACCAGCTCACGCGGTTCCAGGAGGGCGGCCTTGGCGGCGCGCGGGATGGAGTCTCGGACGTCGGGGAGGGCGCCGAAGGGGAGGGTGAACTGCTCACCCGAGAGGCGGCGCGCCTCGGCGACGAGGGCGAGGGCGGCCTCGACGTCGGCGCGGCTCTCGAGGAAGGGGCGGCCTTCCGCGCGGCGGCGGCCGGCGTCGGTGCGGCAGCGGCCCCCGAGCGCGCGGAGGATTTCTCCGAAGGCGAGGTCGTTCAGCGTGCGGCTGGTGATCTCCACCAGGGCACCGTTCAACGGTCGGAGCCCGGCGTCAAGGAGGGTCGAACGGTCTTGACGGTTGGACGCCGATCCGCCGCCGTGGATGGGCGGCGAGCTGGCCTCCCTCTGAGGTGACCTGGCCTGGTCCCTGCACTGGGCCCCCCCACACAGGAGGTGTGCATGAGCGCGCGGGTCGAGAGTCAGGGAAGGTCGTTGATGGGGCCGGCGGTGAACGAGGTGCCTCCGGAGCCGAAGGTGGCGGCCCCGAAGGTCGACCAGGCGTCCACGGACCTGGTCGAACGGTTCCGGGCGACGGAGAACGACCCGTGGGCCGGTATCGTGGGCCACAAGCTGGAGCAGTGGTTCCAGGGCGCCATGGAGTGCGTCCCCGAAGGAGGGAAGAAGGAGCTGGAGCTCTCGATCGAGGTAGGCGAGGAGCTGGTCGGCGCCGGGAAGCTGAGGCTCGGGATCGAGCGCAAGGACGGCCAGTACCTCGTGACCGTCCACGGGGCGGGGGCGCTGGGGGTGGGCGGGCTCTCCAAGGGTGGCTCCGCGAAGGTCACCGGAGGCGTCACGGGCACCGCTACCTTCCGGTTTGGCTCCTCCAAGGAGGCGGCGGACGCACTCTCGGCGCTGGTCCAGACCGTGCCCGAGACCGGCATTGGAGGGCCGGGAGGGCGATTGCTGGGGAGCCTCGTCCGCGACGACGACGCGGTGGCTCGCGCCCTCCATGCCACCGGCCGGCTGCAGAGCGTGGAGCTCGCGGGCCGGGTCAGCGGAGAGCTGAGCGCCTCCTCGACGTTCGGCGATCGAAAGGTCACCGCCGGCGGCGAGGTCAACGTCACCCCCGGCGACGTGAAGCTGGACCTCGCCAAGGGCGAACTGGTCATCAGCTCGGCGGTGGATGCCGGGATCAGCGGGAAGACCTCGCGCGAGGTGCTCTCCAAGGCGCTGGTCGAGTCGAACCAGTTGGGCAACGTGAAGGGGACCGTAAGCCTGGAGCAGCACTTCCCGCTCTCCCTGCAGGACATCGAGCAGATCCAGAAGGGAGGGACGGAGGCGCTGATGGAGATCGCGAAGGACAGCGCGCGCCATTCCCGGACCGAGGTCGTGGTGCGACTGGAGGGAAGCGTGGGCGGCCTGGAATTCAAGGCGGAGCGCCGCGGCCCTCCCTCCGAGATGCTGGACGCCGCCGGCCCGGACGGCCACCTGCTCCGGATGAAGGACTGGTCGTTCCAGGGATTCAAGGTCAGCGGCGAGACCTCGGCGGGCTTCGATGCCGGCCCGCTGAAGGTCAAGGCCGCCGTGAAGGATCGGCAGACGGTGATCACCGGGAAGGGCGAGCTCGCGCCGCTGGTCCAGCAGGGGACCTCCCGGGTGCGGGAGGCCTTGCGGGAGGAGCGCGAGGTCATGGCATTCCGCGCACGCGCGAACTGAGCCTGGCAGGATCGGGGCTTCATGCCCCCTTCGACACCGCGCCGCCCGAGGCTGTGGTTTGCCGTTTCCCTGCTCGCAGCGTTGTCCGGCTGCAGCTCCAGCGAGGGGACTGCGGCATGGTCGAAGCTGAGCGCGGCGATCGGTTCGGAGACGGAGCCGAACGCCGACCCTGCCTCGGCGACGGTGATCTCCGGGAACCGGGCCCGGATCCGCGGGTACGCGCTCTCGGTCAGCGACGAAGACTTCTATCGCTTCACCGGAAGCGCCGGGAACAGGGTCTACGCCGCGACGATGACAGCGGACTCGGTCGCCTCCGGTGACACGGTCCTGGACCTGCTCGACACCGATGGCGTCACGGTGCTCCAGAGTGACGACGACAACGGGAGCTTCTCCGGCAGCGCCTCCTCCATCGCCGGCGCGGTCCTTCCCCGGAGCGGCACGTTCTTCCTTCGCGTGGCGGACTTCGGGTTCGGGTTCGTGTCGCCGTACGACCTCTCCTTCCGGCTCCAGGACGTGGCGAGCGCGCCCGAGGTCGAACCGAACGACACCCCGGCCACCGCCCAGCCGTTTCCCGCCGGCGGCTTCGTCGACGGGGTCCTGAGCAGCTACACGGACGCCGACTACTATTCGATCAACCTCGGCGCGGGCGACACCATCTTCCTCAGCCTCGACCTGGACCCGACTGGCGCCGGTGCGACGAACGACCAGCGCCTGGGCTTCGGTCTCTTCGCCGGCGACTTCCTCGTGGCCGAAAGCTCCGGCAGCTTCGATCCCCGTCGCTCCGCGGCGCTCTTCATGACCGTGAAGACCGCCGGGACCTACGTGATCAGCGTGGACCTCCCCATCAGCGGGGACCCCGGCGACTACCGCCTCAGCGCGACGGTCTTCCCGCGCGACCCGGTCGGCACCGCCTGCGTCACGTACACCAGCACGGACCTCCCCAAGCCCATCCCGGACCTGGGCGCGGCGATCTCCAGGCTCACCGTTCCCGGCAACCCACGGGTCTCCGACCTTACGGTCACGCTGAGGATGACCCACGCCAACCCGCCGGACCTGGACGTGCAGTTGACGGCGCCCGGCGGCAATACCGTGGACCTCTTCACCGACGTCGGGGCCGGCACGTTCCCCGACATCGATCTCACGCTCGACCAGGCCGCGGGCCTTCCCATCGGCAACTTCGACGCGCTGGGCAACCAGGTTCTGCAGCCCGAGCCCGATTACCGCTTGAGCTGGTTCCACGGCCAGCCGGCGGGCGGAGACTGGCAGTTGACCGTGAACGATGACGCCGCCGGCAACAGCGGGACATTGCTCGGGTTCGCGCTCCGGATCTGCGACACCCCTCCGTTGATCTGTCCGACCGGCGTCTCACCGACCCCGCTGATCTCCTTCGACTTCGAGTCGGGTGCCAGTGGCTTTACCCATTCCGGAACTGCCGATACCTGGACCCTCGGGCCGCCCAGCGCCGCTCCCTTCCTCAGTTGCAACGGCGGGACGAAGTGCTGGAAGACGAACCTAGGTGGGGCCTACGCGCCGAGCTCCTCACAGGATCTCATCTCGCCGCCGATCAACCTGCCCAACGCGAGCGTCGTCCGCCTCTCGTGGGCGATGAAGTACCAGATCGAGACCGCCGTCTTCGACCACGCCTGGGTGGAGATCCAGAAGTCCGACGGGACCAACCGCACGCGGGTGTGGGAGTGGAGGGACGGTCACATGGTCGACTTCATCGAAACGATCGGCCTGGTGCAGGAGTCTGCCGGGTGGGGCGTTACGAGCGCCGACGTGAGCGCCTACGCGGGCCAGACGGTGCGCCTGGTGTTCCACCTCGACTCGGACGAGGCGATCCAGCTCGGCGGCCTCGCCGTCGACGACGTCTCGTTCGTCACCTGTCCCCCCGCGGTGTGCGGCAACGGCATCCTCGAGCCAGGCGAGCAGTGCGACGACGGCGCCGCGACGGGCGGGCCGGGCAACTGCTGCACCGCCGGCACCTGCCAGTTCGGGGCGACGACGGTCACGTGCCGCCCCGCCGCTGGCGCCTGCGACGCGGTGGAGACCTGCACCGGCTCCTCTTCCGTTTGCCCCGCGGACGGCCAACTCCCCAACGGCGCGTCCTGCAACGACGGCAACGGGTGCTCGGTGGGCGACACGTGCCAGAACGGGACGTGCACCAGCGGCACCCCGGTGATCTGCGCCCCCTCCGACCAGTGCCACGTCGCGGGGACGTGCAACCCGGCCACCGGCCTCTGCTCCAACCCGGCGGCCCCCAACGGCACGACCTGCACCGACGGCAGCGCCTGCACGGTGGGTGACACATGCCAGAACGGGACCTGCGCCGGCGGCACCGCGGTGACGTGCGCGCCGCTCGACCAATGCCACGTGGCGGGGACGTGCAATCCGTCCACGGGCGCCTGCTCCACCCCGGCGGCCCCCAACGGCACGGGCTGCACCGACGCCAACGGCTGCACGCAGGGCGACACGTGTCAGAACGGGACGTGCAGCAGCGGTCCTCCGGTGATCTGCCCTTCGCCCGACCAGTGCCACACGGCGGGGACGTGCAACCCATCGACGGGCACCTGCTCCAACCCGGCGCTCCCCAACGGCACCACGTGCAGCGATGGCAACAGTTGCACCCAGACGGACACGTGCCAGAGCGGCGCCTGCACCGGCGGAAGTCCGGTGACGTGCTCGGCGTCCGATCAGTGCCACGTGGCGGGGACGTGCAACCCGTCGACGGGCGCCTGCTCCAACCCGGCGGCCCCCAACGGCACCTCGTGCACCGACGGCGATGGTTGCACGCAGGGTGATGCGTGCCAGGCCGGCGCCTGCGTCAGCGGCAACCCGGTGACGTGCGCGCCGTCCGACTCGTGCCACCTGGCGGGGACCTGCAATCCATCGACGGGGACCTGCTCCAACCCGGTGGCCCCGAACGGCACCTCGTGCAGCGACGGCAACGGCTGCACGCAGGCGGACACGTGCCAGGCCGGCGCCTGCGCCAGCGGCAACCCGGTGACGTGCCCCACGCCCGATCAGTGCCATCTGCCAGGGACGTGCGACCCGGCGACCGGCACCTGCTCCAACCCGCCGGTCCTCAACGGCACGTCCTGCAACGACGGCAACGCCTGCACGCAGATCGACATCTGCCAGAGCGGCATGTGCACCGGCCGCAACCCGGTGATGTGCACGGCGGCCGGCCAGTGTCGCGTGCCCGGGACGTGCGACCCGGCGACCGGCACCTGCTCTTTCGATTCGGCGGCCCCCAACGGCGCGGCCTGCAACGACGGCGACAGCTGCACCCAGGGCGATCGGTGCCAGGGCGGGGCCTGCGTGCCGGGCTCGGCGTTGAGCTGCGACGACCACGACGCCTGCACCACCGACACCTGCAACCAGGCGACGGGGTGCCAGCACTCGGGCACCCCCTGCGCGCCGCCGGATGCGGGCGGTGGCGGCGGCACGGGCGGCTGCGGGTGTGCGGCGCCGGGCGCCGGGGGTGAACTGGCGCTCCAGATCATCACCGTCGTGCTGGCCGGCGCGTGGCGGGTCCGCCGGAGACGGCCGGCATCGGTCGGGGTGTGAGGGGCCCGCGCCTGACGTCGATGATGGCGTGCGTCTCCGTCACCTTGAACGCCACGGTGCCTACAGGCCACCCTCCGCGGCGGTGCAGTGGACGGCCGGGCGAGCGGCGAGCGAACGAGCGGCGCCGCGGGAGCGGGTGGTAGAGTCGGTCGCGCCCAGGCCGGCCTGCCCTTCCACCCGTGCGCCACGCGCTCCTTTTCGCCGCCTTCGTCCTCGTCGCTTCCCCCGCCCTCGCCGCCGATTCGCCGCCGCCGTCACCCCACATCCCGGTGATGGCCAAGCTCCGCGAGCTCGAAACCGCCGCGCTCAAGGGTGGCGGACCCGCGCTCCGCGACCAGCTCCAGGCCCAGATCGACCGCGCCCCGAAAGACTGGATGCTCCGCGTCTACGCCGCCTGGTGCACCATGCCCTCCGACAAGGCCTGGAACGAGCTGAAGGACGTCTCCCTCCACGCCCAGGACCTGCCCTGGCCGAACCTGGGCATGGCCCGCGTCTACGTCACCTGGAAGATGCGCGACCTCGCCGACCAGGAGCTGAAGATCGCCCTCAAGAAGTCCCCCGGCTTCTACCCGGCGTTCATCGTCCAGGGAGACCTGGCGCGCCTGGCCGGCCACCCGGACGCGGCCATCGCCCTCTACCAGCAAGCCCTCCAGGCCGCGGACGACCCGGCCGCGCACGCGGGCCTGGGGCTGGCGCTCCTGGCGCAAGGGAAGACCGCGGACGCCAGGGCGGAGCTGTCGCGAGGGGTGGATGCCTGGCCCTCGCAGCCGGACGCGCTGGTGGCCCTGGCCGACCTCGCCACCACCGAGAAGGACTCCGCCGAGGCGCTCAAGCGCTACCGGCAGATCCTGGACCTGTCGCCGAAGGACAAGCGCGCGCGGCGGGCGCTGGCGGACCTCGCCTTCGACGGGGGCGACCAGGCCTCCGCCGCCGGCGAGTACCTCCGCCTGGTGGACGAGGGCGAGACCGACGCCGAGGTCTTCCGCCGCCTGGGGACGATGATGGAGCAGGTCAAGGCGGCGCCCTCCGCCGAGCGCGTCTTCCTCAAGCTGGCCGACCTGGACCCCAAGAGCCCTGATCCGTACTACCGCCTGGCCGACCTCGCCGAGGCGCAGGGTGACCTGGCGCGGGCGGAGAAGCGCCTGGTGTCCGCGTCCGCGCGCGTGCCCGAGGACCCGGCGCCCAGGGTCCGCCTGGCGCGCCTCCGGGCCAAGCGGGAGCAGTTCGCCCTGGCGGTGGAGGCCTACCGCTCGGCGCAGGCGCTGGGCGCGCTGCCGCAGGACGTTGCCGCTGAGCTCACCGACCTGTCCGCCCGGCTGAAGCTGCCGGCGGCGCCCGCCAGGGGCTCACTGGACAAGATCTACGCCCAGGTCTCCACCTCCCTGAACGCGCTCTACGCGGAGCGGGTGAAGGAGACCCCGGACCTCTCCGGCACCCTGAAGATCCGGGTCACGGTGGGTGACGATGGCCGCGCCTCCGCGGTGGACATGGTGGAGGACTCCGTCAAGGATCCGCTGGTCGCCGGCCACGCGTACCTCGCGTTGAAGGACGCGCAGTACCCGAAGCAGCGGCGGGAGCCGGTCTTCGAGCTCGAGCTGAAGCCGCCCAGGAAGGGGACCAAGTGACGGGGGTGCAGACAGGGCTGGACGTCTGGGTGTCCGAAGGCTTCCCGGCGCTGGCGGGCCGCCGCGTGGGCGCCATCGTCAACCCCACCAGCGTGGACAAGGACCTGCGCCACCTGGCCGACCTCCTGGCGGCGGCGCCCGGCGTCACGCTGGCCGCCCTCTTCGGCCCCGAGCACGGCGTCCGCGGCGAGGCCCAGTACATGGTCGCGGTGGACGAGGTGGCGCGCGATCCCCGCACCAGCGTCCCCGTCCACAGCCTCTACGGGCACACCTTCGAGTCGCTCTCCCCGCGCCCGGAGTGGCTGGCCGGCCTGGACGCCCTGGTCTTCGACATCCAGGACGTGGGCAGCCGCTACTACACCTACGTGTACACCATGGCCCTGGCGATGAAGGCCGCGGCCAGGGCGGGCATCCCGTTCTACGTGCTGGACCGGCCCAACCCCATCGGCGGCGTGCAGGTGGAGGGCAACCTGGTGGGCGACGGGTACCGCTCGTTCGTGGGCCTGTACGCGCTGCCCAACCGGCACGGGATGACCGCCGGAGAGCTGGCCCGGTTGTTCAACGCCGAGGAGGGCTGGGGCGCCGACCTGCACGTGGTGCCCTGCCGCGGCTGGCGGCGCGAGCAGGGGTTCCAGGAGACAGGCCTCCCGTTCATCCCTCCGTCCCCCAACATGCCCACCCCGGACACCGCTTTGGTCTACCCGGGGATGTGCCTGGCCGAAGGCACCAACGTCTCCGAGGGCCGCGGCACCTGCCGCCCCTTCGAGCAGTTCGGCGCCCCGTGGCTGGACCCGGCCGGGGTGTGCGAGGCGCTGGGGCGGGAGGACCTGCCGGGGGTGCGCTTCCGCCCCTGCTCGTTCACCCCCACGTTCGACAAGCACCGCGGCGAGTCGTGCTCGGGGGCGTTCATCCACGTCACCGACCGCCGCGCCTTCCGCCCGCTCCGGACCGGCATCGCCGTGATGCGCGCCGCCTACCATCTCGGAGGCCCCCGCTTCAGCTGGCGGACCGACGCCTACGAGTTCGTGGACAAGGTCCCGGCCTTCGACCTCCTCTGCGGCACCGACCAGGTGCGCCGGGGCATCGAGGAGGGGTGGGCGCTGTCGCGCATCGTCGAGGGGTTCGACGCCCAGGCTTCTGCTTTCGAAGCGCGGCGGCGGCGGTATCTTCTGTACGAGTGATCGGTCTGCTCTCCGACAGCCACGGCGACCTCGACGCGTTCGACCGCGCCTATCGCCTGCTCAAGGAGCGCGGCGCCCGGAGGTTCTTCTTCGCCGGGGGCCGCTACGGGGACCTGGACGAGTGGGTGATCTGGCGGAACAAGCAGGCCACCAGCGGGACCGACTACACGGACCACGACTTCCTGGCGGACGTGTCGAGCTTCCTCTCCGGCGAGGAGCAGGTGGAGCGGCCGCCCGCGTTCGGGCTCGACCCCACCGAGGGCGACCCGGAGATGACCAAGGTGAAGGAGCGCTTCGTCCGCACCCCGGAGCAGGATTCCCCCCAGTACGGGAGCCCCGGCATCGAGGTGAAGGCGATGGACATGCTGGGCGACGTGCTCTGCACGCTGATCCACGACAAGAACGACCTCACCCGCGACGACCTGCTCAACGCCATGGTGTTCATCCACGGCAAGGAGCGGCAGCCCAAGGTGGTGCAGATCGGCCCGCGCTACTTCGTCACCCCCGGGATGCTCACCGGCGCGCCCGAGCAGACCTGCGCCCTCATCGAGGTGCCGGAGCGCGAGAAGGTGCTGCGCTTCTCCGCCTTCACCCTGGAGGGGCGCACGGTGATCGACCAGCAACCGCTGGCGCTGGGCGGCGGCAAGACGAAGATCTCCGTGAAGTGACGTGAGCGCGCCCGACACAGCCCCGCCCGAGGTGGCGCTCATCGGCGGCTCGTTCAATCCGCCGCACGTGGGCCACCTGCTCGCCGCGCACTTCGTCCGCGCCACCACCACCTGCGACCAGGTGTGGCTGGTCCCCAGCTTCCGCCACCCGTTCGGCAAGCCGCTGGTGGACTTCCAACACCGGGCGGCGATGTGCCGGATGCTGTGCGACGACGCCTCGGGCTGGCTGGGGGTCTCCGAGGCGGAGCGCGAGCTGGGCGGCGACGGCCGCACCGTAGATCTTTTGGAGCACCTGGCTGCGGCCCACCCCGGGACGCGCTTCACGCTGGTGATCGGCTCCGACATCCTGGCCGACCTGCCGCACTGGAAGGACGTGGCCCGCATCGAGGCGCTCGTCCGGGTGCTGGTGCTCAACCGCGCCGGCCACCCGTCGCCGCGCGCCTTCGGACCGCCGCTGGCGGAGGTCTCCTCCACGCACGTCCGGGAGCTGCTTGCCCGTGGCGAGGACGCCGGCGGCCTGGTCCCGCGGCGGGTGCTGGAGTACGCCCAGGCGCACCGGCTGTACCGCTAGAGCTCCAGGCCGAAGAAGTGCGAGTCGGGCAGGGTGCCGCCGAAGCGGTGGGAGTACTGGTACTTGAAGACCAGGCTGAACGCGCCGCCCCAGATCGTCCGCAGCAGCACCGCGCCGCCGCCCGCCAGGTGCGTCCGCTCCGCGTCGTTCATGTACGCGCCCTCGGCGAAGCCCTCCAGGTCGACCTGCTGCAGGAAGAACGACGGCAGCAGGTAGAGGCCGGAGACGGTGCCGTAGTCGATGGGGAAGGTGAACCGGTAGCGCGCGCCGCCGATGGCCGCGTACGTCCCCAGGAAGCCGTGGTCTTCGAAGCCGCGCAGGGCCTCCACGAAGGACGCGCCGGGCAGCGACGGGCCGTGGCCGGTGGCTGGCACGTTGTCGGGGAGCTGCACGCCGTACCCCGAGCCCAGCCCGCCCACCTGGAGGAGGCCGTAGGGCGCCCCCGGGAGCCACCGGCCGCGGATGCTCAGGCGCAGCGTGTGGCGGGTGGTGAGGGGCAGCGGAATGAACCCGACCAGCTGCGCGCCCAGGTCCGCCATGTTCACGGAGCTGCCCAGCGCCGACGGGTAGCCGGCCGCGAACGCGCTCGCCGCGATGCCCGACCGCGTGCCGCCGTACGCGGTGCCTTCGGTGGCCGAGTAGCTGGTGGAGAGCTGCGGGCCCACCACGAAGATCGCCCCGCCCGGGTTGCTGGAGACCGGGCCGTACTGGTACGAGATGACGTCGAAGGAGAGCGCCACCGGCGTCGTCCAGAAGGTGCGCTCGGCCTGGACCGTGAAGAGGCCGGTCTCCAGGTGCTGCCGGACCAGGTTGCCGTTCACCAGCAACGGCGACTCCCTGCTCGACCAGCTGGCCCCGGTGGACAACCACCACGGCGCGGCCAGCGAGGTGCCGTACCCGAAGCTCACCTGGGGACCGAGGACCAGCGAGTCGTACGAGGCGTTGAGCGCGTAGTTGTGGAGCCCCAGCCGGTCGCTGCCCTGGATCGACAGGCCGGCCACGATGCCCCAGAGCGTGGCGGACGATCCTTCGGCGGCCCCCGGGAGGATGACCAGCTCCGGCTGCACCCAGGGGACGTGGAAGTTGGGGAAGAAGAGGTGGTCCGTCGGGCGATACGGCTCGTCGCTGACCACCGCCTCGGGCTTTGCGGGTGGCGCCGGGGTCTCCTCGGGAGGGCCCGATCCCCCGGTCCCGGCGGCCGCGGGCGCCGGAGTGGGCTCCGGGGAGGAGGCGGCGCCGGCCGGCAGCGGCGCGGTGTCCAGGGTCCAGCTCCACGCCTCGCGGTTGAGGAACGCCACCCGGCCGCCGCCCGCCATCGGCGAAGGGTCCAGCGCGGCGTACGGGACGTCGGTGGCGACCTGCATGTCGCCGGTCGAGAGCCGGTAGACGGCCAGCTGCGGCCGGCCCTCGTGCTCGCGCACCAGGAGGATGCGGTCGCCGTCCAGCCACCGCGGCGAGTAGTCGAACTGGTCGTCGGTGGTCAGCCGCTGGACCGCGCCGGACTCGTCCAGCAGCGACAGCTCGAAGCCCTGGTCCATCCAGCGCGCGAAGGCGATCCGCTTCCCGTCCGGGGAGACCGCGGGCGCGCCCAGCGCCTCCGGGCCGGCGAAGGTGGTCAGCGGCGTGCGCTGCCCGGTGGCGAGGTCCAGCCGGGTGAGGTTGCTCCGCTCGTCGGCGATCTCCACCAGCACGTAGCTCCTGCCGTCCGCGGAGACGTCGCCGCCCATGGCGATGAACCCGTCCCAGGTGCGCTGGAGGCCGCCGGTGCGGGCGTCCAGCTGGATGAGCTTGGTCTGGGTGTCGCCGTCGATGCCCACGTCCCCCAGCACGAAGAGCAGCGACTTCCCGTCCGGGGTGAAGGCGAGGCCGCTGACCGACAGCGGGTGCGCGTTCACGAAGGGGCGGCCGGGCCAGAAGGGCGTCACGCCGGTGGAGAAGCGGAGCTTCCCGTCCGGTTCGCGCACCTCCAGCTTCAGCACGTCGTCGCGCCGGGCGGCGAAGACCGCCAGCGCCCCGTCCGCGCGGCTGGAGGCGAGGCGGGCGATGGAGCCCATGTCCTGCGCCAGCACCTTCTGGTCCACCGGCCGCTTCCGCGGCTTCACCGTCCTGCGCAGCTCGGCGGAGAAGTCGTCGAACAGCGCGTCCAGCGTCTTGCCGTAGACGGCGTTGAAGCGGAGCGAGACCCAGAGCGGGGAGAAGATGGAGCGGCCCTGCTCGTCGATCAGCTTCCAGAGCTTCTGCTCGCCGTAGTGCCGGACCAGGTAGTCGATGAAGTAGCCCCCCACCAGGTAGGGGCCGCCGAAGGGCGACATCTCGCGCTGGGCGGGGTTGAGGTCGCCGCCCTGGAGCACGCCGCCGCGGGAGGCCACCCCGGACTCGAACATGGCGCGCCAGATCGGGCTCTCCGGGCGGCCGACCCTCTTGCCCAGGCGGGCCTCGTAGTAGGTGGCCAGGCCCTCGGCGAACCAGCTCTCCAGGAAGGCGTTGGGGGACATGAAGTCGCAGAACGCGGAGTTGGCCGCGCCCCAGAAGCCGTCGGTCTGCTGCATGTGCACGTAGTGGGTGGCCTCGTGGCAGGAGACGTCCGGGATGGCGGTCACGCCCAGCTCGAGCAGGTTGAACAGCTCCAGGCTCATGTGCGTGGGGAGGACCATCTGCTGCGGGTTGCCGGCCAGGGGGAAGTAGACGAAGGCGTTGTTGAAGTCGGCGCCCGTCATGTAGATGAGCGCCTTCGAACGCGGCGCCCGCGTCACCGGGAGCGAGCGGAGCAGCTGGAAGCACTTCTCCAGCCTCTCCACCACCTGGTAGGCCTGCCGCTGCTGGGCCGCCGGGTAGTAGAGCTCCAGGTTGGCGGTCTCCAGCTTGCGCATCGGCTGGTGCGCGAACGTGGTGGAGACCTCCAGCGGGAAGCGGGGACCGAGCGAGGCGCAGCCGGACGCGGCGAGCAGGGCGAGCGCGGCGGCGCGAGGGTGGAGGGCGCGGGCGAACATAGGCGCGCGAGCGTACCCGCGGGGTCCACGCCGCTGCACGTCGTTGTGTTATGCCCCGTCCAACGATGGCCACTTCCCCCGGTCCTGTCCCGCCGCAGATGCAGCTCGCCCAGGAGAACCTCAGCCGGGCGATCGCCGACGTGGAGAAGCGGCCGGTGGACCTGCTCCAGGCGGGCTGGCCGGAGATCGAGAAGTCGGTGATCAAGCTGCTCGGCGGCGCGTTCAAGATGGACCGGCCGGAGCACCAGACCATCGCGCTCGGGGTGGCGGCGACGTTCGCCTCCCGGCTGATGGCGGAGATGGGCGCGTTCTGGTTCCCGCAGCGGGACGCGCTGGAGGGGGCGGCGCTGGGCTTCCCGGAGGCGCTGGTGACGCTGTCGCCGCTCGACGCGGCGCTGGACGCGCTGTCGCAGTCGAAGCTGGGGCGGCTGGGGGAGCTGGCCTCGGAGCTGCGGAAGTCGCTGGCGTCGGCGAAGTTCTCCATCGGCGGGGGCGGCGGGTCGGCGCGGCTGCGGCCGGAGGACTACGCGCGGCTGTTCGACGTGGGGTTCATCCAGCTGATGGCGCTGGATCCGGCGCGGAGCAAGCAGGTGTGGGAAGGGACGCCGGCGGCGGCGGCGCGGGAGATTCGCGACGCGCTGTCGCGGTCCAACAAGCTCCCGGCGGAGGCGAAGCAGCAGATGGAGTCGCAGCTGGTGGGGACGCTGACGCGGATGGACCCGCAGAAGCCGCTCCAGGCGCAGCCGGAGGACGCGGGGTTCATGGAGCTGCTGGGGCACCTGTTCGCATCCAAGGCGTCCACCAGCGTCCAGCCGGAGAGGCTGTGGCGGGAGGTGGTGTTCCCGCTGGCGATGATCGGGGCGCCGGCGCAGTTCCCGCCGGTAGAGCAGGCAGATCTCGAGGAGTACGCGGCGGGCGCGCCGGTGGTGGCGCTGTACGTGGACATGGTGCCGTACTCGGCGCCGGCGGCGGACGAGGATGGGTTGCTGGGGGTGATCCCGATGGAGCACCTGCAACTGCTGCCCGGCGCGCAGGGGAGGTCGGCGCCGCCGCGGCTGATCAAGGTGAAGCCGGACTCGCTCCAGGCGCTGTTCAAGACGTTCGACCCGGCGAAGGTGAAGGACGCCCTGCAGCGGTTCGGGAAGTACCTGGAGGAGAAGGCAGGGAAGAAGCAGGCGGAGCCGGCGCAGGCCAAGCGGATGGAGGAGGTCGCGTTCGCGCTGCTGGAGGACGCCAGGCGCGTGCTCGACGCCGCCGGCCAGGGCGCGGAGCTCTACGTGCGCCGGCTCACCGAGGCTGAGGCGGCCTCGGAGCCGGCGCTAGCACTGCTGCGCGAGGCCCTCCAGGGACCGCGGATCATCCTGGCCTGAGGCCGCGATGGGGGCCTGGCAAGCAGGTCAGGCGCCTGTCAGGCTCATGGTGAGGAAACGTCACCTCTCCGTTTCGGGATAATGGGCAGAGAGGATGGACGAAATACCTTTCGTTGGTTAGGCACTTGCGAGCGCGCTGTCCGACGCCCAAGCTGTAAGTATCGAGAACCTCATGAAGCGCATGGTCAAAGGCACCGAGCTCCGTCAGATGAGCCCAGAGCGGCAAGAAGAGGCCATCAAGGAACTGGTACGTGCCGCCAACAGCCCGCCGAACGGTGAGATGCGGGATCTCGACCAGCAGATTTGCGCTTTCGAGGAGAAATTCGGCCTGTCTTCCCAGGAACTTCGTCGCGAGCTCGCTCAGGGTCGGCGGGAGGAGAGCTGGGAAGTCTGTCAGTGGCTGATGCTGCTCGATCAGAGGGATTACCTGCTTGGCGCCCGCTCGGCACGGTCCCACTAGACTGCGCATCTACCAGCAGGTTCACGACAGACGAATGGAGCACTTCTACGCCGCGGGCTTCGTCTGCGCGGATAGCTTGACCTGGGAAGCCGACGCCAGCGGCGTGAAGTTGGCGGGCGAGATCGGCTGCAAGGGAAACATCGTCATCCACGTGTTCAAGCTCATCGCTCTGATCGAGCCCAGCGCGCATCCCGAGGACGTGAACGTGCTGGTGCAGACCTTCCGGTACGCCTACAACGCCTCGGTGCGCGGTCACGGGAACTTCCTGCGGCACGACAACGCTCACTCGTACCCCGGCCATCCGGATCAGCACCATCGGCACGAATTCGACTGGCGTACCGGAGAGGAACTGCCCGGTCTTCCGCACTGGGTTGGTACCGAGGGATGGCCGACCCTGGGGGACTTCATTCAGGAAATCAGTGATTGGTACTGGCAACACCGGGACGAGTTGCCGGAGCCCGAGGCCGTCCCTGTTCTCGATCTTCGTTGAGCAAATCGTTCGCTGGCCTACGGCTTGCGCCTAGCGGTCCGCAAGCGCGGGCGGATCATCCTGGCCTGAGGCCGGCGCCGCTCTTCCGGCGGCGCCTCCGGGCCAGTGCCAGGAGCGCCGGGATGCCGTACCAGGGCAGCGACGCCAGCGCGGCGCCCGAGCTGCACCCGCAGCCGCTGCCGGAGGCGCCCAGCCCGTCCAGGAAGCCCGCGTCGCCCGACGGGCGCGTGATGGTGACCGGGGTCGCCTGGGTGACGCACTGGTTGGGCGAGCCGCCGTCGCAGACCTGCACCGCCAGCGTGCAGGGCGAGGGCGTGGCCGCGCCCGGTGTGAAGGTGTAGTGCCCGGTGGCCGGGTCGATGGTGCCGCCACACGTGTCGCCGGCTCCCACGGACCACGTTGCCCCCGGCCCGTCCGGGTCGGTGGCCGTCGCGTCGTAGACGTACGGAGTGCCCTCCGGCGCAGTCGCGGCCGGCGTGCTGCTGATGACCGGTGGCGCGTTCGCCGGGGCAGTGACGGTGACCGTGACCGTCGCCGTGGCGGTGAGCGCCGGGTTGCCGCTGTCCGTCACGGTGTACGTGAACGTGTCGGTCCCGACGAACCCGGGGGGAGGCGTGTACGTCACCACGCCCCCGGCGAGGCTCACGGTCCCGCCCTGCGAGCTGGTGACGCTGACGCCGGTGATCGTCAAGGTCTGGCCTGCCTCGGAGGGAGGCCCGCCGGGCGAGTCGTTGGCGGTGAGGGTGCCGCCCGGGATGGTGATCGGGCCCGTCGCGTTGGCGGTGTCGTTCATGGCGACCGGCTGGTGGTTGATGGTGACGGTCGTCTGCTGCGAGCTGCACGCTCCGGCCGCGTCGCACGCCTGGACGGCCATCACGCAGGTCGCGGGGGCGCCGGAGCCGGGGGTGAACGTGTAGGACCCGGAGGAGCCGTTGACGGAGCCCCCGCACGTGTCGCCGAGACCGGGCGAGTAGGTGATGGGGCCGGGCCCATCCGGATCGGTCACGACCGGGTTGTAGGTGAACGGCACGCCTTCACCGGCGGCCGTGGGCCCCGTGCTGATGAAGCCGGGTGGCGCGTTCATCGTGACGATGACCGTGACCGTCGCGGTCGCGGTGAGCGCCGGGTTGCCGCTGTCCGTCACGGTGTACGTGAACGTGTCGGTGCCGGTGAACCCGGCTGGAGGCGTGTACGTCACCACGCCTCCGACGAGGGTGACCGTTCCGCCCTGCGAACTGGTCGCGCTCACGCCGGTGACCGTCAAGGTCTGGCCCGCCTCGGAGGGAGGCCCGCCGGGCGAGTCGTTGGCGGTGAGGGTACCGCCCGGGATGGTGATCGGGCCCGTCGCGCTGGCGTTGTCATTCACGGCGACCGGCAGGTGGTTGATGGTGATGGTCGTCTGCTGCGTCGTGCACGCGCCGAGGGCGTCGCACGCCTGGATGGCCATCACGCAGGTCGCGGGGGCGCCGGGGCCGGGGGTGAACGTATAGGACCCGGAGGAGCCGTTGGCGCTGCCCCCGCACGTGTCGGCCGGATCGACCGAGAAGGTGATGGGGCCGGGCCCGCCCGGATCGGTCACGACCGGGTCGTAGGTATACGGCACGCCTTCCCCAGCGCCCGTGGACCCCGTGCTGATGAAGCTGGGTGGCGCGTTCATGCTGACCGTGACCGTGACCGTGGCCGTCGCGCTCAGCGCGGGGTTGCCGCTGTCCGTCACGGTGTACGTGAACGTGTCGGTGCCGGTGAACCCGGCCGGCGGCGTGTACGTCACCACGCCTCCGACGAGGGTGACCGTTCCGCCCTGCGTACTGGTCGCGCTCACGCCGGTGACCGTCAGGGTCTGGCCCGCCTCCGAGGGAGGTCCGCCGGGCGAGTCGTTGGCGGTGA
>DATBSS010000017.1:0-6686 GCA_036559665.1 Myxococcaceae bacterium
CCCAGCAGCAACAGCCCCAGGTAGCCGGCGAAGAGGTGCCCGACGGAGATCTTCCCGTGCACCAGGATGAGCGCCGGCATGAAGAGCGTGGTGGCCAGGAACAGGCCCATGAAGAGCAGCCCGGAGAGGTACTTGCCCACCACCACCTCCACCTCCCGCACCGGCGAGGAGAAGAGCAGCGCCATCGTCCCGCGCTGCTGCTCCTCGGCCAGCAGACGCATGGCGAGGAACACGCCGACGACCATGGTCACGCCGGAGGTGTCGCGGAAGAACTCGGAGAGCACGTCCGAGGAACGTTGCTCGGCCCCGCCGAGCGCGAAGGCGTTGAACAGCAGGGCCGACACGCCGACGGCCAGCGAGATGATGACGTACCCGCTCCAGGTGCGCAGGTACGACGCCAGCTCGCGCCGGGCGATGAGCCAGATCGCGCGCACGTCAGGCCGCCTCCTTGTGTGCCGAGGGCGACGGCGCGCCCGCGGTGAGCTTGAGGAAGATGGATTCCAGCCGGTCGCCGACCCGGTCCAGGCGGTAGAGGTCCACGCTGGCCGCCACCAGCGCCCGGGCGATCTGCGGCCGCACGTCGGAGGCGCCCTCGGCCCGGAGCACGGACAGCTCCCCGCTCTCCGAGACCACGGTGACGCCGGTGACGCCCGGCACGCCGCGCACCACCTCCGCCGCCCGCGCCGCCGCCCCGCGCACCTCCAGCTCCACCGCGCCGCCCGCGCCGGCCCGCTTGGCCAGCTCCGCCTCGCTGCCCTGGGCGACGATCTCCCCGGCCTGGATGACCAGCAGCCGGTCGCAGATCTGGCTGATCTCCGAGAGGATGTGGCTGGAGACGAGCACGGTGTGCTCGCCCCTGAGGTCCCGGATCAAGGACCGCATCTCGACGATCTGCACCGGGTCCAGGCCGGAGGAGGGCTCGTCCAGCACCAGCAGCGCCGGCTTGTGCACCACCGCCTGCGCCACGCCGACGCGCTGGCGGTAGCCGTGGGAGAGCTCGGAGATCAGGTCCCGGTCCACCTCGCGGGTGGCGGTGCGCTCCTCCGCCTCCTCCACCAGCGCCCGCGCCCGCCCCGGCGCGGCGCCGCGGAGCTGCGCCACGAAGGAGAGGTACGCGCCGACCGTCATCTCGTCGTACAGCGGCGGCGTGTCGGGGAGGAAGCCGATCCGCTTGCGGGCCTCGTGCGGGTCGGAGATGGCGTCCACCCCGTCGATCCGCAAACGTCCGGACGTGGGCAGCAGCACGCAGCCCAGGATCTTCAGGGTGGTACTCTTGCCCGCGCCGTTCAGTCCCAGGAACCCGATGACCTCCCCCTTCTTGATGGAGAAGCCCAGGTCCCGTATGGCGGCGTGAGCGCCGTAGTACTTGGTGAGGCCTTCGACCTCGATCATGTGCCGCCTGCCCTCGGTGATGAAAGCCCGGGTCTTCTTCGACAGAGCAGGCCCGGGTGTCAAGGAGTTCGTGGATTGAGCGCGTCCAGCGATTCCCGGCAGGCGTCCCTGGTGGATAGAGCCGTAAAAATCCTCCAACAGGGTGGCCTGGTCGCTATTCCCACCGAGACGGTGTACGGCCTGGCGGCCGACGCCTCGAACGAGCTGGCGGTGCGACGCATCTTCGCCGCCAAGGGGCGCCCCTCGACGCACCCGCTCATCGTCCACGTCCCCTCCGCCGGGGCCGCCCACGACTGGGCGGAGGTCGTGCCGCAGCGCGCCGCGACGCTGATGCAGGCCTTCTGGCCGGGGCCGCTCACGCTCGTCCTGCAGCGGTCGAAGCGGGCCCTGGACGTGGTCACCGCGGGTCAGGACACGGTGGCGCTGCGCGTGCCCAATCACCCCCTGACCCTGCAGCTCCTGCGCGAGCTCGGGGGCGGGCTGGCAGCGCCCTCGGCCAACCGGCACGGACAGGTCAGCCCCACCACCGCTGACCACGTGCGCGCCGACCTGGGCGACGCGGTGGACCTGGTGCTGGACGGGGGGCCCTGCGCGCTGGGCATCGAATCCACCATCGTGGACGCCCGATCCGACCGGCTGGAGATCCTCCGCCCCGGCGGGGTGTCGAAGGAGGCGCTGGAGGCGGCGGTGGGCGACTACGTCCCCGTGCGCGACCAGTCCCAGGTGCGCGTACCGGGGGCGCTGGCGTCGCACTACGCGCCGCGGGCCGGCGTGGTGGTGGTGGAGCCCTCCCAGCTCCGGGCGCGGGCGGAGGAGGCGGCGCGCTCGGCGGCGGGGCGGGTCGCGGTGGTCAGCCCCTCCGAGGGCGACGCTCCGCCCGGGACGCTCCACCTCCCCATCGCCGCGGACCCGGCGGGCTTCGCGCGCGAGCTGTACGCCGTGCTGCGCGCCGCGGACGAGCAGGGCGCCGCGCTGATCGTCATCGCCCCGCCGGAGCCGGGCGGGCTGGGGTTGGCCATCCGGGACCGGTTGAAGAAGGCCAGCGCCCCGCGCTGATCAAGTGGGGCCGGTCCCTCCGCGGTCGCGCACCGCCTTCACCTTCCCCTTGAGGTCTTGCAGCGTGAAGACGCCCCGCTCGAGGAGCAATTCCACCACCGCGCGCAGCGAGCCCACGTCGCTGGCGGAGAGCTGCTCCAGCGCCTCCAGCCGGGCGGCCATGCCGGCGATCTGCGGGTCGGTGGAGATCGACTTGGAGAGGTCCTTCCGCATCGACCCCAGGAACTGCTCCAGCTGCGCCACCCGGCGCTCCAGCGCCTCCACCTCCGCCATGGTGGCGGCAGGCATGCCGGGAACGGTCGGGGAAGGGGAAGTGACCGGAGCCGGGACGTCGGTGACGGTGGTCGCGGTGAGCGCGGCGGCGGGGGGCGGCGGGGGCAAGGACCCGGGGGGGAGCACCGCCGCGGACGAAGGCCTGGGCCCTTCGCCGTAGTAGTAGCGCCGGATGGCGGCGTGGATGGAGGTGGAGGTCGCCACCGCCAGCTCGATGGTCATCCCCGTCAACTTCATGAGTTGGGCCAGCGCCTCCTTGTTCTCCGGGTCCGCGCTGGCGACCCGGAGGACCTTCTTCTTGAGGTCTCCGGCCACGGCGATGACCCCGAACTGTTCGCACACCTGGAGCCCCAGCGCCCGCACCACGTCCGGGTCGATCGGATCCTTCGACGGGTCCACGAACTTCGCGCTCATCTGGTGCGCGGTGGCCCGGAGGAGCAGGTCCTCGGTGATGTACCCCAGGTCCACGAAGATGCGGCCCAGCGAACCGCCCCACTTCTTCTGCTCGTCCTTGGCGTGCTGGAGCTTCTCCTCGGTGATGGCGCCGTGGCGGAGGAGCAGGTCCTCCAGTCTCACGGACGGGCGCCGCGTCGGTGCACTCACGGACATGATCACATCATCCCGCCGCCGCCCGCGCCAGCCGGACGACCTCCGCCACCCACGCAGGGTGCGCGTTCAGGGAGGGGACCAGCGTCAGGTGCTCCCCGCCCGCGGCCCGGAAGGTGTCCACGCCGCGGAGGCCGATCTCCTCCAGCGTCTCCAGGCAGTCCGCCACGAAGGAGGGGACCATCACCGCCAGGCGCTTCACCCCGCGCGCCGGGAGCTCCGCCAGCACCACGTCGGTGTGGGGCTGGATCCACGGCGTCCGCCCCAGCCGCGACTGGAACCCCACCGAGAAGCGCCCCGCGTCCAGCCCCAGCCGCGCCGCCAGCTCCCGCGCGGTGTGGAAGGACTGCGCCCGGTAGCAGTTGGCGTTGGCGGCCGAGAGCGCGGCGCAGCAGCCGGCGTCGAACCGGCACCCGGAGTTCTCCCCGGCGCTCCGCTTCACCTGCCGCTCCGGCAGCCCGTGGAAGGAGAAGAGCACGTGGTCCGCCCCGGCGCCGGCCAGCACCGGCCGCGCCACCTCGGCGAAGGCGTCCAGGAACCCGGCGGACCCGAAGAAGGGCGGCACCACGCGCAAGGGCAGCGGGTCCCAGCCCTGGGCGGCCAGCTCGTACGCGCGCGCCACGGTGGAGCCGGTGCTGGACGCCGCGTACTGCGGATAGAGGGGGAGCAGGGCGACCGACTCCACGCCGGCCTTCCGGAACGCCGCCATCGCCTCGGCGATCGACGGCCGCCCGTAGCGCATGGCCAGCTGGACCACCAGCTCGCCGTCCAGCGCCCGGGCCACCGCGTCCGCCAGCTTCCGCGAGTGGTGCAGCAGCGGCGATCCCACCACCCCTCCCGCGCCCCAGATCTTCCGGTACGCCTCGGCGGAGCGCGCGGGGCGGAAGGGCAGGATGACCAGGTGGAGCAGGAGCCAGCGCCCCAGCGGCGAGAGGTCGATCACCCGCGGGTCGGAGAGGAACTCGCGCAGGTAGCGGCGCACCGCGCCCACCGATGCGTCGTCCGGCGTTCCGAGGTTGACCAGGAGGAGCCCGCGCGGGCGCGACCTTCGCGCGGCGTCCATTCAGTGGAGCGCGTGCGGCTGGGTGAGCGCGAACTCACCGATGCGCGCCTCGAACGAGCTGCCATCCGGGCGCCGCATGAAGTAGCTGCCCCGCATCGAGCCGAACGGGGTCCGGAGCATGGCCCAGCTCTGGTACGAGAAGCGCTCGCCCGGGGCCAGGTTGGGCTGCTTTCCCACCACGCCCTCTCCCTTGACCTCCTCCACCCGGCCGTTGGCGTCGGTGATGACCCAGTGGCGGCTGCGGAGCTGCGCGGGCACCGGCCCGATGTTGGCGATCTCCACCGTGTACATGAAAGCGAAGTGTCCGGCCTCGGGCGCGGAGCGCTCCGGCCAGAAGGCCGGCGTCACGGTGATGCGGATCCCGTCCGTGGTGGTGCTGTTCATACCGCGGTGGATACTACGCCTCTTCGCGCTCCGGCCAGATCAGGCTGGCCCCCACCGAGATCGACAGCACCGCGGCGATGATCGCCAGCGAGAGCCACTCCGGCACCAACACCTTGATGATCCCCGCCAGCATCTTGGCGCCGATGAAGGCCAGCACCACCGCCAGCCCCAGCTTGAGGTAGTGGAACTTGTCCATCAGCGACGCCACCACGAAGAACAGCGAGCGCAGGCCGAGGATGGCGGAGACGTTGGCGGTGTAGACGACGAAGGCGTCGCTGGAGACGCCCAGCGCGGCGGGGATGGAGTCCAGCGCGAAGAGGAGGTCCGTCCCCTCCACCACGCCCAGCACCAGGAAGATGGGGGTGACGCGGACCTTCCCGCCCTCGCGGGTGAAGAAGCGGTAGTCCTCCGTGTCCGAGCGCGCCACCGGCAGCAGCCGCCGCCCCCAGCGCAGGACCAGGCTGGACTCCGGGTCCACGCCGTCCTCCTCCTTGGAGAAGGCCATCTTCACCGCCGTGTACAAAAGGAAGGCGCCGAAGCCGTAGAGGAGCCAGTGGAAGCGCTGCACCAGCGACGTCCCCAGGACGATCAGCGTGGCGCGCATCACGAATGCGCCGACCACGCCCCAGAAGAGCACCCGGTGGCGGACCTCCGGCGCCACCTTGAAGTAGGTGAACACCAGGAGGAAGACGAACAGGTTGTCGACCGAGAGCGCGTACTCCAGCAGGTACACGGTGAGGAACTGGATGGCCGGTTGAGATCCTCTGAACTGCCAGAAGCCGGCGCAGATCAGCAGCGAGATCGCCACCGTGATGCCCACCATGACCGCTGCGCGGCGGGCGGTGACGCCGTGCGCCCCGCGGTTCACCAGCCCCAGGTCCAGGGCCAACATCCCCAGCACCAACACGTGAAAACCGATCCAGAGCGCGGTCGTGCCCAAGGCGCCCACCGTAGCCCAACGCCCGCCGGGGCGGGTCAGCTTCCCGTTGGGGACTGGGCCACGCGCCGGAGCAGCGCCAGCGAGCGCGCGGGGAGGCGCACCTTCTTCGGCGCCGGGCGAGGCGGGCCGGGCTCTCCAGGGGTGGCGGTCTCCAGCAGCACCTCCCAGGGCCCGCCCCACTCCACGTTCGGGAGGGTGAACAGGTGCGTCCGCCCGTCGCCGTTGAGCACCACCATCAGCGTGTCGCCCACCACCGGCTTCCCCTGGGCGTCGACGAAGCGGAGCGCGTCCCCGCCCAGCATCATCCCCAGGCAGCGGAGCGACGGGCGGTGCCAGTCCTCGGCCGACATCTCCGTGCCGTCGGGCCGGAACCAGGTGGCGTCGTTGAGCGCGGCGCCGGGCGGGCGATCGCCCTTGAAGAAGCGCTGCCGCCGCAACACCGGCGCGCCCTGGCGCACCTTCGCCAGCGCGCGCGTGAAGGCGAGCAGCGACCGGCGGCGGTCGTCCAGCTTCCAGTCCACCCAGGACAGCTCGTTGTCCTGGCAGTAGGCGTTGTTGTTCCCGCGCTGGGTGCGGCCCATCTCGTCGCCGGCCAGCAGCATGGGCACGCCCACCGAGCAGAACAGCGTCGCCAGGTGGTTGCGCTTCTGCTGCTCGCGCGCCGCCAGGAGTTGGGGGTCGTCCGTCTCTCCCTCCACGCCGCCGTTCCAGCCGAGGTTGTTGGAGGTGCCGTCGCGGTTGTCCTCCAGGTTGGCCTCGTTGTGCTTCTGCTCGTAGGCGCAGAGGTCGTGCAGGGTGAAGCCGTCGTGGCAGGTGACGTAGTTGATGGAGGCGGACGGCCGGCGGCCGGAGAGCAGGAACTGGTCGGAGGAGCCGGTGAGCCGGTAGCCCATCTCCGGTGCCTGGTGGGGCTCCCCGCGCCAGAACCGGCGCATGCAGTCCCGGTATTTGTCGTTCCACTCGCTCCAGAGC
>DATBSS010000018.1:0-2462 GCA_036559665.1 Myxococcaceae bacterium
AGCGCAGGAGCGGCGGCATCGACTTGATCGAGCCCGCGAAGAACACGTTCAGGAGCAGCGTCTCGGCGAGGTCGTCCCGGTGGTGGCCGAGCGCGATCTTGTTGCAGCCCAGCTCGACCGCAGCGTTGTAGAGGATGCCGCGGCGCAGCCGGGAGCAGATCCAGCACTGCGTCTTCCCCGGCTCCGTCTTCTCCAGGACGATGGAGTAGGTGTCTTCCTTCAGCATCCGGTACGGATAGCCCTGCTCCTGGAAGTAGCGCTCCAGCAGCTCGCCAGGGAAACCGGGGTGGCCCTGGTCCAGGTTCACCGCCAACAGGTCGAACTTCACGACCGCCTTGCGCTGGAGCTGGCGGAGCAGGTGCAGCATGGTGTGGGAGTCCTTGCCTCCGGAGACGCCGACCAGGATGCGGTCGCCCTCGCCGATCAACCCGAAGTCCGCGATGGCCTTGCCCACGTGGCCCAGCAGGACCTTCTCCAGCCGCGCTTCCTCGCTCATGTTCGCCGCTACCATATACCTCGACATTCGGCCCGAACGTCGCCGGGCGCGCGGTAGATTCCCCGAAGCATGACGTTCCCGCAGGTCGCCACGGACATCGCCACCCCCGAAGAGACCGGGCGGGCACTCCACGCGCTGGAGGGCGTGCGCGAGCTGGCGGTGGACGTGGAGGCGGACGCGATGCACGCCTTCCGCGCCTCCCTGTGCTTCGTGCAGGTGGCCACCGACCGGGACCTGTTCCTGTTCGACACCCTGGCGCCCGGGGTGACCGCGCAGCCCCTGGCTCCCCTCTTCGCCGACCCGGCGTGCACCAAGTACTTCCACGCCGCCGGCGGGGACCTCCAGTACCTGGCGGAGTCCGGGGTGCGGGTGCGCGGGCTGTTCGACACCCACCGCGCCGCCACGCTCCTGGGCTGGCCCAAGGTGGGGCTGGCGGACCTGGCGCGCGAGCGGCTCCAGGTCGAGTTGGCCAAGGAGCACCAGCAGTCGGACTTCTCGATGCGCCCGTTGCCGGCGGAGGTCCGCGCGTACATCGCGGACGATGTGCGCTACCTCTGCGAGATCGGCCGGCAGGTGAAGGAGGAGTGCCGCAAGACGGACATCCTGGAGGAGGTGGAGCTGGACTGCGACCGGCTCTGCACCGAGGCGGAGGCGCGCCCGGACCTGAGCGAGTTCCGGCCCCGGCTGCCCCGCGGCTCCATGTCCGCCACCCAGTTCGCCCTGGGGATGGCCATCGGCGCGGCGCTCCACGAGAAGCGCCTGCAGTGGGCGGAGGCGGCCAACGTGCCCATGGGCCGGATGCTCTCCAACGCGGCGGTGGCGGCGGTCGCCCAGCGCGCGCCAGCCAGCGTGAAGGAGCTGGCGCGGCTGGAGGGGGTGCGCGGCGCCTTCACCCGCGAGCACGGCGAGGAGGTGCTGGAGCTGGTGCGGCGGTTCGTGGAGCAGTCGCGGGCGGGGACGCTCCAGCTGCCGGAGGAGAAGAAGGGCCGGCGGGACCCGAACAAGAAGAAGCGCGAGGACGCGCTGAAGGCGTGGCGGTCGGAGAAGGCGGCGGAGCGGAAGGTGACGCCGTCGGTGGTGCTCACCAACCCGCTGGTGGAGGACCTCTCCCGGCTGGGACCGCTCACCCCTGAACAGATTGGCGAGCTCCCCTGGTTCGGAGAGAAGCGTAGGCGACTCTACGCGGGCGAGCTCGCGGAGCTGATGGCGAAGTTCGCGTAGAGAGAAGCGCGTCACCCAAAAGGACGCGCATGAAACCCAGGGACCTGAATCGGTACGCCGGCGTGGAAGCGCTCCGGCGGGCCAGCGCGGCCGGCCTCGCCAGGGGCCGGCACATGCACCGGGGCGGGCCAGCGGCCCACGGCCCCTCGGAGAGCCTGCGGGTGGCGGAGTACCGCGGGCACCGCGTGGAGGTCTGGACGACGTACCAGGTCTCCATCGACGGGGAGGCGATCGGCATCCCGTTCCACGTCGCTGACGACGGGACCGTCATCTGCCACGCGGTCCCCACCTACACCTCGACGAGCGCGCTGGACGTCGCCAAGCGCATCGTGGACGCCTACCCGCACCGGTACCCTGCGAGGCGGCGGGCGGGGAGGCGGACGTAGATGGCCGCCGTCATCCGCCGGAACATCCTCTCCAGCCAGGCGCTCCAGGACGCCTTCGTCCAGGGCGTGAAGCGGCTCAAGGCGGAGGTCCTGGGGGACGCCGGAGGCCTCAGCACCTACGACACGTTCGTCGCCTGGCACCACCGGGCGATGATGGCGTTCACCCCGCCCCAGCAGGGCGACCGGAACGCCGCCCACTCCGGGCCGGCCTTTCTCCCCTGGCACCGCTACTTGCTCCTGGTCTTCGAGCGCCACCTCCAGCGCGTGCTCGAAGACTCCAGCTTCGGCCTGCCGTACTGGGCGTGGGAGGTGGACGGGAACAAGACCGCCGCGGCCCAGAAGCAGGCGCCGATCTGGCG
>DATBSS010000019.1:0-4172 GCA_036559665.1 Myxococcaceae bacterium
GACCCGGAGAACATCCCCTGCCGCCAGAACGCGGCGCTGGTGAACCGGAAGGCGACGCTGCTGGAGCCCACGCTGGTGGGCGCCAAGGACCTGGGCGGGCGGGAGCAGACGGCGCCCGCCATGTACCAGCTGGCGCTCCAGTACCGGGAGAAGGGGCTGAAGGCGGAGGAGGAGCGGACGTTCAAGAAGTGCCTCAAGCTCGACCAGAAGTACGCCATGTGCCACTACGGGCTGCATCTGTTGTTCAAGGAGGACCAGCGGGACAAGGAGGCGACGACCGCCTGCCGCAACTTCCTCAAGTTCGCGGGCATGGACGAGTTCCCCTCTGAGATCGAGAACTGTGAGAAGTACGTGAGCGCCAGTTCCTTCTGATGAAATGAGCGTCCGCCTCGTCGTCAAGCAGCGCAGCGCCGAGGGTGGGGCGAAGACCGGCACCGAACAGGTCATGGACGCGCCGGTGATCACCATGGGCCGGGACAAGGCCTGCGAGGTGGTCCTCCAGGAGCAGGCGGTCTCCCGCAAGCACGCGCGCATCTCCCGCGACGGCGAGCTGTGGTTCATCGAGGACCTGGGCAGCTCCTACGGCACCCAGGTGAACGGCAAGAAGCTGGGCAAGGGCGAGAAGCGCCTGCTCCGCAACGGCGACGTCATCGCCATCGCCCAGTTCGACGTCACCTTCGACCGGATGCAGGAGCTGATGCCCTCCTCGGAGAAGACCTCCTTCATCGCCAGGCAGGCGGTGAAGGACGTGATGAAGGGCCTCAACGCGGAGAAGCCCTTCCTCCGGGTGATGAACACGAAGATGGAGGGCCAGCGGCTGGAGATCAACGAGGGGCAGCCGGTGGTGATCGGCCGGGACCCCTCCTGCGACATGGTGCTGAGCGACGACATGGCGTCCCGCCAGCACGCCCGGGTGCGGCGCGACTTCTCCGGCACGCACATCGAGGACCTGGGCAGCCGCAACGGCATCAAGGTCAACAAGAAGCGGGTGAAGTCGCGCACGCTCAAGGACCGGGACGAGGTGGAGGTGGGCGGCACCCGCTTCCTCTTCCTCGACCCCACCGAGGTGCGCGAGGCGCCGGCGCTGGAGCCGGAGCCGGCCTTCGAGATGACCTCGCCGCCGCAGGCGAAGGAGCCGGAGCCCGAACCCGAGCCGCCGCCCGAACCGGAGCCGGAGCCGCCTCCGCCCGAGCCCGAGCCCGAGCCGCCGCCGGCCGAGGAACCGCCCGCGGAGGAGCCGCCGCCCGAGGAAGCGCCCGCCGGAGCCGGCGGCGGCAGCAAGGTGCCGGCGTTCGTGGGCATCGGCGTGATGGCCGTCCTGGGGCTGGCCATCATCGGGTTCATCGTGGCGCTGCTGGTGGGCGCGTGACATAAAGCTCCGATCATGGAGACGGAGATCCGGGTGCTCACGGAGGCGGATCGGCCCGCCGCGGGGCGCTTCCTCAAGCAGCAGCCCGCGGGCATGGCCATGCGCGGCTACCTCGGCAAGGACGGCGTCACCCCCAACTACGGGTCCTACGCCGGCGTGGTGGAGGGCGGCGAGGTGGTCTCCATGGCCGCGTACCTGGGGGCCACCTTGCACCTGGTGGCACCGGCCCAGCTGGAGGCGCTGCTGCAGCTCCTGGGGAAGACGAAGCAGGGACCGCTCACCCAGATCAACGGCCCCACCGTCCAGGTGACCCGCACCCTCCAGTGGCTGGACGCGGTGGACTCGCGCACCTTCGTCAACTCGCGGGACGAGCTGTTCGTGCTCAAGCTGAGCGACCTCCAGGTCCCGCCCCAGCTCTCCAACGGCGCGCTCAAGTGCCGCCTGGGCACCACCGGCGACATCACCTTCCAGGGCGTCTGGCGGCACGACTTCTGGGTGGACAACCTGGGCGCCCCGCCGGGACCGCGGCTGCTGGAGAACTGCACCAAGCTGGTGGAGCAGGAGGTGGCGGAGAAGCTGCTCTACGTGCTGGAGGACGCCGGCCGCCCGGTGTGCACCTCCGCCTTCGGCCCGGCGCTGCCGGACGCGGTGCAGGTGGTGAACGTCTTCACCCCGCCGGCCGAGCGCGGGCGCGGCTATGCGCGCGCGCTCACCGCCGCCACGCTGCTGGACGCGCGCTCCCGCGGCGTGGAGGAGGGCATCCTGTACACCGCCCTGACCAACACCATCGCCCAGCGGACGTACCGCGGCCTCGGCTTCGTCCCGGTGGACCGGGTGACGATGCTGGTGTTCGCGGAGCCGCGCTCCAACGTCCCCGGCGCGTGAGGCGGGAGCCCGTGCCTACCTGATCGAGATGCGGGCCACCGGCTGGATGTTCAGGTCCGGCGACAGCTCCTGGTACGAGACCACCGAGAACGGCGGGTTGAACTCGTACTCCAGTAGCTTGCGGACGTAGCGCCGGATGTCCATGGCGGTGAGGATGACCGGCCGCTGGGCGGTGGGCGGGAGGTGGCCGCACTCGTTCTTCACCGCCTGGACGATCTCCTGGGCGATGTCCGGCTCCAGGGCCAGGTGGGTGCCGGCCGAGGTGCGCTTGATCGACCCGCGCACCGCCTCCTCGATCTGCGGGTCCAGCAGGTACACCACCAGGGTGTTGGTGCCGCGGGCGTACTTGTTGGAGACGTAGCGCTTGAGGGAGGCGCGGACGTGCTCGGTGAGCATCACGTTGTCCGCCTCCACCTGGCCGTACTCCGCCAGCGCCTGGAGGATGCCGCGCAGGTCGCGGATGGAGATCTCCTCCTCCACCAGGCGCCCCAGGATGTCCGTGAGCTTGAGGACGTTGATGACCTTGGGGACGACCTCCTTGACGATCGCCGGGAAGGCCTTCTCCAGCTGGTCCAGCATGGACTGGACCTCCTGGACGCCCACGAACTCGCGCGCGTGGCGGCGGAGCACCGCGGCCAGGTGCAGGATGATGTAGCCCGGCACGTCCCAGGTGGTCAGGCCCGCGGCCTCCAGCATGTCGCGGTGTTGCTCCGGCACCCACGCCGCCGGCTGCCGCGTGGCGGGGTTGATGGCCTCGAAACCATTCACGTTCATCAGCTTCAGCCGCTCGATGGTGTCGTTGACCAGGATGCTGCCCAGCGTCGCTTGGCCCGTCACCACCGGGACCTCGTTGATCTGGATCTGGTACGCGCCGGGCGGCAGCGACGGGTTGCCGCGCGCGCGAACGCCGGGGAAGCGGACGCCCAGCTCGACGAAGAGCCCGTCGCGCATGAACGGGATCAGCTCGTAGAGGAAGCGGCCCCCGTCCTGCCGCGAGTCCACGAACGGCACCAGCGCGTCCGAGACCTCGAGCACGATCGGCGTCACCACCGGGATGAAGAGCTCGGAGTCCGGGTTCATCGACTCCTTCGGCCCGCGCTCCACCGGCGCCGGCGTGCCGTGCTCCTGGATCGGCGGGCCGCCGTTGTCCTCCACCTGCTCCGCGACCTTCGCCTTGCGGAGCATGAAGAACGCGCCCAAGCCGGCCCCCGCTCCCAGCGCCCAGAACGGGATCAGCGGCAGGCCCGGGATCATGCCCAGGACGATCAGCATCACGGCGGTGATGGCGATGGCCTTGGGGTGCCGCGTCAGCTGCTGCCCCACGTCCTTGCCGAGATGGGACCCCTCCTCGTCGCCGCCAACGCGCGTGACGATGATGCCGGCGCAGGTGGAGATCAGGATGGCGGGGATCATGCCCACCAGGCCGTCGCCGATCGTCAACAGGGTGTACTTCTTGGCCGCGTCGCCGATGTCCATCCCCTTCTGCATCACGCCGATGACCAGGCCGCCCACGATGTTGACGACGGTGACGATGATGCCGGCGATGGCGTCGCCCTTGACGAACTTCATGGCGCCGTCCATCGCGCCGAACAGGGAGCTCTCGCGCTCCAGGTCGCGGCGGCGGCGCTTGCCCTCGTCGAGGTCGATCGCGCCGGAGCGCATGTCCGCGTCGATCGACATCTGCTTGCCGGGCATCGCGTCCAGCGTGAACCGCGCCGCGACCTCGGCGACGCGCTCCGAGCCCTTGGAGATGACGATGAAGTTCACGATCACCAGGATGATGAAGATCACCGCGCCGACGACGAAGTTGCCCTGAACGACGAAGTTGCCGAACGCCTTCACCACCTCGCCCGGATCGCCCGTGAGGAGGATGAGCCGCGTGGTGCTGATGGTGAGTGACAGCCGGAACATCGTGGTG
>DATBSS010000020.1:0-6054 GCA_036559665.1 Myxococcaceae bacterium
TGTCGGGCAAGAACCGGTCGCTGATGTACCGGTTGCTCAAGGTGGCGGCCGCGACCAGGGCGGTGTCCTGAATGCGCACGCCGTGGTGCACCTCGTAGCGCTCCTTGAGGCCGCGCAGGATGCTGATGGTGTCGTGCACGCTGGGCTCGCCCACCATCACCGGCTGGAAGCGCCGCTCCAGGGCCGCGTCCTTCTCGATGTGCTTGCGGTACTCGTCCAGCGTGGTGGCGCCGATGCAGTGCAGATCCCCGCGCGCCAGCGCCGGCTTGAGCATGTTGCCGGCGTCCATGGACCCTTCCGCCTTCCCCGCGCCCACCACGGTGTGGAGCTCGTCGATGAAGAGGATGATCTCTCCCTCGGCCGCGGCGATCGCCTTCAGCACCGCCTTGAGCCGCTCCTCGAACTCGCCGCGGTACTTGGCGCCCGCCACCATCGCCCCCAGGTCCAGGGCCACCAGCCGCTTGCCCTTCAGCCCCTCCGGCACGTCCCCGTCCACCATCCGCCGCGCCAGCCCCTCCACGATGGCGGTCTTCCCCACGCCGGGGTCGCCGATCAACACCGGGTTGTTCTTGGTGCGCCGCGAGAGCACCTGGATGACGCGCCGGATCTCCTCGTCGCGCCCGATCACCGGATCCAGCTTCCCTTTCCTGGCGTCTTCGGTGAGGTCGCGCCCGTACTTCTCCAGCGCCCCGTAGGTGGACTCCGGGTCCTGGGTGGTGACCCGCTGGGTCCCGCGCACGTCCTTGAGCACCGCCAGCGCCCGGTCGCGGGTGATGCCTGACGACTTGAGCGCCTCGCCCACCGCGCCCTTGTCCTGCGCCAGGGCGATGAGGAGGTGCTCGGTGGAGACGTACTCGTCCTTCAACGACTTCGCCTCGTCCTCCGCCTTGTCAATCAGCTTGAGCAGGCGCTGGGAGAGCGTGGCGCCCTCGCCGCCCTCGACGCGGGGGAGCTTGCGCAGCGCCTCCTCCACCCGGGACGCGACCAGCTTCGGATCGGCGCCGATCTTCCGGAGGATGGGCTCCACCACCCCTTCCTGCTGGGCCAGCAGCGCCTGCGCCAGGTGCTCCGGTTCGAAGGAGGGGTGGCCGGACCGGCGGGCGATGGCCTGGCCGTCCTGGACCGCTTCCTGCGCCTTGATGGTGAGCCGGTCGAGTCTCATGGAGACCAACCTAAGTCCCGACCCGACCTTCGCAAGGCGAGCGGGCGCCGCGCCGCGTCAGCATCCAGCATCGTGCGCAGGAATCGCCGGGCCCTTTGTTGGCAATCGGATCTCCGCGCTGATACACGCCGCGCGCCTTGAGCGCGCACGGTGGATACCTCCTGCGGCCCGAGGGGCTCCGGTCCCTGGACCTCGTCGAGCTCGCGCGGAGCGCGCTCGGGGTGGAGGGCGAGGACCCGGCCGAATCGTCCATCCAGGTCTCGGTGCTGCGCTCCCAGGGCGTCCTGCGGGTGGCCTACGATGCGCCCTTCACCTACGGGCGGCGCGGCGCGCTCTGGTACCGCGACCACCACGCCTTCGCGCGGCTGGCGTCCGAGCTGGCCCCCGGGACCGCGCACGCCTACGCCATCGACGCCGACATCTTCGAGGCGGTGATCAGCTACGCCGCCGGCCGCAAGGTGGGCGGCGAGACCGTGGTCTACGACGACCTGGAGATGGACTTCGGCGACGACGAGGAAAGCCTGAAAGTCACCGACTTCGAGCAGATGCGCGCCAGGTGGCCCATCGGCCACCTGGGACAGATCTTCGGCGTCACCCGCGACGACCTGCTGCACCTGCCCTGGCACGAGTCGGTGCTGCTCAAGCTCCCGCGCTGACGCCGGGGCCTCGCCTGGCCATGCCCGGCTACGCCGGATCGCCGGCGGTGAACAGCTTCTGCGCCCGCTGGGAGCGGAAGTACTGCGACAGCACCGCGAAGGCGCCCGCCACCAACGCCGTCAGCCCCACGTGCACCACCATCTGGAGGTCCGGCCAGAGGCGGGTCACCAGCCGCGCCGTCTCCGGGTCCGCCATCGCCGGGGAGAGGGCCGGGGACAGGCCCTCCGCCAGCGCCGCGGCGATGCGCCGGAAGATGACCGCGTCCTGCGCCCCGTCGATGGTGCGCAGCAGCGCGCACACCAGCGCGGCGAAGGAGGCCAGCCGGAGCACGCCCGCGCGCGGCAACCCCAGCGGCCGCCAGAGCCGGAGCACGGTGAGGAACGTCACCGTGCAGGCGATGCACAGCAGCGTCAGCACCACCAGCCGGGAGCTGCGCATCCCGAGCATGGACGCGCGGGCCACCGCCTCCGCCTTCTGCACCGCCTCGGGGGAGACCAGGGGCATGGCGGGCAGCAGGGAGGGAATCTCGGAGAGGTGGCGCAGCCGGGCGATGTCCCCGGAGGCGTTCACCCCCACCAGCGCCGCCAGGACGGTGCACGTGATCAGCGCGGCGCGCGCGTGCCACGGCAGGGGCACCGGCTTGTTCACCGCTTGGCGGCCTCCACGAAGCGGAACCGGAGGTCGGTCAACAGCCCGTCGAAGAGGCGCTCCTCCTCGGCGGTGAGGTTGCCGCGCGTCTTCTCGCGGAGCAGGGCGAGCAGGTCCAGGCTCTGGCGCGCGAGCACCAGGTCCTGTTGCTTCTGCCCCGTCTCCGGGTGCGGCGCGGCGCCCAGGTGGATGAGCGCCGAGGACGCCAGGCCCATCAAGAAGCTGGTGAAGTTGATGGGCCCCTGCGGAGAAGGCGAGGCGTCCTTCATGGTGAAGGTCTCGCCGCGCTTCTCGTCGCTCATGCGGAGGCGCCGTCCTCGTCGCCGCCTTCGTCCTCCTCATCCTCTTCGTCCTCGAAGTCCTCGTCGTCCGTCATCGTCGTCTCGACCGGGACGGACTTCTCCGCCACGTCGGGGAGCGTCTTGATGTGGCGCTCGTATGCCTTCTCGTCGAGCAGGCCCGCGCGCTGGTAGCGCTCGGCCGTCCGCTTGTCGAGATACTTGGGGTCAGGAGTGTCGGCCATGTCTGTCCTCGTGCTCTCTTGGCGAGCGTGCGAATACTGGCCTGTCGCAGCGAAGTCAAACCATCCGACGCCCGGTTCCATGCCCCACCCGCTCCCCTCCGGCATCTACGGCCTCTGTGACGACACCGTCCGCCCGGATCTCCCGGTGGAGGACCAGGCGGCGCTGCTCCTTTCGGGGGGCATCCGGGTGGTCCAGCTCCGGCTCAAGCGCACCCCGGCGAGGGCGGCGGTGGCGGCGTGCCGGGCGGCGGTGGAGCGGTGCCGGGCGGCGGGCGCGCTCTGCCTGGTGAACGACCGGGTGGACTGGGCCCTGCTCTCGGGCGCCGGCGGCGTCCACCTGGGCGACGAGGACGTGCCGCCGGAGGACGCCCGCGCGCTGCTGGGCCCTTCGCGCGTGGTGGGCGTGACGGCCCGCGACGCGGCCATGGCCCAGGCGGCGGCACGCGCGGGGGCGGACTATGTGGGTGTGGGGCCGGTGTTTCCCACCGCCACCAAGCAGGTGAACGCCCCCGTCCTCGGGCTGGAGAGGCTGGCGGCCGTGGCGCGCGAGAGCCCGCTCCCGGTGGTGGCGATCAGCGGCATCGGCCTGGCCAACGTGGAGGCGGTGGCGGCGGCCGGCGCCCGGATGGCGGCGGTGGTGTCGGAGCTGCTCCGCGCCGGGGACGTCCCGGAGCGGGCGCGGGCGCTGGCCGCCCGGTTTGACCTGGGGAGAAGTCGGCATAGCCTCGGGCCAGGATGAGCAATCGACCACTGGGCGGCGACGCGTCGCGGCCCTCGACGTACGGACACCATGGGCATGGGCACCACACCGCGCGGCGGCCGGTGATCGGCATCACGCCGGACCACGCGGTGCGGGCGGAGAGCGGCCTGGCCTACTACGAGCTCAAGGTGGCGTACGCGGACGCGGTGCTGCGCGCCGGCGGGCTGCCGTTCGTGCTTCCCTACTCGGACGACCCCACCACGGTGGACGCGTTCCTGGACCGCGTCTCCGGCTTGCTGGTGACAGGCGGCCCGTTCGACATCTCGCCGGAGAAGTACGGGCAAGCGCCGAAGGAGGGCCTGGGGACGCTCAAGCCGCTCCGCACCGAGTTCGAGACCGCGCTGGTCAACTCCGCGCTCCGCCGCCACATCCCCATCCTGGGCATCTGCGGCGGGATGCAGCTGCTCAACGTGGTGCTGGGCGGCACCCTGGTGCAGGACATCCTCCGGGAGATCCCCAACGCCAAGGACCACGAGCAGAAGCACGACCGGTCGCACCCCGCCCACCCGGTGGACGTGCGCGAGGGCACCCAGCTGGCGGAGATGATGGGCAAGGGGCAGGTGATGGTGAACTCCACCCACCACCAGGCGGTGAAGACCGCGGGCGACAACGTGGTGGTGAGCGCGCTCTCGCCGGACGGCGTGGTGGAGGCCATTGAATTCTCCAGCCACCCGTTCGCCGTCGGCGTGCAGTGGCACCCGGAGCTGCTCATCCAGTCCGTCCCGCTGCACCTGTCCATCTACAAGATGCTGGTGCACAAGGCGCGGGAGATGCGGCGCTGATTCGAAGGGTGCTGATCCTCGCGGGCCTGGAGCCGGAGGGTCGCGCCGGGCTCCTCGCCGATGCCGCCGCGGTCCGGGAGCAGGGCGCCCATCCGGTGGCGGTGGCCACCGCGCTCACCGCGCAGGGCCGGCGGACCTTCCGCGTCCAGCCGGTCCCCCCGGCCACCATCGCCGCCCAGGTGCGCGCCGCGCTGGAGCTGGGCCCGATCCACGCGGTGAAGGTAGGGATGCTCCCGGACGCGCGCGCGCTGTCGAAGGTCCCCCGGGACGTCCCCTGGGTGATCGACCCGGTGGTGCGCACCTCGCGCGGGCAGCGGCTCTCGCGGATGCGGCCCGCGGATTACCTCGCGCTCGCCGGGCCGCGCGCCGTCATCACCCCCAACGCGCCGGAGGCGGCGTGGCTGCTGGGAGCGCGGCAGATCCGGCCGGAGCGCGCCGCCGAACGCCTGGCCGAGCTGGGCTTCGGCGCGGCGGTGGTGAAGGGCGGCCACCTCCGCGGGCGCGCGGTGGACGTGGTGGCGGACCGGGACGGGGTGACCCGCCTGGACGGCCCCAGGCTTCGCCGCGCCGGGCGCCGCGGGACCGGGTGCCGCTTCGCGAGCGCGCTGGCGGCCCAGCTGGCCCGGGGCGCCGGCGTCCGCGAGGCGGCCGCGGCGGCGAAGGACGCGGTGGCGCGCTACCTACTGGTCGCCGTCGCCGCCGCCTGACGAGTGCTCGGTCATCTTGTCGAGGTAGGCGAAGAACGAGGCCGGCATGAGGAAGCGCAGCGTCACCTCGCCGACCTCGATGTGGACGCGGTCCATGAGCAGCTCGGGGACGCCCTTCACCAGCCGGGTGCCCTCCACCCGGGTCCCCAGCCGGCTCCCCAGGTCGGTGAGCCGCCACCGCTTGGTGACCGGGTCCCGGTCCAGCTTGGCGTGCACGCGCGAGACGCTGTCGTGGTTCACCACCAGGTTGCACTCGTCGCTCCGGCCGATGGTGAGCTCCGTCACGCCGGGGCGGCTCAGCTCGCGGGTGAAGAGGAACACCAGCGGGTCCTCCACCGTGGGCACGCGCTCCTGCACGCCCGCCCGGGTGGGGCCCTCGTCGCCCAGGTGGAGCGCGGTGCCGGGGGCCGCCTCCCAGAGCACCACCGGGTCCTTGATCTCCTGCCGGACCGGCTGGCCGCGGAGGTCCTGGAAGATCAGGGTCGTGAAGGGCAGGGGGATCATCGCCGTGGCACCACCTGGACCGAGACCAGCTCCTCCGCGCGATCGAAGAACAGGTAATAGCCGCGCCGCCCTTCCTCGTACAGGAACACCGGACCTCCGCGCGGTTCGCCCTGGCAAGGAAACTCCTCCGCGCAGGCGAAGTCCATGGGTCCCCAGTCCAGGGAGGGCGGGCCCAGCTCGCGCTCGACCACCTTCCGGGTCTGGCCCTGAAGCGCGGTGACCTTCTCCCGGTACAGCCAGGAGAGCCCGGAGGTCAGGCCAACCCCCCACAGGACCGCCAGCGCCACCAGGGCCAGCACCGCGACCTGCGA
>DATBSS010000021.1:0-23074 GCA_036559665.1 Myxococcaceae bacterium
GCTGAAACTGCACCGGCCGGCCCAGCGTGAGGGTGAAGGGGCGCTCGATCTCCACCGTGGTCCCCTCCTCGAGCCCGCGCGGCACCAGGCACACCGCCGGCTTGCTGCCATCCCCGGCGCCGGCCTCGCGCGAGAGCCCGACGTAGTACGCCCGCGCGGCGCCGCCGCCGATCCGCAGGCCCAGGCCGCGCCGGGCCAGTCCGTGGAAGGCGGCCCCTCGCGCGACGGCGAGGTCCAGCGAGTCGGACTCCAGCAGCCGGAGGCGCGGGCGATCCGGCCACCAGGCGGAGGCGACGTCCACCACCCTTCGCGCCAGGGCCAGAGAACGGAAGACGCCGCCGTTGAGGAGGATGGCGTCGGGGCGGGGGAGGGCGCCGGGCCCAGGGCGCTGCTCGCCCAGGGCCGCGAAGCCGCCATCCGCGTGCGCCTGGAGGAACGCCGCCAGATGGCGCGGGATGCCCGGGTCCTGCGCGTAGGGCAACCCCAGCTCCTGGATCGCCATCCGCGCGCCGCGGTGCGGGAGCTCCTCCGGTGACGTGCGCGGGAAGAACCCGTCGAGGACCAGCGCTTCGACCTCCGCGCGGTCCAGCTCGACGGAGAACGATCCGCCGATGAGCCGGCTCCCGCTCGCCGCGACGGAGAGCGCATACCGCTCCGGCGGATCCGCGCCCAGCAGCGCCTCCTTGGCCGCGCGCGCGACCTGGAGCAGCTGGGTCCACTCTCCCGCGGAGAGCCGCCCGCGTGAGAGCTTCCGCTCGGCAGCGCGGGCCAGCGCGGCGTCCATGTTGTCGCCGCCCAGGAGGAGGTGCTCGCCCGCGGCGATCCGCCGCAGCGCCGGTCCCTCCGGCAGCGCCTCCACCTGGACCAGCGTGAAGTCCGTCGTCCCGCCGCCCACGTCGACGACCAGGACCAGCCGCACGCCCTCCAGCGCTCGGGAGAGGTCCGCCCGCCGGCCGGAGACGAAGGCGTAGAGGGCGGCCTGAGGCTCCTCCAGGAGCGTGAAGCGCTGGAGCCCGGCGTGGCGCGCGGCGCTCACGGTGAGGGCCCGGGCCGCCTCGTCGAAGGACGCCGGCACCGCCAGCACCACCTCCGACTCCGCGAGCGGGTGCTCCGGGTGCGCATCCCGGAACGACTCCGACAGGTGGGCCAGCAGGCGCGCGGACGCCTCCACCGGGGAGATCTTCGGCACGTCCGCCAGCGCGCCCCAGGGCAGGATGGGCGCCTGCCGATCCACGCCCGCGTGCGAGAGCCAGGCCTTGGCCGAGGACACCACGCGGCCCGGCGTGCGGGCGCCCTGCCAGCGGGCCATTTCGCCCACCACTGGAGGCAGGCGTTCGTGCTCGGGGGGCAGGTAGAGGAAGGAGGGGAGGAGCGTCCGGGGCGAGACCTCGCCCGGGCGGATCAGCTGCGGCACCGGGAAGTCGTGGATGGCTGCCCCGGGGCCCTCGGACGGATCCGTCCAGGCCAGCGCGCAGTTCGTCGTGCCCAGGTCGATGCCGGCGATCCACACGGCCGCGGCTCCCGCTACTCCCGCATCCGGATGTTGAGCTCCAGCCGCCAGCGCCCGGCGCCGCCGCCGCGTTCCAGGCAGTGCAGCTCCAGCGTGCCCATCTCGGTGAGCACCGCCTGGAGCTGGACCGGGACCAACTGCCCCGCTCGCCCGGGCTCCGCCGGGAGCTCGGTCTCGATGGGGGCGACCTCCTCCAGCTCCGCGTTGTCCGCTGCGTCGTCGACCCAGGTCCCCACCCGGTCCTGCCGCCGCAGCGACGACGCGAAGAAGCGGAAACGCGCCGGTTCGCCCGCCACCAGCCCGAGCTCCTGGGGCGGCACCTCGGCCTGCGTGCCCTCCTCCATCCCGAACGGGGCCACGCACAGCGCGCGGACGGGCGGTTCGACGCCGGGCACCGCGGGCGCCGCCGACTCCACGCCCACGTAGTAGGCGCGCGCCGTGCCCCCGCGGATCCGTAGACCGTGGCCGCGCCGCACCCAGCCGTAGTACGCGGCGCCGCGCGCGACCGCGAGATCGAGGTCCGCGCCCTCCAGGTCCCGCGCGGGCGCGCCGCCGTCCGCCGCCAGCCAGGCGTTCAGCACCTCCAGCAGGCGCGCCCGGAGTGGGGCCGCCTTGAACACGCCGCCGTTGAAGAGGACCGCCGTGGGGTGGACGAACGACGTCCCGGAGAGCTCGACCGGGACGCTGGGGGAGGAGAGGAGCGCCCGGCCCTGGCGCGCGAGGAAGGCGCCCAGGTGCCGGGTCACGGCCGGGTCCTGCGCGTACGGGAGCGCCATCTCCGCGAAGCCGGTGCGCCGAGCCGCCTTCGCAGCCGCCGCCTCCGACACCGCCACCTTCGGGAAGAAGCCATCCAGCAGGAGCGCCCCGAGCTGCTCGCGGGTCAGCTCCGCCCGGATGGTCTGGCCGATCAGCGACGAGCCGCGCCCGGGGATGGCCAGGGGGACCCGGTCCGCCTCCGCGGACGCGAAGAGCTGCTCTTTCGCTTGCCGGCACGCGTGCGTGAGCGCGTGGAGTTGCCAGGCGTCCAGCTTCCGCCCCTCCGCGGCCAGGCGCTGCGCCACGCCGTGCGCGAGGGCGAGGTCCATGTTGTCGCCCCCGAGGAGGATGTGGTCGCCGACGGCGAGGCGATGGAGCTCCAGCTCGCCCTCCCGTTCGGCCACGGCGATCAGCGAGAGGTCCGTGGTCCCCCCGCCCACGTCCACCACCAGGAGCACGTCCCCGACGCGGACGCGCTTGCGGAACGACTCGCCGGCCGCCTCCAGCCACGCGTAGAGCGCGGCCTGCGGCTCCTCGAGGAGGACCACGTTCTCCAGGCCGGCCCGGCGGGCGGCCTCCAGCGTCAGCTCGCGGGCCGCCGCGTCGAAGGAGGCGGGGACGGTGAGCACCACATCCTGGGCGGCGAGCCGGGCCTCCGCGTCCTCGCCCGCCCCCAGCTTGAGGTCCCACGCCTGCCGGAGGTGCTCCAGGTAGCGCGCGGACACGTCGAGCGGCGAGAGCCGGCGCACGTCGTCGGGCGCCTGCCAGGGGAGGAGCGGGCCGCGCCGGTCCACGCCCGGGTGGCAGAGCCAGCTCTTCGCGGAGGAGATGAGCCGGGCAGGCACCTTCGCGCCGTGGCTCCGTGCCAACTCGCCCACCACCTCGGCGCGGTCCGCGGCCCACGGGAGCGCCAGCGCCTGGGGCGGGAGCTCCCCATCGGCCGGCAGGTACAGGAAGGACGGGAGGAGCACCCGGTCCTCCGTCGTGCCGGGCGAGGTGAGCTGGGGGATGGGCAACACGGCCTGCGCCGGCCCGCGCCCTTTCTCCCCGGACAGGCGGAAGTAGGAGAGCGCGCTGTGCGTCGTCCCCAGGTCGATGCCCACCGAGTACCGGACCATCAGATCTCCACCTCCGCAGGCGCGATCACCTTGAGGTCCAGCGCGGCCGGCGGGGACGGCAGCCGGACCTCCTGCGCCACCCACCCGTGGTGCCTGAGCGAGCCGCGGAACGGGGGCTGGCCGGCGACGTTCCCGGTCAGCCGGATGCGGTTGGCGTCGAAGCCGCCGGCGACGGTGACCTGGGCGCCCTCCTGGTCGGGGAGCACGGGCTGGAGCGAGAGGTATTCGCGCACCACCTTCCGGCACCCGGCGTGGATCACGCGCGCGGCGGCCCCGACGTCGGCGTCGGGGTGGCTGGCGACGTCCTCCTGGAGGAAGTCGATGAGGCGGCCCTCGCGCTGGAGCATCGAGAGGAGGAACAGGCCCGAGGCGTGGATCTGTTCCGGGAGCGCCGCCGGCCGGCCCCGGTAGGCGGGCAGGACCGCCGCCGCGAACGAGGGGCGGAAGACGATCCGGAAGAAGCAGACCAGCGCCATCCAGAGGCGCGGGAGGAAGCGAGGGGTCGGCTCTGGCATGCGCTCCGAGTACCCACGCCGCGCGATCGGTTCAATCGGCCAGCGGGCGAGCGTGCACTCGTGCACGGATCGCCGGAGTGTTCGTTACCGGCCGGTGGGGGCGGAACGGCGGCGATACACGGGGCCCGTCACCGATTCAGGCGACATGATGTCTGTGACAACAAGTGGATCGCGATTTCACCGGGCGTCTCCTCGGGACGAGACCTCGCCGGCGTCTTTGTCCAGCGAGATCGCACGGCCACCGGAGCACGAGGCGCGTTCCCGCGTCCCCAATTTGAGTCGTTGTCCGATAATTCAAGATCTGCTACTGTCCGCCGCGGTCCGCCGTCAGTTCCATGACGGTACCCCCTTCAGAACGGACCATCAGGAGAACTTGCCAATGCTCAAGAGTGCGACCCTGTTTGCGGCGGTATGCGTAGCCATGTCCTTCGGCTGTGGCCTGCCGCAGGATGAGAACGAGGAGATCGTCAACAACCTGGTCCAGGCCGGGTTCCCGGCGGATGACATCCAGATCGTCGATGGCCTGGTGTACGTCGGCTGGGACGCGCACGTCACCCTGGCGGCGTCCCGAGAGATGATCCAGGTCGGTCCTGGGGCCAGCGCGGAGCAGTACCGGACCACCAACCTGGTCAGCGGCAAGACCAAGATCTGCATCAACCCCACCTCGACGTTCAACACCTACTCAAGGCTGAGCGCCGGGCTCGATCTCGCCATCGGCAACTACAACGGGCTGGGGCTGGTGTTCACCATGGCACGCGGGCCGACCACCGGCTGCAGCGCGAACATCACCGCGAAGACTACCTCCGGCACCGGCGGGTCCTCCGGCTTCCCCTCGGGCGGGAGCCCCTACGGGACGATCAACATCGGGACCGGGCTGCAGTCCTACAGCAACGACGTGAACGAGCACGTCATCACCCACGAGATCGGCCACACCCTCGGCTTCCGCCACTCGGACTACTACAACCGCTCCATCAGCTGCGGCACCGGCGGGAACGAGGGCGCCGCCGGCGTGGGCGCCATCCTCATCCCGGGCACGCCGTCCACCGCCACCGTCGGCGGCTCGGTCATGAACTCGTGCTTCCGCTCGACCGAGACCGGTGAGTGGAGCAGCTCGGACCGCACGGCGGTGCAGACCCTCTACTAGGTCAGTGACTCTCCGGGGGCAGCTGCTCCTCGCCGTCGCCGTGTCGCTCGGGACCGCGGCCTGTGGTCCCAGGCCGCCGCGGGTGAACACGGCCTGCGGGCAGCTGCCGCTGGAGGAGGCTTCGGGCCGCAGCTCGTTGCAGTGCGGCCCGACCCTCGACTTCACCCCAGTCAACCAGTATCAGGGCGAGATCGCGGCCATCCAGGACCGCGAAGACGCCGTGGCCCTGATCGGCGGAAGCTGTACCGGAACGCTGATCGCCGCGATCTCCGGCCCCGTGGTCCTCACGGCCGGTCACTGCGGCCAGCTCGGTGATCAGTTCCTGGTGGCGTTCAACGTCGAGGAAGATCCCGACGGAGATCGGCTCGTCGCCGGGGGCACCGTCATCGAGCGGGCGGACGAGCCTGACTACGCGCTGCTCCAGCTCGACGTGCTGCCCGCGGTCGTGCCCACCTTGCTGACGACCCAATCGAGCGACCTGCTCGCAGTCGTCCAGCATCCCCGGGGCGGGCCGAAGGTCGTGGCCGAAGGCCAGTACATCGGCCAGTGCGACGGGGTCTTCTACTACGTCAACCTGGACACCCTGGTCGGAAGCTCCGGCGCCGGCGCGCTCAACCGCCAGGGTCACCTGGCCGGCATTCACACCGACGGCGACTGCGCCACCGATGGCAGCGGCGCCAACCGGGGCTGGACCGCTGCGGCCATCGTCGAGGCGTCGGAATATCTGCAAGACGCCGACATCGACGCCCGTTGACGCACCATAAGTGTGATTGTCAAGTGACTGTGGATTTGATACTGCTTCGGCCTCCTCCTCAGCCCCCCGGAGAACTTGCCCATGTTCAAGGTAGCGACCCTGTTTGCGGCGGTGTGCGTCGTCATGTCCTTCGGCTGTGGCCTGCCGCAGGATGAGAACGAAGAGATCGTCAACAACCTCATCCAGGCCGGGTTCCCGGCGGATGACATCATGATCGCCGACGGCCTGGTGTACGTCGGCCGCGACGCGCACGTGACCCTGGAGGCGTCCCGCGAGATGCTCCAGGTTCGCCCCGGGACCAGCGAGGAGCAGTACCGGACCAACAACCTGATGAGCGGCCAGACCAAGATCTGCATCTCCCCCACGGCGTCGTTCAACACCTACTCCAGGCTCAGCGCCGGTCTCGATCTCGCCATCGAGAACTACAACCAGCTCGGGCTGTCGTTCACCCTCGCCCGCTCGCCTGCCTCCGGCTGCAGCGCGACCATCACCGCGAAGGTCGCAGCCGGCGTCGTCGGCGGGTCCTCGGGCTTCCCCAAGGGTGGCAAGCCCTATGGCACGATCAACATCGGGGACGGGTTGCAGGCCTACAGCACCGACGTGAACGAGCACGTCATCACCCACGAGATCGGCCACACGATCGGCTTCCGCCACTCGGACTACTACAACCGCGCCATCAGCTGCGGCGGCAGCCCCGTGAACGAGGGCCCCTCCAACGTGGGCGCCAACCTCATCCCGGGCACGCCGTCCACCGCCACCGTCGGCGGTTCGGTCATGAACTCGTGCTTCCGCTCGACCGAGAACGGCGAGTGGAGCAGCTCCGACAGGACGGCGCTGGACGCGCTGTACTAGCCGCTCGCTTGCAGTGCGGCCCACCCGGCGTCGCCACGCCGCGTCGAAGCAGCGCGTCATGCCGCCCATAGACAAGTAAAGCACGAACCCCGGCCGAGCCTCCCTCAGCCGGTGGAAACTGGTGGTAGCTTCGGGGTGGCCAACGCCTCCGCCTCGCCCCGGCGGCGGTGAAGTGGCGCCGCGATGCTGAACGGCCTCGGATCCAGCCTGGAGCAACTCTCCGAAGAGCAGACCTTCGGGCGGTACACGCTCCTCAAGAGGCTCGCCACCGGCGGGATGGCCGAGGTGTGGCTGGCGCGCCAGCGCGGCATCGAGCGCTTCGAGAAGAAGCTGGTCATCAAGCGGATCCTCCCGAAGTTCGCCGGGGACATCGAGTTCAAGGAGATGTTCCTGAACGAGGCGCGGATCGCCGCCCAGTTCAGCCATCCGAACATCGTGCAGCTCTACGACATGGGCGAGGTGGACGGGTCCTACTACCTCGCCATGGAGTACGTGCACGGCCAGGACCTCGGCCGGATCGTCCGCCAGGCCCACGCGCTCCGGCAGCGGATCCCCCCGCACATCGCCATCCGGATCATCGCGCTGTCCTGCGAGGGCCTCTACTACGCGCACACCCGCACGGACGACGCCGGCCGGCCGCTGAAGGTCATCCACCGCGACATCTCGCCGCAGAACATCCTGGTGGGCTTCGACGGGTCCGTGAAGCTGGTGGACTTCGGCATCGCCAAGGCGGTGGACAGCGCGGCGATGACCAAGTCCGGCCACATCAAGGGGAAGCTCTCGTACATGGCCCCCGAGCAGGCCACCAGCAAGACCATCGACCACCGGGTCGACATCTTCGCCATCGGGCTCACGCTGTACGAGATGCTCAGCAACACCCGGCCGCTCAAGCGGAGCACGGATGCGGCCACCTTCATGGCGGCGCTGGACTGCAAGATCCCTCCGCTGACGAAGGTGGCGCAGGTCCCGCCGGAGCTGGAGCCCATCGTGATGCGGGCGATCGCCAAGGACCGGAACGCCCGGTACCCGGACGCGCGCCAGTTCGGGGTGGCGCTGGAGCGGTTCCTCGTCAGCGAGCAGCAGGTCGCCGGCGCGGTCGATATCTCCGACCTGATGGCCGCGTTGTTCACCGACCCGGCGCGCGGGGTGTCGCGCCGGGCGGTGGACCGGCCGCGCGCCCAGGCGGAGGCCGCCGTGCGCGTTGCCGCGCTTCACCCCCCGTCGATCCCGCCGCTGCCGGTGCCGGTGCCGGTGAAGAAGGCCGAACCGCCCACGGAACCACAAGGCCCCAATGCCGCGCCCGCGCCCGCGTCGGGGCCGTGGGCGCCCGGGACGCCGATCGGGAAGGGAGACCGGTACCTCATCCGGCGCAAGCTCGGCGAGGGCCAAAGCTCGGAGGTCTACCTGTGCGCCGCGATCGGGCGGCCGGGGTCCGAGAAGAACGTGGCGGTCAAGAAGCCCCGGGGCGAGGCCGAGGGGGACGAACGGCTCACCGGCGCGTTCATCCGCGAGACGAGCGTGGCCGAGGCGCTGAGCCACCGAAACGTGGTGCGGATCCACGACTTCGAGCGGCACGGCGACACCCCGTTCTACGTGATGGAGTACGTCCGCGGGCGCTCGCTGGCCGACGTCGTCCAGCGGGGCAAGGAGCAGCGGAAGCCCATCCCGCCGCGGCTGATCGCCTGGCTCGGCGAGCAGGTGGCGGAGGGCCTGGGCGTTGCGCAGGGCGTGTTCCACCTCAACCTGTGGCCCGGGAACGTGCTCCTCTCGTTCGACGGGGCGGTCAAGGTGACGGACTTCGGGACCGCCTCCCGGGCGAAGCCGGCGTACCTCTCGCCGGAGCAGGTGCGCGGGGAGGCGATGGACGCCTGTACGGACCTGTTCTGCCTGGGGATCGTGCTCTGGGAGGCGCTCACCAGCAGGAAGCTCTTCGAGGCCGAGTTCGAAGACGAGCTCCGCGCCGCCGTGGAGTCCCAGACCATCGTCCCGCCGTCGCTGCTCAACTTCTTCGACGTGCCGGAGGCGCTGAGCCAGGTGGTGATGCAGGCCCTGGAGCGGGACCCGGAGCAGCGCTTCCAGTCGGCGGACGAGATGGGCCGGGCGCTGAGGCGCGCGAGGGCGGCGGCCCCCGGGTCGACGGAGGAGGGCGAGCTGGTCCGCTACCTGCGCGAGCTCTACGGGGACGAGATCGAAAAGGAGCTGGAGCTCGACCAGGCGACGGTGTCGGTTCCCCTCTTTCCGGTGGCGCCCTTGCCGGAGTCAGTGGAGATCTCGCCCGTCTCCGACCCGGCCGTCTGGGTGCCCATCGAGATCTCGCAGGACCAGGCCGCGCCCGACGCGGAGACCGTCATCGCCAGCGACCTCGCGGCGTCGATGCGGAGCGCGGACGGGGACGACGACGGCGATCGGACGCGGTGACCCGGGCCGCGCCCGTTCCGGCGCGTGTCGAAATGGCCCATCGTCGTTCGACGCGTCTATGAACCCGATGCACGTGGAGCGACGACGATGCGACCGACCAGGAAGATCAATGCCTTGCTGTGGACCGTTCAGCTGGTGCTGGCGCTGCTGTTCCTCTTCGCAGGCGTGATGAAGCTGATCGCCCCGCTGGCGGAGCTGGAGAAGCAGAGCGGGATGTCCGGACTCTTCGTGAAGTTCATTGGACTGACGGAGGCGCTGGGGGCCGTTGGGCTGATCGCGCCCGGGCTGGCGAAGATCGGCCGGGCGCTGACGCCGCTGGCGGCCGCCGGGCTCCTGGTCATCATGATCGGAGCGGTGGTGGTGACGATCCAGGGAGGGGCGGTGGCGACGGCGCTGGTGCCGCTGGTGGTGGGAGCCCTCTGCGCGCTCGTGGTGTATGGGCGCTGGCCGGTGGCTGCCGCCGCCCGAACGTAAGAAGAGTGACAAAATGCTTCGTTCGAAAGCGCTTTGACAGGGAATGGAGTGTCCTTGTCCGCCTCTTCAGCCCGCGGATTTCACTGGAGAATCCTTCGAATCAGCGCCAATTCCCCTACCTCGCAACACATTGGCAGCCGCTCCGATAAACCTGCTACATCCCCTGGGTCTCCCGCACCAACCGATTCAACAACGAACGGCAGGTGCACTCGTGTCATCCGTCAACGGCCCAACCCCTCGTCCAGTCAACCAGACCTTCACCCAGCCCATCCGGAGCCCGGACACCGCCTCGCCGCCGCCGGCGAAGCCAGTCGGGAGCTCGCAGACCTCCTTCGATGGCCAGGCCAAGCGGACCTCCGGCGAGAAGCTGGGCCAGTCCGTCGCCCGCCCCAGCGTGCCGCTTCCCAGCCTGGACCTGGGCACTCCGCGGCCCGGTCCCGTCTCCTTGCAGAGCCCGGCCGGCCAGCGGCTCGTGCAGGACGCTGGTCAGGCGATCGCCTCGCAGCAGCAGAGCCTCGCCCCCACCGGCGCCGGCTTCACCCCGCGGTCGGTGGAGCGCGACGCGCTGGGCATGGCGCACGTCCGCATGGACCGCACCCAGAACGGCGTGCCGGTGTTCGGCGAGCAGCAGATCGTCCACTTCGGTCCGGACGGCAAGGTGCAGGGGGACATCACCGGCCGGACCTCGGCCATCCCCGCGGAGCTGGGCAAGGACAAGCCCAAGCTGTCCGCGGACGAGGCGGTGAAGGCGGCGCAGCAGGCGTACGGCCAGCCCACCGACGTTCCCCCGACCGCGCAGCGCGTGATCGCCAAGGGCGCGGACGGCCAGTACCACGACGCGTACCTGGTCGGCACGCAGCGGATGGCGGATCGGGCCGTGGCCCCGGAGAAGATGCAGTACCTGGTGGACGCCAACAGCGGCCAGGTCATCAAGAACTGGAACGCCATCGGCGGTGACGGTTTCCGCGAGGCCGCGGCGCGGAGGGCGGAGCAGGGGCAGGGCGGGGCGCCCGCGGCGAAGGCCCAGGACGCCTCCTCGGGCACGCCCGCGGCGGGGAAGGGCGATGACCAGTCCCTGTACAACGGCACGGTGGACCTGAAGACCACCAAGAACCGGGACGGCACCTTCTCGCTGAACGACACCACGCGCGGCAAGGGCGTCGAGACCCGCGACGCGCACAACCGGCCGGACGGCAGCCGCGCCACGCCGATCAAGGACAACAACGACAAGTGGGGCGAGGCCACGGATCCGCAGCGGAACGCGGCGGCCGTCGACGCCCAATACGGCGCCGCGACGATGTACGACATGTTGAAGAACATGTACGGCCGCGACTCGATCGACGGGAAGGGCGAGAAGCTGGTCTCCAACGTCCACGTCGACAACGACATGGTGAACGCGTTCTGGGACGGCGAGCAGATGAATTACGGCGACGGCGACGGCCAGAATTCGTCCGTGCTCACGTCGCTGGACGTGGCCGGCCACGAGATCACCCACGGCCTCACCGAGCGCACCTCCGGCCTCATCTACTCCGGTGAGTCGGGCGGCCTGAACGAGGCGATGAGCGACATCCTCGGCGGGTTCGGCCTGGAGCACTACGCCGGCCAGCAGAACCAGCACGTCAAGGACAACACCGACCCGTTCAAGATCGGCGAGCAGATCTGGACCCCGACCGACGGCAACAACGGCCCGAACGGCGACGCGCTCCGCTACATGGATGACCCGACCAAGGACGGCTACTCGATCGACAACTACAGCAAGTACGCCTCCTCTGACCAGGAGGTGCACCAGACCTCCGGCATCGCGAACAACGCGTTCTCGCTCCTGGTCAAGGGCGGTACCAACCGGACCTCGGGCACGCAGGTGGACGGCGGGATCGGCGCGGACAAGGCGCTGCAGATCTTCTACCGCGCCAACACCTCGTACATGACCCCCGACAGCACCTTCGCCGACTGCCGGTCCGCGTGCCTCCGGGCCGCGACCGATCTCTACGGCGCCGGCTCCGCCGAGGTCGCCAAGGTGAAGGAGGCGTGGAGCGCGGTGGGCGTGGGCTGAGCGCGAGGGCGAACCGGCCGGCGCGGAGGGTGTGACGACGTCACGCCTTTCGCGCCGCCACCATGATCCAGCTCACCGGGCCGCTCGCGAAGGCCATGACCCGGTCGCCGCTCTGGAGCTCGCCGGCGGCCTCCAGATCCGCCAGGTTGATCGCGATGTCCGCGGCGGCGACGTGGCTCAGCCGCGCCACGTTGCGGCGGTACATCTGATCGGTCCGGAAGCCCAGCTGGTGCGCGAACATCCGCATCGTGGACGCCCCGTAGTTGTTCAGGACCAGGCGCTTGTAGGCGTCCGCGGACCGGCCCGTCAGCTCGCGCATGCGCTCGCCGAGCGCCTTCACCGCCTTGCCCATCTCCAGCAGGTATCTCCCGAAGTCCTTCGACAGGTCGCTCTCGTGGAGGGAGAGGTCCGCGTGCTGGCAGAGCGCCTCCACGATGAAGCCGGGCCCGGCCTTCGCGGTGACCAGGCAGCTGGCGGCTCCGTCGCTGATCACCCCCACCGCCGGAGGGATGAGCCGGTGGCCGTCGGCGCGGCGATCGCTCCCCACCACCAGCACGTTCCGCAGCCCCGCGGTCAGGATCAGCCCCCTGGCCATGCCGACGCCGGCCAGCATGTTCGCGCACCCGGAGAGACCCGCCCCGACCGGGTAGGCCCGCGTGAGCCCGAGCCCGTGGAGGGCGCGGTAGATCTCCCGGCGCATGTCGCCCGCCTTGTCCTGGCCTACTGCGCCGTCGCTCCAGACGCTCTCGTTCGCGAACACCACCGCGTCCACGTCGCCCGGGGCGCACGAGGTCAGCCGGAGCGTCTCGCCCGCCGCCTCCTGCGCCAGTTCGACCGCGGTCTGGCGCGCGCGGGAGTAGGTCTCCAGGCCTCCCGCCAGGAGGATCTCGACCAGGTCCGGCTCCACCCCCAACTCCTGGACGGGCCGGAGCTCGCCCACCCGGTACGCGAAGCCGGTCACCCGCGGCTCGGCGCTCTCCCGCGCGGCGGCCCTCCCCCCCATCTCCAGCGGCAACTCCCCGGCCGGCGCGCCCGCCTCCGCGGCCGGCGAGGCGGGGGCGACGTGGTCCTCGTAGATCTTCCGGATGGTGTCGAAGCGGCCGACCTTGAGCCCGCGGGTCGGTATCTTCCGGCCGATCAGCTCCTCGACGAAGGCGAAGAGCTGCGTGAACAGCGCGGAGTCCACCACGCCGTTCCGGACGAAGTTGGTGTCCGGCCCCAGCTGCTCCAGCGAGCGCCCGGTGGCCCGCATCAGGAAGGCGATCACCAGGTCCTGGAATGCCTTCAGCTCCATGGGCGCCCCGCGTTCCCCGGCGGCGGGGAGCTCCCGGGAAGGACCCCACTGCGCGGGCTCAGGCCTGGGCCGCGCCCGCGACCTGGTCGGTGGTGTACCGGAGCACCGGCTGCAGCGTGAAGAATGCGACGGCGCTGACGGCCACCCCTCCGGCGGCGGCGATCCGCAGGGTCGGCAGCAGGCCCAGCACTGGCGCCATCCAGCCGAAGGCCACCGCGCCGAGCGCCGGCCCCCCGAGCAGCAGCACGTAGTAGACGCTGAGCACCCGCCCCCGGAACCGGTCCGGGGTGATCACCTGCAGGGTGGTGGGGACCAGCGAGTAGAAGACGCCGCCCAGCGAGCCGCACGTTGCCAGCAGGGCCACCGCCGCCGGGAAGGAGGTCTGGTAGCTGAACCCCAGGAAGATCGAGCTGCTCGCCAGCAGCGTGCCCATCAGCAGGACGCCTCGCGCCCGGACGTTGTTGAGCGCCGCGGAGAGGATGCCGCCGGCCAGCAGGCCCCCGCCGAAGCTCCCCATCAGCACGCCGCGCTGCGCTTCGGTGCAGTGAAGGACCTCCTGGGCGAAGCCCGGCACCAGCACCTGGTAGGGGCCGGAGATCAACAGGAAGATGGCGCCGGAGAGGATGCACAGGCCGCGGTGGAGGTCGGTCGAAGCGATCAGCTTCAGCCCATCCTTGAGGTCCTTCCACGAGCGGGACTCGTCCGGTGCCGGGGGCGTCTCCCTCTGGACGCGCAGCGAGAAGAGGAGGCCGGTGCTGGTGATCCACAGCCCGATCGGGATGAAGAACAGCTGTCTCCAGTCGGTGAACGTCTTCACCCAGCCCACCAGGGGTGGCCCGAGCGCGACCGACGCGACGTTGAGGATCTTGAGGAGGACCGTGCACCGCTGGAGCGCCTCGTCCGCCACCAGGTTGGCCACGAAGGCGAGCCGGGTGGCCGGCATGAAGGCGATCGCTCCTCCGTAGAGCGGGCACACCGCCAGGAAGATCGGCACCACCCATTCGCGCCGGCCCAGCGCCACGATCGAGATCGCCACCACCGAGAACGTCCCGGCGGCGATCTGGCTGAAGAGGAGGATCCGCTTCCGGGAGTACCGGTCCGCGACCGCGCCGGCGTAGAGCCCCAGCAGCAGCATGGGCGCGTACATCGCGATGAACAGCGTCCCCGACTCCGCCGGGGTGCCCGTCAGCGCCTGGATGTAGATGATGAGGGCATAGGCGAAGATGGAGTGGGCGAAGTACGCCGTCGCCGATGAGATCTGAAACAAGGTCTCGCGCATGCGGGAGCCGGATCCTATCAGCCTCGAGCATCGTCTCTATTCCTTCCGCTCGCGCCGTTTCATCCCCTGCTCGCCGCGTCCGGCCGTCACCCCGCCGTCCGCGCAGATCACCTGGCCGGTGACGAAGGAGCTGGCCTCCGAGCACAGCCAGAGCACGATCGAGGCGATCTCCCCGGGCATTCCGAACCGGCCCATGGGCAGCATGTCCGCCCGGCGCGCCAGCTCCTCCTCCGTGCGGTACACGCTCCGCAGCATGCTGGTGTCGGTGCTCCCGGGGCACACGGCGTTCACGCGGATCCCCCGGCGGGCGTACTGGAGGGCCGCCGACCTGGTCAGGCCGACGACGCCGTGCTTGCTGGCGCTGTACGCGCAGCTCCCCAGGTGCCCGAGCACGCCGGAGACGGATGAGCAGTTCACGATCGCGCCGCTCCCGCGCTCGAGCATGGCGGCGACCTGGTGCTTCATGCAGAGCCAGGTCCCGGTCAGGTTGGTCTCGATCACCTCGCTCCAGTTCTCCAGCGTGTCGTCGGCCAACCGCGCCGTCCGGCCGAAGATCCCCGCGTTGTTGAAGGCGCAGTGCAGCGCCCCGTAGCGCTCCAGCGCCCCGCCGACGAGGCGCTCCACCTCGGCCGGCCGGGAGATGTCCGCGGCCATGGCCGTCCCCTCGCCGCCCGCCTGCTCGACCTGCCGCACGGTCTGGACCAGCTCGTCCAGGCGCCGCCCGGCGGCCACCACGCGCGCGCCGCAGGCGCCGAAGGCCACGGCCGCGGCCCGCCCGATGCCGTCCCCGGCCCCGGTGACGATGACCACCTTGCCGCGCAGGTCTCCCGGCGCCGCCCTGTCCGCAGCCCTATCCAATGTAGAGCCCTCCGTTCACGTCGATCACCGCTCCCGCCATGTAGCCGGCGGCCTCGTCGCAGCAGAAGCACACCGCCGCGGCGGCCTCCTCCACCGTGCCCAGCCGCCCGGACGGCGTCATCGCCATCGCCTGCTCGCGGAAGTGCTCCGGGCGCGCGGCCCACGCGGCGGCCACCCGGTCGGTGGCGATCACCCCGTGCGCCACCGCGTTGACGGCGATCCCGTACGGGGCCAGCTCGGCCGCGCACTGGCGGGTGAACCCGATCACTCCAGCCTTGGCCGCGGTGTAGGCCGCGTTGCTGAACAGGGTCCGCGTCCGCCCGGCCACCGACGACACGTTGACGATCCGCCCCCAGCGGCGCCGCTTCATCGCCGGCACCACGGCCCGGGCGCACAGGAACATCGAGCGCAGGTTGAGCGACTGGATCGCGTCCCAGTCCTCGGCGCGCAGCTCCTCGATCGGACACGGCGTGGTGTTCCCGCCGACGTTGTTGACCAGGATCTCCACCTCGCCCAGCCGGCGCGCGCTCTCGGCGAAGGCGGCCTCCACCTGGCCCGCGTCCCGGACGTCGGCCACCTCGCCCCACAGGGGCCCCGCGCCCTCGCGCTCCAGCCGGGCCTGGAATTCCCGCAGCGCCTCGCCGTCGGCGTCCAAAAGGCCCAGGGCGCAGCCTCGCCGGCCCAGCGCCGCCGCCACCTCCGCGCCGATCCCCCGCGCGGCCCCGGTCACGATCGCGACCCTTCGGCTCATGCCACGCACGCTCCCGGCGCCCACTCGCGGCGGGCCACCTCGAAACCGGCGATCTCGTCCGCCACCTCGATCCCCAGGCCGGGGCCGTCCAGCTCCGGGGCCACCCAGCGCGCGCGGTCCACCCGGTGCCGGGGGGTGACCACAGAGGCGTCGAAGAGCAGATCCGCCTGGCCCGCCTCGTAGGCCACGGCGCCCCGGATGGCGGAGACGAACTGCCGGCCCGCGGCCCAGAGCGGCCCCAGCTCCCCGACCTGTGCCCCGAGCTGGAACCCCAGGCCGCTCCGGTGCGCCAGCTCCGCCAGCCGCATGGACGCGATCAGCCCACCGCACTTCGAGATCCGGAGGTTGAAGAGGTCGCACGCCTCCTCGCCGATGGCGGCCCGGGCGTCCTCCGGGGAGCAGAGCGACTCGTCCAGCATCACCCGCGCGCCGGTGTCGCGGCGGAGCCGGCGGAGCGCCGCCCACTGCCGCGGCGGCAGCGGCTCCTCGATCCAGTCCACGCCGGAGGGGCCGAGGGCGCGCGCCATCTCCAGGGCCTCCGGCAGCGACCACGCCATGTTGGCGTCGACCGAGAGCGTGGGCCCGGGACCCAGCGCCTCCCGCGCCGCGCGCACGCGGGCCACGTCCACCTCCCGGCCCAGGCCGACCTTGATCTTCACGTGGCGCGGGCCTGGGCCGTCCCGCAGGAGCGCCGCGGGATCCTGGGTGGTGTCGATCACCCGCGCCACCGGGTGGAAGGCGACCGGCGCCGGGTGGCGCAACGGCTGCGGCAGGCCCAGGGCCGCGGCCAGCTCCGAAAGCCGGCGGCCGGAGCGCTTGCCGGCGGCGTCCAGCAGCGCCAGCTCCAGGGCGCACGCCGCCGCGTTGGAGGACGCCGGGCCCCGGGCGAGCGCGCGCGGCAGCGCCAGCGCCTCCACGCTCGCCACCGCCTCCTCGAAGGAGCCGGACGACAGGCGCCGGCCGATCCCGGCCAGATCGGCGGAGGAGAGGGCCTCGATGGCCGAACCCACCGTCTCGCCCGTCACGTACTCCCGCGGCACCGCCTCCCCGTGGCCCATGACGCCGGCGAGGTCCACGGACAGGAAGACGCTGTCCGCCTCCGAGCGGGTGGCCCTGGCGTGTCCGAACGGCCGCTTCATCTTCATCCGGACGTGCCGGAGCACGGCAGATCGGATCATGGGCGGAGGCCGTAGCCGGAGGTGGCGACGAAGCCGGCGAGCCAGGTGCGGAAGGCGTCCCGGTGCTCGGAGAACTCGAGGTAGTGCTCGTCGGCGGGCAGCTCGAGGATCATCCCCCGGCCGGAGGTGAGCGCGAGGAACGCCTCGCGGGCGGCGGCGAGGCGGATGATGGCGTCCCTCCTCGGCAGCACGAGCGCCGTCGGGCTCCGGGGCCAGCCGTTGGGCAGCGAGAGGTAGTAGTCCTCCAGGTCCAGCAGGGTGGCGCGGGTGAGGTTGCCGACGGCGCGCAGCACCAGGGGATCGGTCCGGATGAATTCGAGGAAGGCGGGCGCGCGGGTGTAGTCCTCGTCCCGGAGCGCCAGGGGCGCCGGCGCGCGGCTCCTGTCCTTGCGGATCGCCTCCCGCTCGGCCTCGGACAGCTTCGCCCGCTGCTGCGCGAGCGCCGGGGCGCAGAGCGCGATGGCGTCCGGCCGGACGCGGCCCTCCGCGGCGAGCCCGGCGGCGATCGCCCCGCCCAGGCTCTGGCCCACCAGCGCCAGCGGCCGGTCCGGGTGGAGCCGCCGCACCCGTTCGAAGGCGGCGGCGTAGTCGTCGAGGAGCACCTGCAGGCTGGGGACCTCTCCCCGTGGCCCCTCGCTCCGGCCGGAGCCGCGGCGGTCGAGCGCGTAGACGCCGACGCCCTGCCCGCGCAGGAACGGCCCGGTCTCGAAGAGCCAGCCGGCGTGGCTCTGGATGCCGTGCACGTAGAAGGCGATCCCGCGCGGCCGCTCGGGGACCCAGGCGTGCAACGCCAGGCGCGTCCGGTGGCTCTCGACCCACTCCACCGCGCCCGTCATGCGCCCGCTCCATGGTCCGGGAGCAGCAGGCTGCCGTCCTGCCGGAACTCCAGCTCGAATGGCTCCCCCAGGATCCGCAACCCCGCCGCCCGCGCCGCTTCGTCCCGCAGCGCCTCCGACAGCCAGAGGCGCTTGAGGTGCAGCGTGTCCTGGACGATGGCCGCCCGCAGCGGCTGGCCGTGGAGCGCCGCCGCCGCCCGGAGCGCCTCGCGGTCGTCGGCCGCCAGCGAGGGCAGCCTCAACCCGGCCTCGAAGCCGCCGGTGAGGCAGTTGGTTCGCGTCACCTCCCAGTCGATCTTGTCCCGCAGGCGGTGGGTGACCAGGTCCGCCATCCCCACGCCGGTGGCGTTGCCGTGGCTGCGCCCGGTGAGATCCAGCGCCACGAGGGTGGCGATGTGGCGGTCCGGCGGCCCGCCCTGCCGGCGGTGCAGGCCCACCACGTTCGGGTCCATGCCCGTCCCGGACACGTCCTTGCCCATCCACCGGACCACCAGCACGTCGAGGGGGTCGATGGGGAGCCCCGGCATGTAGCGTCGCGCCACCGCGAGCAGGGCCCGGTCGCGCTCCGGGATGGCGGCGGCCGGGACCGCCTCCAGGCACGCCACCCTCCCTTCGCCGTTCTCCACGATGGCGATGCCGCCCAGCACGGGCGCGCGCGCGAGGATCGCCCGGGCCGCGGAGAGGAGGTGGTCCTGCAACCCGGCGGCGTGCAGCGTCCGGGCGCCCTCGTGGTTGCCCAGGCCCACGCAGATCATCTTCATCAGCCCGCTGCCCAGCTCCCCGCGCAGGGTGGTGTGCGGCTTGATCCGGTTCACCGCGATCACCCCGTCCGCGCCCAGCGCGGCCCGGTCCATGTAGAGCGGCACGCCGTCCGGGGTGGCGGCGACCTGCTCCACCTCCATGGTGGCCACGATGGGCGCGCCCACCGATGCCTCGGTGACGCCGAGATCGGCCAGGAGCGCGCGCTGCCCGGAGGCGGTGGCGCCGCCGTGGCTGCCCATGGCCGGGACCACGAAGGGGTGGTGCCCCAGGGCGCGCAGCGAGGCGGCGGCGGCGGCGGCGATCTCCCCCAGGCTGGCGATGCCGCGGCTGCCGCAGGCCAGCGCCACCTTCGCGCCCGGGCGCAGCGGACCGGCGAGCGCGGCGGCGGCCTCCCTCGCCGCGCGGGGGACGTCCTCCACGGCCGCGGTCTCCAGCACCTGCTCCACGCAGAAGAAGCGGGGCGTCATGCGGCGGGCTCCGTGTCACGCGCCGGGGGCCCTGCCTCCACCCCCGCCCGCAGCCCACCGCCGATCCGCCGCAGGTGGGCCAGGATGGCGTCGTCCCGCTGCAGCCACAGGTGCTTGAGCTGCGCGGCGGAGGCGCCGGCCGCCACCCGCTCGTCCCAGTAGCGTTGGAACGTCCGCGGCTCCACCACCTCCACCGCCGGCGGATCCAGCCGCCCGCTGGCCCGCTTGCTCCCGTATTCGTCGTTGTGCGCCGAGAGCTGGAGGTCCAGCTCCCGGGCGAGGAGCCCCTGCTGCGCGGCGGAGAGCGGCGCGTCCGGTTCCACCACCAGCGTGTAGCGCGGTGGGCGGGCCCAGGTGGGGCAGCAGGTGAAGCGCGCCGCGCGGACGCCCCGCGCCCTCAGGGCCGCCTGGGTGGAGGCGGCGACCTGCGCCTCGGTCAGCTTCTCCCCGGTGAACGAGCTGAAGACGCCGTCGCGCGCGATGTACTCCAGCCGGGGCACGCCCCCCACGTACTCCAGCACCCGGTACACGTCTCCCACCGCGTATCGGTACAGGCCATTGGCCTGCGTCAGCACCAGTCGGTAGTCGCGGCCCACGGTGAGCTCGTCCGGCAGCAGCGTCCGGGCGTGCGGGTCGCAGGGCCCCTGGCCGTGCTCGTCATGGGGGAGCAGCTCGTAGAACCCCTGTGTCACCGCCAGCACTCCCGCGGTGGGATGGCGATCGACCGGGAGGGTCACCACGCCCTCGGTTCCGGTGGTGCTGAAGGGGAGCAGCTCGGCGTGAGGGTAGAGGGAACGCAGCTCGTCCGCGTACAGCGCCGCCGAGGCCGACCGCCAGCAGACCACCAGGTTCAGCCGCGGCCAGACCTCGCGCGGGCGCAGCGCGCCGCTGCGGGAGATCATCCGCTCCAGGGCGCGCGCCAGGGTCCGGTCCGGGGGAGACGCCTTCCCGCCGAAGACCGTGCCCTCGAAGATCTCCCGCGCCAGCTCCGGACCGGACGCGGCCAGGTGGTTCGCCAGCACGATCGGCGTGCTCGGGTTGACGGCGACGATGGCCCGCAGGTCCCGGCCCACGAAGTGGCGCAGCCGGAGGTACATGCGCCGGCCGTATTGTGCGGCCTCGGCGCCGTAGCTGAACCAGGGGGCGTCGTGCCAGGGGGGGGTCCAGTCCGCTCCGCCCAGCGACGCCTCGCGGTGGGTGATCGCCTGGTAGGGCACCCCCCGCCCCAGGAAATGCGTCGGGGTGTCTCGCTCCCAGGACAGGTCCATCGTGGCATGGGAGTGGTCCGCCAGCTCCGGGTGATACAGGAGGTAGGCGGCCCACTGCGCGTAGATGGCCGGGCCGCGGAAGCGGTGCCGCCACACGGGCGTCTGGGGGATCGTCTTCGAGGGGCCGGTGGTGCCGCTGGTGCGCAGCCACAGGTTGGGAGGTTCGGCGGTGAGCACGCGCTCACCGCCGGCCACCGCGCGGTCGATCCAGGGCGAGAGCTCGTCGTAGTCGCGGATGGGCACCTGGCGGCGGTAGTCCGCCGGCTCCCGGATGCCGGAGAAGCCGTGGGCCCGGCCGAACTCCGTATCGCGGTTGGGCTGGATGCACTCCGCCAGCGCCCGCCGCTGCGCCCCGCCCGGATCGTCGCACGCGGCCAGGAACGCCTCGCGCGCGGCCTGGCACCGCTCCCGGAACGCGCCGGCCAGCCGCCGCCAATCCTCCTTCCGGAGCCACCTCATGCGGCCTTCACCACGTGCCTGGGCGCCCCGCGCAGGAAGGCGAGCGCGTTGCCGGCGGCCATCTCCACCATCCGGTCCACGGCCTCCCCGGTGGACCAGGCGCAGTGCGGGGTGAGCAGGACGTTGGGCAGCCGCCGCCAGCGGCTGTCCTCCGGGAGCGGCTCGCGGCCGTGGACGTCCAGGGCCGCCCCGGCGATCCGCCGCTGGGAGAGCGCCTCGTAGAGCGCGTCCTCGTCCACCAGGGCGGCGCGGCTGGTGTTCACCAGGACCGCGGTGCGCTGGAGGCGGCCGATCGCCTCGCGGTCCAGCACCCTCGCGGTGCGCGCCCCCCAGCGCAGGTGCAGCGAAACCACGTCCGCCTCCTCCAGTATCTCCGGCAGCGGGCGGGCGCGGGCGCCGTGGGCCTCGGCCCGCTCGGGGGTGAGCGCCGGGCTCCAGGCGGAGACCGTCATCCCCAGCGCCCGCGCCAGGCGCGCCACCGCGCTCCCGATGGCGCCCAGCCCCAGCAGCCCGAGGTGCTTGCCGCACAGCTCGCGCCCCAAGGGCGGCCGCCAGCCGTCCGGCGAGGCCACGGGCGGCAGGGTGGGGATCGGGCGGAGCAGCGCCAGCATGAGGGCGAGCGTCATCTCGGCCACGGCGGGGACCGCCGCCCCGGGCGTGTTGGTGACGCAGATGCCCAGGCGCCCGGCGGCGTCGAGATCGATCCGGTCCGTCCACGGGCCCACCACGCAGACCAGCCGCAGGCCGGGAGCGCGGTCGAGCACGCCGCTGGACAGCCTGGTCCCCCCCAGCCAGGAGAGCGCCACCTCGGCGCCCGCCACCCGGCGCGCCAACTCGTCCTCACCGCCCGCTGGTCCGGGAAAGGCGAGGATCTCCCCGGCCGGCCTGAACCGCTCGCGCACCCGGCGAAGGGCCTCCTCGCCGCCCTCCCACTCGGGGAGGACGAGCTGGACGGGGTGGGGCTGCGCCGCGCTCGCCTCGCGCTCCGGCATCGAGCGTCACCGCCTCGCCGTGACCTGGAGGAAGTCGATGTAGCGCCGCCGATACATCGCCCGGACCAGGCGCATCATCTGCTGCCAGAGGAGGCGCTTCTTCAGTCCGTAGATCTCGCTGACCCGCCGCACGTAGCCCTCCCCGAGGAAGAAGTCGAAGGCGCGGGGGAAGACGTCGTCGCCGATGGAGACCACCGCGACCTCCGAGAAGCCGGCCGCCGCCACCCGGGCGCGGTACTCCTCCGGCCCGTAGCGGTTCCCCGGCGGGAGCCGCCAGTAGCCCATCAACCAGCCCTTCACCGCCCGGAAGACGGCACCCTCGCAGGGGCGCCCCTCGCTCACGTCCACGATCGCCAGCCGGCCCCCGGGGCGGAGCACGCGGTGCGCCTCCTGGAAGAAGACGTCCCGCGTCTCGAAGTGGGAGGCGCAGTCCACGGCGATCACCCGGTCGAACGAGGCGCCGGGGAACGACATCCGGGTGGCGCTCATCTGTTCGTACGTCAGGCGCGCGCCCGCGTACGCCTCGCGGGCGTGCTCGATGCCTGGGCCACTCAGGTCGATGCCCACCACCGACCGGCAGCCGGCGCGCTTGAGGATGTGGGCCGAGCTCATCCCGAACCCGCACCCCACGTCGAGCACGTCGTGCTCCCCGCCCACCTCGGCGCAATCGACCGCCCGGTCCATCATCGCCGCGCACGCCTCGTCGATGGATGCGGCTCCGGACGCCCAGTAACCCCAGTTCCGGTAGGGCCGGGAGCGGATCTTCAGGAACTTGTCGCTGTCCGCCTCGTAGAAGCGCCGGGTCAGCGTCTCGTGCTGAGTTGCGTCTGGAGCGATCATCGTCCGTCTCACGCGAGCTTGTAGTACTTGCCCAGACCCCACTCGACGAGGCGGGCCGGCAGCCAGTGCCGGAGGCCCACGGACGCGCACTGGAAGGCGTCCCCCACCCGGTAGCGCAGCCGCGGCGACCGGCTGCGGAGGATGGCGGAGACGGCGCGCGAGACGACCTCCGGCCCCGGGCCGCGCTGCTCGTCCGCCTCCATCACGCCCAGGGCCCGCTGGAACGCCTCCTGGTAGGGCCCGCGCTGCCCCGCGAGGCGCGCCCGCACCCGGTTGCCGGTGAAGCCGGTCTTCACGTCCCCCGGCTCCACCAGCACCACGCGGATCCCGAACGGCGCCAGCTCGAGGCGGAGGGCCTCGCTCCACCCCTCGATGGCGAACTTGCTCGCGCTGTACATGGACTGGAACGGGATGCCGATCAGGCCCGCCAGCGAGCTGACGTTGACCAGCCACCCCCCGCCCCGTTCCCGCATCCCGGGGAGCACCGCCCGGACCG
>DATBSS010000022.1:0-3333 GCA_036559665.1 Myxococcaceae bacterium
CTCGGCGGCCCTCGAGGGCCGCCCGACCACCATGACCGCCATTGAGGGAGTCACTTCGTGACTGGACCTCATACAAGCGTGGCCGCCGCGGTCGTGGCCTCGCTGGTCGCGGCGGGCTCGGGCGCGCCGCCATGCGACGACGTGCCCGCGGAGCGTGCGGCGCTGGAGCGGGCGGCGACCGGGACGACCCACATCTCGTTCGTCGCGAAGGTACTCGAGGAGCGGTGCGGCGCGCCGCTGGCGGCCGGGCTCTCCATGGAGGCGCCTGCGGCCGAGGTGGTGGCGGCGCTGGGAGCGCGGCTGGAGGCGTTCTGCGCGCGCGTGAAGGCGAGCGGGTCGCCGGCGCTCCGGTCCGGTGACCGGGAATATCTGGAGGAGATCCTGGCGCGGCCCGAGTTCGGACAGGCACGGAGCGCGGACGTCGACGGGCTGGCGCGGCTGGTGGCCTGGCTCACGGCCTGGTTCGAGGCGCTGTTCGAGAGTCGCGGGGTCCAGGGGTTCGCGCAGTGGACGCGGGTGCTGGTCCTCGCGCTGGCGATCGCAGTGGTGCTGGGGGTCGGGTTCCGGCTCACGAGCACCTGGCGCGGAGGGGGCGGGCGGGGGCGAACGAAGCCGGCCGTGCAGAGGAGGGGCATGACGCTGGACGCGCCGGAAGCGCACCTCTCACGCGGGGGAGCGATGCTGGAGACGGATCCACGCGGGGCGATCCGCGAGGGGCTCTTCGCGCTGCTGGGGGCCCTGGAGCGGAAGGCGCTGGCGCGCGCGGACCGGGTGAGGACGAACCGGGAGACCGCGGAGGAGATCGTCCAGCGCGGCGCGACGCCCGAAGTGTCGGACCAGGCCCGCCAGCTCCTCGGTTGGTACGACCGGACGTACTACTCGCTCCAGAGCCCAGCGGCGCCGGACGCCAGGCGGTTCCTGGATGACGTGGCGCGGCTCGCCGCGAGGCTGGTGGAAGGGCCTGTGTGAAAGGTCCGCTCATCCGGTGGCGGCCGACATCAGAATCTTTCACCGGGCCGCGGGCCCTGGAGAGCCGGTTACCCAGAATAGGCTGAAGCCCGTGAGACCCTGGGTCTACGCGGCAGGGCTGGCGATCGCGGGGTGCTCTACGTCGCAGCGCGTGGCCCCGTCAGGGCCGGATACCGGCGTGGCCTTCACGGAATTGAACGAAGCGGCGAAAGCCGCATGCCAGTGGATCTGGGACCACGAGCCGAAGGCCCAGATCTGGGAGTACTGTGGCACGCTGTACGAGGGCGAAGGCGGCATCCGCGTGGGGCTTCCCATCACGCAGAACGGTGGCAAGTGCGGCACCGCGTACGGGCCGCCGCTTCCGCCTGACGGCGCGAAGCTCCTCGGCCGGTACCACAGCCACCGCTTCACGGCCGAGCCGTCCATCCGGGACCTGACCATCGCCGAGCGCTATCCCACGATCGGGCATTTCCTCTGCGCGCCCTCGCGCATCGTGCGGCGATTCGGCACGAAAGAAGGGACGGTGATCGTCCCGTGAAACGGCTCTCCCTCGCGCTGCTCGCCGGCCTATCCGGGTGCGCGCTCATTGAACAACTCGTCCCCAAAGAGAAGGAACCGCCGCCGGGCCTCACCCGGGAAGCCACCCGGATCGGGCGCGGGCGTGAGGTGATGGCGGGCGCGGTCGCGATGCAGGACCTGCTCGCCGCCGAACGGACGGAGCTGGCCAACCTGAGCTCGCTCGCCGAGGACGGCGGAGTCCAGGATGGGGGCACCGTCCCGGACGCAAACCTCGACTTCCACCGCTGCTTCCTCGATCCCGCCACGTATGGAGTCTGGGTCGAGCGCGACGATGCCGGCACCCGGTGGCACGTCGTCATCCTCCCCGAGGCGCCATGTAGTGAAGGCGTCTATGGTGGAGGCGGGCAATGGAAGCTCGACGGCGAGTCCCTCGAGATCCTCGAGCGGGAGATCTTCGAGTAGCAGAGGCGACCCGGTGAAGGGCGCACGGCTCTGGCTCGTGTACGGGGTGCTGGTCGCGGTCGCGGTGGCGCTCGGGCTGGCCAACCAGGGCACCCCTACCCTGTCGCGCATTCCGTCGATCGACAATCCCGGCCCGGCGGGGCTGAAGGCGCTGTTCGTGCTGCTGCAGGAGCGCGGGTTCGACGCCCGGCGCATCGACGCGCGCTTCTCCGCCGCGCCCTCGGAGCTCCGGACGCTGGTCCTCACCGCCCCCACGGAGCGAGAGATCGATCGCGACGAGGTGGCGGTGCTCCGCGGATACGTCCAGGGCGGCGGGCGGCTGGTGTACCTCGCGCCTCGCCCGTTCGAGCGCGCCCAGCCGGCGATGGCGCGCTGGCTCCAGCTGTATCCGTCCGGTGGCCTCCGCCCGGACGAGCTCAGCGCCCAGCTCACCGACCTGACCGGGGCCACGGTCCCCGTCTGGGCACCGCCTTCGGGCGCTCCGGACATCCGCCGGCTGCGGGTCGCGGCGGGAGGCGCCATCGCCTCGAACGAGCCGCGCGCGGTTCCGGTCGCCGGGCAGCCAGGGGGAACCGCCTCGCTCACCTGGACGGAGGGGCGGGGGGAGATCTGGGTTTTCGCGGGGGCCGAGGTGGCGGAGAACCGCCGGCTGGAGGCCGCGGACAACCTGGCGCTCTGGGAGGCGTTCGCCTCCAGTGGGCCCATCGGCTTCGACGAGGGCCACCACGTGCGCATGGCGTCGGCCGGGTATCCGCCGGCGCTCCTCACGGTCGCGGCCCAGCTCGTCTTCGCGACCCTCGCCTACGCGCTCTCGCGCGGGATGCGCCTCGGCCCGCCGCGCCCGGAGCCCGTGGAACGGCACCGGTCCATCCTGGAATACGTCTCCTCCATGGCCTGGCTCACCCGCCGCGCGCGCGTGGAGCCCGCATTGGCCGGAGCGCTGGTCACCCGCCTCCGCCACGTGATGCACGAGCGCGCGAGCGTGCCCATCGCCGCGACCGACGCCGAGGCCTCGCTCCAGGTGGAGCTCCGGACGCGCATTCCGCGCGAACGCGTGGCTTCCACGTTGCAGTCGCTGCGTGACGCGGCGGCCGCTCAGCGCCTCCGCCCGGCAGCATTCCTCCGTTGCGCCCGGCTCGCTGCGGATCTAGAGCGCGCGCTGTCGGGCGTCGCTTCCGGCTGAAACTCGCGCTCGGCTTCGCCCAGGTATTTCAGCCGACCGCCCACCACTTTCCAGCCTTTGCAACGAATGATCGCAGAGGCACGTAGGTACTGTGGGGTACTAATGACCGAAAACAGAAGATCGCGACTCCGGTGGCAACCGACGTAGTGCCGAGCCAAGTCTTCGATCCGTTGCTCCAGATGAGACAGATGTTTCTGTCT
>DATBSS010000023.1:0-1815 GCA_036559665.1 Myxococcaceae bacterium
TCTCTCGGGAAGGCGCATGCGCCGGCGCGTTGTTCCTGGCTACACACTCCACCACCACAACCTTTCCACAGCCAATCACCACGGTTCTTCACAGGCCCGTCCACAACCCAATGAGGTGCCGGGGTGAAGGTTTCCACCGGCTGACGGAGCGCGTTGACTTGATCTGCACCTCGCGTTACACGCGCCCTCTTTCATTGAGCTCGAAGGGGAGAAAGCGTCGTGGCCAAGCGGAAGCCGACCTACCAGCCGTCCAAGGTGAAGCGGAACCGGGCGCACGGGTTCCGGAAGCGCAACGCCACCAAGGCGGGCCGCGCCGTCCTCAAGCGGCGGCGGAGCAAGGGGCGCAAGCGCCTGGTCGTCCGGGCGGCGCAGAAGTAGCCGGCCCGGTCCAGGGCGCCGCCTTCCCCAAGCAGGCGCGGTTGTTGCGGCGCCCGCAGTTCGTGAAGGTCCAAGAGGAGGGAGCGAAGGTGGCGGTGGACCCGCTGCTAGCGCTCGCGCTGCGAAATCAGGTCGGGACGACGCGGATGGGCTTCACCGTCACGACCAAGGTGGGGAACGCGGTGGTGCGAAACCGGATCCGGCGTAGGCTGCGCGAGCTGTACCGCCAGCGGCGCGCCTCGCTGCCCAGCGGGGTGGACGTGGTCATCGTGGCGCGCGCCTCCGCCCCTTCCGCCGACTTCGGCCGGTTGTCCCGCGCCTTCGACCAGATCGCCTCGCGGCTGCGGGGCCTCTTCCCGTGAAGCTGCTGGCCTTCCTGCTCTCGCTTCCCATCCGCCTCTACCGGGCCACGCTGGCCCCGGCCCTCCCGCGCGGCATCTGCCGCTTCGAACCGAGCTGTTCCGCCTACGCGCTGGAGGCGCTGGAGCGGCACGGCCCCTTCAAGGGGCTCTGGCTCGCCGTTCGCCGGCTGGCCCGCTGTCACCCGTTCCACCCCGGGGGCCTGGACCCAGTCCCGCCGGCGCGAAAGGCGCACGTCTGATGGAGCCGCAGATGGATCAGCAGCGGAGACTGCTCCTCGCCATGGCCGTCATGGTCCCGCTGGCCCTGGCCTTCGCCTGGTGGTCGGGGCGCTCGGCCCAGGGCCTGGAGGGCGCCGGGGACGCCGGGACCCCGGCCGCCGTCGCGGAGGCCACCACTCCCACCACTCCCGCCGCTCCCGCGAGTCCTGGCGAGGTGAAGTCCGCGCCGGCCCTGCCCGAGGCGCCGCCCAACGAGGTGAAGTCGCTCACCCTGGATCGCCCGGCGGTGGCGCTCACCTTCTCCACCCGCGGCGCGGCGCTGGTGTCCGCCGAGCTCAAGGGGAAGAAGACGCGGGACCAGGTGAAGCGCAGCCCGCTCGAGGGCATCAAGGACGTCTTCTCCACCTCGAGGGCCGAGGGGCCGCCGATGAACCTGGCCGTGCCGCCGGACCAGGACGCGGGGGACTCGCCGCTGGCGGTGGCCATCAAGTCGGACGGGCGGCGCGTGGATCCGAACGCCGTCTACAAGGTGGAGGAGGAGACCGCGGACGGGGTGCGCTTCTCGCTCCGCCAGGCGGGGTACGAAATCGACAAGGAGCTGCGCTGGACCAAGGGGGACGACGAGGACTTCCTGATGACGGTCCGGGTCAAGAACGTCGGCCCGGACGTGGTCAAGGGCGAGCTGCAGATCGCCTATCCGCGCGCCATCGACCCGAACCACGAAGAGGCGGGGAGCTACTTCGGCGGCGTGGGCAACCAGTCGAACGCCGCCTGCATGGTGAACGACGACCTGGTGAGGCTCCAGCCCAAGGACGAGGGCCATTCCGAGTCGAAGGCGGGCCAGGTGTCGTTCGTG
>DATBSS010000024.1:0-1905 GCA_036559665.1 Myxococcaceae bacterium
TGGTGGTCCCCGAGGACGCGGTCCTCCCGGGGTCGAACGTGGTGCGGCTGACCGACATGGACCACGCCGAATCGTCCCTGCCCGGCGTTCCGGGCCTGGCGCGCTACTTCCCGAAAGAAGTCACCCTGGCCGCGGTGACACTGGCGCTGGAGGCGGTCCGCGAGCATGGTACGCAGCGCTCCGGATGAGACAGGTCCACGGCGCCATCCAGGTCCGCACGCCCGGCCGGGGCCTCCACCCCTGCCAGCGGGAGGTGGAGCGGTGGCTTTCGGACTCGGCGCGCCCCGGCCCGGAGGGCGGGCTGCTCACGCTCTTCATCCAGCACACCTCCGCCAGCCTGCTGGTCCAGGAGAACGCCGACCCCGACGTCCGCACCGACCTGGACCGCTGGCTGTCGCGCCTGGTGAAGGACGGCGATCCCCTCTTCGAGCACACCGCCGAGGGCCCGGACGACATGCCCGCCCACGTCCGCGCCGCCCTCACCCAGACGCAGCTCTCCATCCCGGTCGTCGCCGGGCGGATGGCGCTGGGCACCTGGCAGGGCCTCTACGTCTTCGAGCACCGCACCCGCGGCCACCACCGCACCGTGGCGCTCCACTACCTGGGTGACTGACGCGCCCTCAGAGCCGCGCCCGGCGAGCCCGGTGGTAGTGCGACGCGCACAGCCCCTTGGCCAGCACCCGCCGCCCGCACCCCGGCTCGCTGCAGACCGTCTGCCCGGGCGCCACCTGGTTGACCTGGGGGGCTTCGTCGAACATGGCGTCCCCCACCGCCAGCATCCGGTCCACCTGGGCGCGGCTGAGCCGCCTCCGCCGGGCGAACTCGATCAAGCGCAGGTAGTACGGGTCGTCATAGGGGTCCGCGGGCTGCTCGCGGAACAGCTCCGCCAGGGGAATCTGCAGGGCGGCCGCCACCTGCACCAGCGTCTCGTAGGAGGGGGTCCGCTCCCCGCGCTCCAGCAGCGAGGCGAAGCTCACGGAGATCCCGCAGCGCGCCGCGAAGTCCTCCTGGGTCATCCCGTGCCGCTCGCGCAGGGTGCGGATCTTCCGCGCCACCCCGTTGAGCAGGTTCCGCGCGCGGTCCTCGGATGAGGCGGCCATCAGCCACATCCTGCGCCAGGAGCGCTGGAAGATGGTAGCCCCGATCCCATCTGTTAAGGTCCCGCCGCCACATGAGCACCGTCGACGCCACCAACTACTACTTCCGCAAGGCGGCGCGAATCATGGACGTGGGGGAGCGGATCGAAACGCTCCTCGCCACGCCCCTGCGCGAGGTGAAGGTCCAGGTCTCCATCGAGCTCGACTCGGGGGAGATCCGCACCTTCATGGGGTACCGCATCCAGCACGACAACAGCCGCGGTCCGATGAAGGGCGGGTTGCGCTACCACCCCCAGGTCGACCAGGACGAGGTGGTCTCGCTCGCCTCGTTGATGACCTGGAAGACCGCGGTGGTGAACCTGCCCTACGGCGGCGCCAAGGGCGGCATCACCTGCGACCCTTCGCAGATGAGCGTGAAGGAGGTGGAGCGCCTCACCCGCAAATTCGTGGACCAGATCCAGGACGTCATCGGGCCCACCCGGGACATCCCCGCCCCGGACGTGAACACCAATCCCCAGGTGATGGCCTGGATCATGGACCAGTACTCCAAGTACCACGGCCACTCACCGGCGGTGGTGACGGGGAAGCCGCTGGACCTGTACGGGTCGCGCGGGCGGGACGCCGCCACCGGCCGCGGGATCCTCTACGTCTGCCGGGAGATCCTGCGCGACGTGGGCCTGCCGGTGAAGGGCGCCCGCTTCGCCATCCAGGGCTTCGGCAACGTGGGCAGCCACTCCGCCCGCCTGCTCCACGAGGTCGGCGGCCACATCGTCGCCTTCTCCGACGTGCACGGCGGGGTGAAGAACCC
>DATBSS010000025.1:0-7595 GCA_036559665.1 Myxococcaceae bacterium
GACGCCAACGACGCCGCCCAGTTCGGGGAGCTCAAGACGCTGGGTGAGCTGACGCAGGTCGCCTGGAAGCACGACGTGCAGACGATGATCGAGGGCCCGGGCCACGTGCCCATGCAGCTCATCCGGGAGAACATGACCCGCGAGCTGGACGAGTGCCACGAGGCGCCGTTCTACACGCTGGGCCCCCTCACCACGGACATCGCGCCCGGCTACGACCACTTCACCTCCGGCATCGGCGCGGCGCTGATCGGGTGGTTCGGCACCGCCATGCTCTGCTACGTGACGCCCAAGGAGCACCTCGGGCTCCCGGACCGCAACGACGTGAAGGAGGGCGTGATCACCTACAAGATCGCCGCCCACGCCGCGGACCTCGCCAAGGGCCACCCGGGCGCGCAGGCGCGCGACAACGCCCTCTCCAAGGCGCGCTTCGAGTTCCGCTGGGAGGACCAGTTCAACCTGTCGCTGGACCCGGAGCGGGCGCGCGCCTTCCACGACGCCACCCTGCCGGCGGAGGGCGCGAAGACGGCGCACTTCTGCTCGATGTGCGGGCCGCAGTTCTGCTCCATGAAGATCACCCAGGACGTGCGCGAGTACGCCGAGGCCCAGCAGGCGATGGCGCAGAAGTCGGAGGAGTTCCTCAAGACTGGCGGGGAGATCTACCGCCACCAGGAGTGAGCTCCGCATCTTGTGCGAGGTAGCCCCTCGCAAACTTTTCCGTCCAGCCGTGAACAGGCGCGAAAGGTCGGGCAAAATGGGCGCGTACGCTTCTTGCTGAGTCGGGCGCCGACATGCGCACGCCCCCCGCGCGCGGAATGACGCTGATCGAGCTGATGATGGCGGTGGCGATCCTCGCCATCCTGGCCGCCCTCTCTGCGACCGCGCTCACCCCCACGGTGGGCCGCTACCGGCAGATGGTGGCGGCGGAGGCGGCGGTGCAGATCGTGGCGCAGGCGAGGGTGGAGGCGCGGCAGCAGACGCGCTGCTACCGGGTGCAGGTCCTCGCGGCCGGCGCTTCGGTGGCGCCCGGTATCCCCGGCGACACATTGCACGTGGTGCGCCGGCAGGACGCGGACTGCCAGACGAACGCCCCCGGGCTCGTGGCGGACACCCGCATCGACGACGTACGGCTGCCCCGGGGCATCGAGGCGCTGGTGCCTGTCGCGCTCACCGAGCCCGAGTTCCGGCCCAACGGCTACACGCAGAACGGGCTGGACACCGAGATCCAGGTGGGGCCGGCCGGCGCGCCCAACACCCGGATCATCATCCGCTCGTACGGGCCCATCTGCTCCAGCCCCGTCAACCCGGTGCAGCCATGCCCATGAAGACGCGTGGCCACGTGCTGGTCGAGGCCATGATCTCCGCCGCCATCGTGGCCTGGGCCCTGGCCGGTATCGCGGCGGGGCTGGTGGCCGGGACGAAGCTGCTGGGCACCGCCTCGGTGGACCGCGCCGCCACCGACGTCGTCACCGCCCAGGTGGAGCGGCTGCGGGCCCTCCCCATCAACAACGCCGCCTGGGCCGCGGGCGCCTCCGACGCCGGCGTGCTCGGGCACCCGACCTGGACGCTGGTCACGGTGGTGACGGACGACGTGGACTTGGACGGCGGCACCGCGGCCCCGCTCACGTACAAGCACGCCACGGTGATCCTCACCTACGGCGCGTCCACCTGGTCGGCGGAGGCGTTCAAGTGACGAGCCGCCGCGGCGGGTTCACGCTGATCGAGCTGCTCATCGGCACCGCGGTGATGCTGATCATCCTCACCGGCGCGGTGGCGGTGCTGCTGGCGGCGTCCGCCCAGCACCGGCGTGCCCTGGAGCGGACCAACCTCGAACGGTCCTGCACCCTGCTCATTGGCCAGATGGAGGCGGAGCTCCGCCAGGCGGGTCTGGGCGTCCCCAAGGGCACCGACCAGGCCGTGGGCGGGGTGAGGTTCCCGGCCTCCATCGTGGAGGCCAACGCCGGCGACATCGCCTTCCTGGCGGACCTGCCGCGCCCCGAATCCAGCTTCAACGGGTTCTCCCAGCTCTCGGACCTCCAGCAGCCCTCCATCCCCCTGAACGGGGTGGCGGTGGTGAACGAGCTGACCGGTCCCTGCGACGTTGACTCGGCCGGCCACTGCCGGACGGATGACGAGAGCCCCCTCTTCGCGCCTTCCGGGACCGACTGCGCCACCAGCGCCCTCGCGCAGACCTGCCCGTGGGCGCTGAACAAGTACCAGCCGTCGGAGTGGATCCTGATCGCCAACGGGGCCGGCGACTGGGTGGAGCGACAGCTCCAGAGCCCGGTGCACGCCGCCACCGGGACGCGCCGCCACCTGTCGTTCTTCGTCAACCTCCCGGGCCTCTTCCCGGGCAACGTCCCCAACCGCGGCTTTGTCTCCACGCCGGACCTGGTCGTCTACCGGCTCGCCGGAAACACGGTGACGCGCCAGCAGTGCTGGGGGCAGATCGGCGTCGCGCTCGATCCGGCGTCGCTCCTGGCGCGCCGCTGCCTGGACACCGACGCGCCTCCGACCGGGACGGTGGCGGAGGTCCGGGCGCGGGACGTGTTTGCGCTGACCTTCGAGTACCGCGACGCCGCGGACGCCGTGCTCGCCACGCCTGTCCCGCTCGCCGACCTGCGCCGGATCCGGCGGGTGGTGATCAACCTCGCGCTCCAGCGCGTGGTCGGCGCCTCGACCCTCAGCACGGGCGCCACCGCTTCCGCCACGGTGCGCCTGTGAGCCGCCGCCCCCGCGGATATTCGATGCTGGCGGCGCTGCTGGTGGTGGTGGCGCTGATCGCCATCACCGCGGCGGTGATCCAGCTCGGCGGGGCGGCTCGGCAGAATTCCAGCGGCGAGCGCGACCACCAGCAGGCGCTGGCGATCGCGGAGCTGGGGCTGGAGCGCACGCGCGCGTACCTGGCGCAGGTCTCCGCCACCGACGTGGACTTCGACCGCGCGCTGGACCCCAGCCTCGACACCACGTGCGCGGTGGTGGGCAGCGCCCTCAACTTCGGCGGCGGCATCGCGGACGACCACCTCCCGCCCTTCACCGGGGCCGGCGTGGCGCCGATCATCGCAGGCGGCGCCGGCCGGCGGTTCCTCCGGGTCCCGGCCGGCGGCGGCGCGTACCTGGTCCGCATCGACGACAACGAGGACGACGAGAGCGGCAGCTACTCGAACAGCACCGGGAACAACGCCGGCACCGGGTGCGTGGAGGGGGCGGCGGCGGCGGCGGTTCGGCAGGATTCGATGCGCGACCGCGACCGCACCGTCGTCATCTCGGTGGTGGGGATCTACCCCGGGACCGACCCGACGCAGGCGCGCGCCACGCGGGCGCTGCGGACGGCGGTCGGCCCCGGCAAGGCGGCCGGCATCTACGCGGGCGGCGACGTGGACATGTCCGGCGCCAGCAAGGCGTGCGGCGACTTCGCGGACCTGTCGACCACGGGCGCGCTGGTGGACGGGTGCCTGTGCGACGCCGCGTGCAACGGCGGGCCGCCGGGCAACCGGTGCTCCGTCCTGGGGCCGGCCACCTGCGACGCCAACGCGGCCGGCGCGTGCAACGTCGTCAACCTGGGGGGCGGGACGTGCCAGGCCAACGCGGTGGTGCCGCCGCCGCCCAAGGTGGCGCCGTTCGACGCGACCAACGGCCCGCCGCCGTGCACCGCCGCCCCGTGCACGCCGTTCTATTACCTGCGCCACGAGCTGGCGGTGGAGACGCGGCTGTACCAGTGGAACTACGCCGGGCTGGCGGACGGCGGCTGCACCAAGCCCGCCCACTTCCCACGGCTCTGCGCGCCCGGCGACTCGGACCCGGACTGCGCATCGTGCTGGACGCAGGTCTATTCGACGGACGCCGGGGCGACCTACCCCGTGAAGATCGTCGACGACGCCACGCGCGTGGTGATGAGCCCCGGCGCTGCGACGGTGGGGGCGACCAGCATCTGGACCGTCACCGAGGGATTGCCGACGACCCTCGGAGGCTGCAACACGACGCCGGCCGAGTACCCGGACGGCGGGAGCGGCTACGGCATCGGGGCGGAGGAGGTGCCGGGGAACACGTTTCATCTCGAGACCGCGCCGCCGGTCGGGGTGTGGATCGTCGAGGGGAACATGGACACCGCGGGCGCCACCACCCCGGACTGCGTGTCGCCCCCCGGGCCGACCAGCTTGAACGTGGTGGGGAATGTGACCCACAGCACCAACCAGCTCACGTTGCTGCCCGCGTCTGCGAAGGGGTACGCATTGCTGGCCGGGCGGGACATGGAGCTGACGACGGGCAACACGACGTTCTCCACCTGCGGCACCGGCGGCGCCGTGATGGTCCGCGAGCAGTTCACCGCCGGCGCCAACCAGCACCTGGAGGCGCAGCTCATCGTCGGCAACCAGGCGGTGTGCTCCGCGACCGTGAGCGGCGACGCGATCAGCACCGCCGGCAACTTCACCATCCACGTGTCCGGCTACCCGCTGGTGGAGACGGGCAGCGCGTCGTCGGCGTTGAGCTGGTCGGAGTCGACGTACTGAGCCTGGAGGATCGGCCGGCGCCATGCCGGCCGCCCTTGGCGTCCCCCCTGCCGCGGGGGACTGACCGACTGGCTCAGTGCACCTGGTCCGTCGGAGGGGCAGGGGAGGCGGGCGCATCCGGGACGACGCCCGCGCCCTCTACCGGGACGGCGTGCTGCGCGTCGACCGGGGGGCCGGAGAACGGACCGGAGCGCTGGCCCTGGGAGAAGATCCCCGGCTCTCCGTCCAGGCCCAGCGCGGCGAGGATGGTGTGGTACAGGCCGACCGCCGCCATGTAGCCACCCATCACCGCGAGCGAGATCAGGATCCACTTCAGGGCCTGGGCCCAGACCATGAAGCTGTCGCTGTTGGAGGTCCTCGACCACCAGAAGCCGATCATGCAGACGATGGCTGCTGAGAAGAGGAACGTCCCCAGGTAGCGCGAGAGCTTCGACTGGCCCATGGCGGTGGCCATAGCATGGACCGCGCTGTCCATGGCGAGGGCGGCCCCGACAACGGCGTTGACGGCTGATGGGAGGGTGAACATCAGTGATGACGCGGGGTTGAGGGAGGCCGGCCGGTTGCAGTGAGGGCGGGCATGACCATCGCCTTCTACCTGCTCCTCGTGGTCGGACACCTGGGCGCGTTCGACGTTCTCTACTTCCACTGGTGGAAGTGCCGGCTCGCCGACCGGCCCGAGTGCCGCCGCGAGGTGCTGTGGCACACGGCGCGGCATCTCATCTACGGGCTGCAGTTCCTCTGGGTGGCGAACCTCCGGTTCCACGGCGCCGCGCTGATCGGGCTGGCGGTGCTCTACGCGGCGGACGTGTTCGTGGCGTGGGCGGACGTGTGGGAGGAGCGCGACAGCCGGAAGGCGCAGGGCGGGCTGCCGAGGGGCGAGTACCTGATGCACATCATCCTCTCGGTGCTGGTGGGCGGCTACATGATGGCCGTCTTCGCCGCCTGCTGGCCGGACCGGGCGCTTCCCGCGGCGGTGGTGGTGGAGCCGCCGGCGGTGCCGGTCCTGCTCCGGGCGCTGATGACCACGATGGGCGCCACCGCGTTCGTGGTGTTCGCGCGCGACCTGTGGAGCTGGATCCGGTGGCCCGCCCGGCACCCGGCGCAGGCGCAGGTCCAGGAGGCGCGCTGATGCACCGGCGGATCACGGTGGAGGCGCTGGTGCCCGCGCCGGTGGAGGAGGTCTGGGCGCGGTCGCTGGACCACGAGCGGCACATGCTCTGGGACATCCGGTTCGACGAGATCCGGGCGGAGGGTTGGACGGACGGGCGCGGGTTCGCGGAGCTCCAGTACCGGACGCGGCTGGGGTTCGGGATGCAGATCGAGGGGACGGGGCGGTACCTGGGGCGGCGCGAGGGGGCGGTGTGCTCGTTCGAGTTCGGGTCGGAGGATCCGCGCTCGCTGATCGCGGAGGGGAAGGGGGCGTGGGTGTACCGGCCGGCAGGGGAGTGGACACATTTCAAGACGGTCTACGACTACCGGGTGCGGTACCGCGCGCTCGGACAGGCGGTGGACCGGGTGTTCCGGCCGGTGATGCAGCTGGCGACGGAGTGGAGCTTCGAAACGCTGCGGCGGTGGTGCGCCGGGGACGAGGGCGCGCTGGCCCGGCGGAGGAACCGGTGGCGGTTCCTGCCGTTCCTGGCCCGGCGCATGGCTGGAGCGCGACCGCCGCTGGGCGAGGCGAGGAGCTGGATCGGGAAGGAGGCGGCGTCGTGAACGAGTTCCGTCAGCAATTGGCCCGGGAGCGGCTGGACCGGCTCGTGAAGTTCTACGACACGCATGGCTGCCGGATGAGCCGCGTCCACCTCCTCACCGGCAGCGCGGTCACCCTCGGCCGCTTCTGCGGTCTCTCCGAATCCTTCGACCGCATCGGCGAAGCGCTGATGCCGGTGTCCCGCTCCGGCCGCGCGCGGACCCGCGCCTGGCGCGCCTACGCCCGCGCCTGCGAGCGCGGACTCCCCTGCGAGATCCGCGACGAGGCATGGATCGCCGCCCACCTCCAGGACATGAAGCGCGTCCGCTCCGGCGGCCTGATGTCCGCCTTCGAGCGCGAATTCCGCGCCCACCCGAGCGACCCGCTCTGGCGCCTGCTCCACCAACACATGGAGTTCACCCTGGACGCGCGCCTCATCGACGGCCCGGCGCTGTCGGGCGCGGTGGCGGGGGAGGCCGCGATGGCCCAGGGGTTCTCGCTGGGCCTGAGCCGCCTGTTCCGCGCCGGCTGGGCGCTGATCGCCTGCTACGCCCTGGAGACCCTGCGCGCGCTGGTCTCCCCGCGCCACCCGGCCGACCGCCGCGCCGCGGTCCTGCTCCTCCGGTACCTCCTCACCGCCTGGACGGCGGCCCGCGTCTACCGCCGGGGCGTCCGCGCGCTCCACCGGGGCCGCGACGCCCGCCCGGAAGAGGCCTGGCCACTCCTCGCCGAGGTGCTGGGCGATGATGTCCGCCGCGTCCACCCGCGCATCGTCGCCTTCTACTCGAACCCCTCCCGCTTCCCGGTCCGCGCCTGGCTGACGCTCAACACGGTCGGCTCCCGCGTGGTGTCCTGGCTGGCGACGCGGCTCCTCGGCCAGGGCCTCTACGAGACGGACCGCGGCGCGCTCCCCGCGCGCTTCCGCGTCTACCGCCGCGACGACGGCTCCATGCACTTCGTCCGCGAGCTGTACTGCCACGGCGCGCTGCGTGTCTTCGACTCCGACTTCGTGGTCCGGGACGGCGCGCTCCACGAGGTCTTCCCGGATGCCGGCATCGACATCCAGATGGCCGTGCGCGTGCTCCCTGGCGGCGGGCTCTCCATCCGCGGCGAGACGGTCCGCGTCCACGGCGTCCGCGTCCCCTGGATGCCGATGGACGTGGAGTTCGTCAGCCAGGTCGAAGGCGGCCACCTCCAGATCGAAGGCCACCTCCGCCGCGCCGGAGGCGACCACGCCGAGCTGGGCTGCATCCACTACCGCGTCTCGCCCGCGACCGATCGCGTGCGCGCCGAACTGCGCATCGCCGCCTGAACCGTGCAGTCGGATTCACAGGCCGCCCCCCGCCCAGGGTGGACTGTCCTGGCGAGGGGCTTGCTTCTGGGCTCGCCATGAAAAT
>DATBSS010000026.1:0-3926 GCA_036559665.1 Myxococcaceae bacterium
AGCCTGGTGGCCACCTTCTTCTTCCTCGCCGGCATCTACGTGCTGCTGTGGGCGCACACCATCGCCGTCCTCCAGGTCCTGGTCTACGCCGGCGCCATCATGGTGCTGTTCCTGTTCGTCATCATGCTGCTGTCGTTGACGGACACCGGCATCAAGGGGCCGCGGCTGACGTTCTCCCGCGTCGCCGGCGGGGGCGCGGCGGTGGGCCTGCTGGCGGTGCTGGTGGCCTCCATCCGGCAGCTCCCCGCGGACCAGCCGATGGCGACGCTGAGCGCGGCGCAGGCGTCCAGCTTCGGCTCCCTGCGCGAGCTGGGCCGGCTCCTCTACGGCACCTACCTGCTTCCCTTCGAGGCGGTCTCCCTCCTGCTCCTGGTGGCCATCGTGGGCGCGGTGGTGGTGGCCAAGCCCCGCATCTAAAGGACGAGCCATGGTCCCCGCCCCGCACTACCTCATTCTCGCCGCGGTCCTCTTCACCATGGGGATGTTCGGCGTGCTCGTCCGGCGCAACGCGCTGGTGGTGTTCATGTGCATCGAGCTGATGCTCAACGCCGCCAACCTCACCTTCCTGGCCTTCGCCCGGCAGCACGCCGACCTCTACGGGCACGTCTCGGCGTTCTTCATCATCGCAGTGGCGGCGGCCGAGGCGGCCATCGGGCTGGCCATCGTCATCGCCGTCTTCCGCAGCCGAGGCACGGTCGACATCGGCGACATCAAGACGCTCAAGCACTGACGGGGAAGGGGAACGCACCGCCATGCAGTGGCTGAACCAGCTCTCCGACCGGATCCAACACTTCTTCATGACGTCGCCGTTCGACGCGCCGGGCCTCTCCAACTCGCTGTGGTTGATCATCGCCCTGCCGCTGCTGGGCGCGGCGACCTGCGGCCTGTTCGGGCGGTGGCTGGGGCGCGCCAACGTGCACCTGGTGGCGTGCGCCTCCGTGCTGGGGTCCTTCATCCTCTCCGCCATGGTGTTCTGGGCGGTGAACGACCGCGGCACCATGGCGTTGAACATGTTCGGGATGGAGCCGTCCCCGTACGCCCTGGCCACCGACGCCGGCGCCTGGTTCCAGGCCGGCGCCTTCACCGCACGCTTCGGGCTGTTCGTGGACCACCTCTCCGGGACCATGCTGCTGGTCATCACCGGGGTGGGCTTCCTCATCCACGTCTACTCCACCGAGTACATGGCCCACGACGCGGCGTACGCGCGCTACTTCGCGTACCTCAACCTGTTCGTGGCGATGATGTTGACGCTGGTGATGGCCGACAACCTGGTCCTCACCTTCGTGGGCTGGGAGGGCGTGGGCCTCTGCAGCTACCTGCTGATCGGCTTCTGGTACACGGACGCGGCCAAGGCGTGGGCGGGGCGGAAGGCGTTCATCACCAACCGCATCGGCGACTTCGGCTTCATCGTCGGCGCGTGCCTGCTGGCGGTCTGGGTCTGGTCCTTCAGCGCCCAGGCGATGGACAGCAACTTCGTCGCCACCGGGCGGGCGGAGCGGTACCGGCGCGGCGTGGTCCAGCAGGGGCCGCTCAGCTACCAGGGCCTGGAGGCCACCGCGCGCCTGGTCACCCCCACCCCCGGCGTGACCAAGGTGGACCTCAAGACGGAGCTCAACCAGGGCCCGCTCAAGGGGCTGACCTACGGCGGCGTGCTCACCGCGGTGCTGCTGCTGTTCATGCTGGGCGCCGCGGGCAAGAGCGCGCAGCTGCCGCTGTACGTCTGGCTCCCGGACGCCATGGCGGGCCCCACCCCGGTGTCCGCGCTCATCCACGCCGCCACCATGGTGACCGCCGGCGTGTACCTGCTCTCGCGCCTCGGGGCGCTGCTGGTGCTCTCCCCGGTGGCGATGGCCACGGTGGCCCTGGTGGGCGCCGCCACCGCGCTGATGGCGGCGGTGATGGCCTTCGCGCAGGACGACATCAAGAAGGTGCTGGCGTACTCCACCGTCTCCCAGCTGGGGTTCATGTTCATGGCCGTGGGGATGGGCGTGTTCTGGGCCGCCATCCTGCATCTGGTCACGCACGCCTTCTTCAAGGCCTGCCTCTTCCTCGGGGCCGGGTCGGTGATGCACGGCAACGCGGACGAGACGGACATCAAGAAGCTGGGCGGGCTGCGCGGCGCCATGCCCTGGACGTGGGTGACCTTCGCCACCGCCACCGTGGCCATCACCGGCGTGCTCCCGCTCTCCGGCTTCTTCTCCAAGGACGCCATCCTCCACGGCATCCGCCACACCGAGCTGCTCCACTACGACTGGGTGCCGCGGCTGGCCTGGGCGCTGGGGCTGCTCACCGCCGGCTGCACCTCCTTCTACATGTGGCGGCTCTACCTCCTCACCTTCGAGGGCCAGAGGTCCAAGGAGGCCAAGGTCCCCGAGGCGCACGAGAACGGCACGGCCATCGTCTTCCCGCTCCTGATGCTCGCCTCGCTGAGCGTGATCGCCCTGGTGTACGGGCTGCCCTTGATGAACGGGGCGGCGGGGGGCGAACCGGTGATGGAGAACTTCCTCTCGCCGGTGTTCTTCCAGCCGCGTCACCTGGCGGTCCAGGCCGGGAGCATCGCGCCGCCGCACCCCGCGGGCGGGTGGGCGCCGCTGCTGCCGGGCTGGGCGTTGGCGTGGGTCATCGCCCTGGTGGGCGGCGGGTTCTCCGCCTGGCTCTACCTGAGCGTGTTCCCGCGGGAGAAGGTGCTGGCGTTCCCCGCCTGGGTGCGGCGGGCGCAGTCGGTGGTGCGCCACAAATTCTACGTGGACGAGCTGTATGACGCGGTCATCGTCCGCCCGGTGAAGCTCATCAGCTTCGTGCTGTACCGGGTGGTGGATTCGCTGCTCATCGACCGGGTGGTGGTCCGGGGCGTGGCGTGGGTGACGTACCAGGTCGGTTCGGTCATCCGGTACTTCCAGACCGGCGACGCGCAGAGCTACGCCGCGGTGATGGCGGCGGCGGTGCTCGCGGCGGTCGCCTACGCCTTCTACAACTTCCGATGAACTTCTTCTCCCAGAACCTCCTCCTCCTGGTCATCTTCCTGCCGCTTTTGTTCGCGGCGCTGGTGGCCCTCCTCCCCGCCGGCGAGCGCGGGCAGATCCGGACGGTGGCCCTGGTGGCCACCCTGGTGGATCTGGCCCTGGGCGCCGCCCTCTACCTCTCCTTCGAGCCCAAGGGCCCGGAGATCCAGCTCGAGACGCGGATGCGCTGGCTGGACGAGCTGGGGATCAGCTTCCATCTCGGCGTGGACGGGCTGGCGGTCTCGCTGATTCTCCTGACGGTCTTCCTGGGGCCGCTGGTGGTGCTGGCCTCCACCTACGTGACGGACCGGGTGAAGGAGCTGCACCTTTCGCTGCTGGTCCTCCAGACGGCGATGATGGGCGCGCTGGCGTCGCTGGACCTGATCCTCTTCTACGTCTTCTGGGAGGCGATGCTGATCCCCATGTACCTGCTGGTGGGGGTGTGGGGGTCGGAAGAGCGGCAGATGGCGGCGGTGAAGTTCTTCCTCTACACGCTGGCCGGGTCGCTGTTGATGCTGGTGGCCATCCTGGCCATCTACTTCGTGGCCCAGCCCGCCGGGTCGCGCTCCTTCGACTACGCCACCATCTACAACGCGCTGCTCTCCGCCAACCGGGAGCTGGGCGCCTGCGCCGGACCGGACGGGTGCGCCAACCTCTCGCCGGTGGCGGCGTCCCTGAAGGCGTACGGGCCGCTGCTGTTCTTCGCCTTCGCGCTGGCCTTCGCCATCAAGGTGCCCATGTTCCCGGTGCACACCTGGTTGCCGGACGCGCACGTCCAGGCGCCGGTGGCGGGGTCCATCATCCTGGCCGGGGTGATGCTGAAGATGGGGACCTACGGCTTCTGGCGGTACGCGGTGCCGCTGTTCCCTTCGGTGGCGCGAAACGCGCGGCCGTTGATCGCCTCGCTGGCGGTGGTGGGCATCG
>DATBSS010000027.1:0-25414 GCA_036559665.1 Myxococcaceae bacterium
CCGGCCCTGGCGGCCCAGCTGCCCGTAGCGCTCCATGCCGCGCACCAGCGACTCGAAGCGACGCTCGGCGAACGTACTCCACACGCTCTGGCGCAGGCCCGCGTTGGCGTCCATCAGAGGCAGCAGCACCTCGCGGGGGATGCTCACCAGCGTGGACGCCGTGGCCGTGCGGATGGAAGCCGAGCGACGCTCACCCGCCAGCATGGCGATCTCCCCGAACACCGTCCCGCTGCCCAACTCGTTCACCACCTTCTCCTCGCCACCCTCCATCACGTAGGCGGCGCCCCGGGCCAGCAGGTACAGCTCGTTGCTCGCATCTCCCTGGCGGAACACGAAGCGCCCGGCGGGCAGCTGGACAATCTTCGCGCGCGCGGCCACGGTCTTCAGCGTGCTCTCGTCGAACTGGGAGAAGAGCGGCGCGGCCCTCAGCTGGCGGATGATCTCCGAGCGCGACAGCCGCGCACCCAGCGGCAGCCGGCGCACCAACGACAGGGCGGCCTCCACCGGCGCGCGCAGCTTGCGCTCACACACGTTGCGCAGCATGGTCAGGAGGTTGGACGCCGTCACCGGCACCACCGTCACCAGTCCGGTGCCCTCCACGTAGCCCGGGTTGGCCTCGATGAAGTAGCGGGCCGAGGGCTTGTCGCAGTGTTGCCAATACTCGCGCTCCGCCTCCGTCTCGCGCGTCTTCCAGCCCACCTTGCGCACCAGCGGCCGGGCCTCATCCACCTTCTCCAGGCCGAACTCCGCCGCCAGCTCCTCCATGAACGACTGCAGCTCCGCGGGCGTCTGTGCCTCCCGCCGCGGCCACACCTCGCCGAAGTACTTGGCGAACAGCGAGTAGCTGGACGGGTGGACCAGCGAGCCCAGGTAGTAGAAGCGGCGGCCCGGGTTCGCCAGGAGCGCGCGCAGCCCGCGCCACAGGCCGAAGCGGGCGTTGGCGTTCCCGCCCCGGTACGCGCGCATGGTGCCGGCCTCGGCGCGGACGATGGTCACCGGCTCGCCGGCCAGCTCGCGGTCGAACTGGTGGAGCGCGAAGTAGCCCACGATGGCGCCCTCGCGGTTCTTGTGGACGAGGATCCAGGTGCGCTCGGCCTTCGAGCTCACGACGGAGCTGGCAAAGGCCTTCCGGTCGACGCCGTCGAACACCTCACGCTGAACCTTGTACAGGGCGTCGATCAGCTTCTCGCGGGCGGAGACTGAAAGTTCTCCAGGAACGACCACCTCGGAGCGTGCGATTCGGGACATGGCCGGGTCTCTGAGCAAACGACGTACCGGCCAGGTGGCGGTGGATTCACGGGGTTGTCCGGAACCCGACCGTCACCCTGAAGTTCATACCGGACGGGGCGGTGTCGGATGCCGTCGCTCGACACGTCGGCGCCTGGCCTACGGACAACCGGAAGCGCGGCGTGGCAGGCTCAGGGCCCGTGGCTGAGGATTCAGACCTTCCAGAGTGGGAACGCCTTCTCTCGGCGGAGCGGCATCTCCAGTACCTGGTACCGGGGACCGTGCTCGTAGGCGGGACGGCCGCTTCCCTGCATGCAGGTCACCGCCTCAGCATGGACGGAGATCACGTCCTCACCGATCTGCGGGATCGCTTCGACCAGGTGCTCGCCGACCTGGAGGTCGTGGCCGGCTGGAAGACGCACCGGGTCCAGCGACCGGTGCTCATCCTCGGTTCACTGGATGGAGTGCTCACCGGAATCCGGCAACTCCGGAGGATGGCTCCCCTGGAGACGGAGGAGCTCCAGGGCCTCCGGGTCCCGACGCTCTCGGAAATGGCCCGGATCAAGGCATGGCTCCTGGCCACCCGGCATACCGTCCGGGACTACCTCGACACGGTGGTGCTCTTCGAACGGCTGGGCCAAGAAGGCGTGGCCACGGCGCTTCGCGACTTCGACGCCCTCTACTCCCAGGATACCGGCGCATCCCCGCTCGCCGAGGTGGTCGAACGCCTGGCGGCCGCTGCACCCTCGGATCGCCTCCAGGTGGACCTGACCCGGTACCGAGCGCTGAAGGCGCCCTGGAGCTCCTGGGAGCATGTTGCCTCGCGCGGGCGAGCCTGGGCAAAGGTGGTGGCCCAACTGATCATGGAGTCGCCTCGATGACCGGCAACCTCTCGCAATCCCGGGCGCTCTGGAACTGGAGCTCTCTCGACCTCGCGAATGACGAGCAGCTCGCTCAGATACTCGATCGCGGCACCATGGACGACTGGCGAGCGCTCTACCAGCTTGCGAGGGGAGATCCCGAGCTTCGCGGTCGCCTGGTGAAGATCATCCGCCGGGTTCCGCTCCCGCTTCCGCACTTTTGGCTCGCAGCACTGGCCGCCCTCGGAGAAGAAGTCGATCTCTCGGCCCCGCTCCCGAGCTACGCGGACCAGGGGCTCTGATCTCCGCGCAAGAAGCACGCGAGGCGACCGAGGTGAACAGCGCGCCGGCCGAGGATGTGGGTGCAGGACACTCCCTGGCCCTTTGACTCAAGGACCAACAATAGACATCGGCCTGTAGCGGCGGCGCCTGCCCCCATCCGGTTGAGTCGCCTCGTCGTAGACCACCGCCCAGCCGAACTCTGGCTGGAGCGCGCGCGTCGCTACGTCCTGGACCACGCCGAGCATGCCGGCCACGAAACGGACGTCGTGCTCGGCGCCGGTCGCACCGTCGATGAGGTGCACGGGTGCGCTGGCCACGCTGGAAGGGATGCCGAGGAGACCCGGGCCGCCGACGGCGCCAAAAGACAACCGCTCCCTTCGCGCCTCACGTTCCTCGGCGCGCCGGAACGCTTGCTCCCACCCGGAGAGGTACTGATTCTCGACGAGCTCCTCGGGACCGCCGTCCCACGTCTTCAGGTATGGGAACAAGGTGTTGATCCACCCGGTCAACTCGGCTGGCCCCGAACCGCTCTGGTAGCGGAAGAACGAGCGCCAGAATCCGGAATCGGCCTTTCCCTCGGCCGAGCGGACGAGCTCGTCCAGCACGGGCGCCAGCGCGCGCACCCAGTGGTCGAGACCGAACTCGGAGAACATGGCGGCCCGGCGGCGGATGGAGCGCCAGTCGTCGGGCGTACCGAGGAGGGTGATCGACGGAATGCCGCAGCCGCACCTCATCTCGTACTCGAAGTACGGTGAGAACGCGTCCATCAGCACCACCTCCGACGCCGCGCGCTCGATGGGCCCGGTGGTCGAGAAATCGGCCACCACGAGGTCGCGTCGTTTGCCCACGTGGGTGGCGATCTGGTCGGAGAAGGCGGCGAAGGCCTCGGGCCATGGGTTGGATTGACCGAGCAAGAAGTCGGCCCGCTCCACCACCAGCTTGAGCTTCCCTTCGTGGCGGACGAAGTGATGGCGCAGCGTCTCGGCGTTCCGCGCGACGTGGCGCGCAAAGCCCTGGGCCAGGCAGAACCAGACCGCGTCCGGGGCGAGTACGAGCGGGTAATGGCAGTAGAAGGCGTCGTGCGCGGCCTGCGCCAGGGCGTTGGCGTCGGTGCAGCTCACCAGGCGTTGCTGGCTGGTCCAGATCTGCTCCACGCGCCGGTGGAGGAGCGAGCGGATGCTCTGGTCTCGCGCAAGCGAGGGCATCAGCTCCCGGGGGATCGCGACGTTCGAGACCTGGAAGGTTTGCATTCGATTCCCCCCGTGCGTGAGCGTGGTTCGCGGACGTAGTGCAGCCGCCACGGCAGTCTATCCAAGCCGGCACTTTCGAGCGTCACGCCCGGCAGAGGAAGGCGGCGGTGTCCTCCATCCGGAGCACGCGGGCCAGACCGATGGCGGCCCCTCCCGCGGCGGTGGCGACCGGCGGAGGCAGCGCCTGGAGGAAGGTCGCGCGCTCCTTCAGCCCGCTGGCCTCGAACTCGGGGTCGCGCACCACGCGCACCAACGGGAGCCGGAGTTGGTCCAGCAGCGCGCGCATCGAACGGACGCTGAAGTAGTTGACGTGGGGCGGCAGACGGCCGACCTGGTAGAGCTGGTCCAGCGGCGCCGACACGCCCGCCCGCGCCAGGGCCGAGGCCGCCCGGTACATCACCCCGCCGGAGATGGGCACCTTGATGAGGACGAAGCGGAGGTCGGGCCGCAGGGCGTCCAGTAGCTCGGTGAGCCAGGCCGCTAGCCGATCGGGCGCGATGTGCTCCACCACGTCCAGCAGCGACACCACGCGCGGGCGGAAGGGGAGTCGCTGCACCGTGAGGGCAGGCCGCATCGGGTCCTCGATGCGCACGCCTTCGATGCCCACGGCGGCGAGCGCGTCCATCGACGTCCCCGAGGTGTCGGCGCCCGCCAGCGGCTTCAGCCCCTCCGAGCGGGCGACCTCCAGGAACCACCCGCGGCCGCACCCGTAGTCGAGCAGCCCCTCCACGGCGCCGGCCTCGCGCTTGAGCGCCGCCACCAGGGCTCCTGCCTGGCGGACGCGCGTCGCCTTGAGCGAGCCCGTGTACGACTCGCCGGAGTCCTGGAGGAGGAAGTCCTGCTCGGTGGGGGGAGGGCCGGGAAAGTCCGCGACCCGGTGGCCACAGGCGCGGCACCGGCGGACGACCACGCGCGGCGTCGCCTCCGCCCGCTCGAAGCGGTGCTCCAGGCACGCGGGGCAGCCCGGGTCACCGGTCCGGGCAGCGCCGTTTTCCGTCGTCCCCGTTGTTGCCATCCCCGCCGCCAATGCTCTCATCCTCGCCGATGGTGGCCCGGACTACCGTGGTGCTCCTCGTCCTCCTGGGACTCTGGGCCCGGTGCGCCAATTTCCGCACCGTGTTCCCGGCGCCGGGCCAGGTGGAGCTGCTGCCGTCCGACTCTCACTACTACACGCGCTTTGCCCGGCTCCAGCTTCACGCCTTCCCTCGTTACCAGGCCTTCGACCCCTACGTGAGCTTCCCGGAGGGCGCGCGCATCATCCTTCCGCCGGTCCACGCCGAGGCGGTGGCGGCGGCGGTGGCGATCGCGGGGCAGGACCGTGCGGAGTTGGGTGCCGCGTGGGTCGGGCCCGCCCTCTCGGTGCTGTGGCTGGCCGGGTTGGTGTGGCTGGCGTGGGGCGTGATGGGGGCTGGGCCGGCGCTCGCGCTCGCCGCGCTGCTGGGGTTGACGCCGGTGCTGGTGGACGCGGGCGCGCTGGGGAACGCGGACCATCACCTGCACGAGGGATTCCTCGGCGCCGCCGTTTCGCTGGCGATGATGGCGCTGATCCGTGCGCCGTCCCGACGAACGGCCGTCCTGGTGGGCGTGCTGCTCGGGACCGGGCGGCTGCTGACCCCGAGCGCGTTCATGTTCGTGCCGTGCGCCGCGGTCGCTGCGACGATCGCCGGGTGGGCGCGCCCGGCAGACCAGGGTGCCTACGCACGCGCGGTGGGGGTGGCTGGGCTGGTGGCGGCGGTCTTCGGCGTGGCGGCGGCCGCGGTCTTCGGCTCGCTCGAGTCGCTGGAGTACGAGGAGGTCTCCACGTTCCACCCGTTGCTGGCGCTGATGTGCTTCGGGGGCGCGTTCGGGGCCGTGGCGATGGTCCAGGACCGACGGCACGCGCCGGAGGACGAAGTGATGATGGCGCCCTTGCCGGCGTCGCCGGAGGCGGTGGCGCAATCCTGGGCCCGCATGCTGGCGGATGTGATGAAGCCTCCCTTCATGGCGCTGATGGGGGCGGTGCTGATCGGCAGGGTGCTGGTCGAACCGATGCGCGGCGCGCTGGCGCACCTGGGGCGGGCGGACCCGTTGCTGGCGCTGGTGACGGAGTCGCAGCCGCTCTGGCGCGATCCGCGATGGGCGCTCCAACTCCTGGGCGTGCTCCTGCCGGCGCTCCCCCTGGGGCTGTACCTGGCGCGCCGGGTTGGCCTCCAGTTCCTGGCGCCGCTGTGCCTGGTGGTGCCGCTCCTCGGTGCGGCGGCGCTGCAGGCGCGCTTCGCCCCCGCCCTGGCTGGGAGTGCCGCCGTCCTGCTCGCCGCGTGTTTCGCGCACATCGGGAGCGCACGGCTGCGTCGAGTGGCCGCGGTGGTAGGCGCGGCTCCGCTGGCGCTGTCGCTGGTACCGCCGCCGAAGCAGGCCATGCCGGCCGACATCGTGCTCGTCCGGCCGACGCTGCAGTGGATGCGGGATCACCTCCCGCCCGCGTCGCCCGACCCGTACGACGGACAAGGGGCGTCATACGGCGTGGTGGCGAGCTACCTGCTGGGCCACACGCTGCCGCTGTGGTCGGAGCGCCCGTCGGTGGGGACCTTCTTCTCCCAGGTCGGCGTGTACGTGGAGGGGAACCGGCGCGCGGCGGACGTGCTCGCGGCGACAACGGACGAGGAGGCGTACCGGCGAGCGGTCGCGACGGGCGCGCGGTACGTGCTGGTCACGCCGTCGGATCGGATCCTCGGGCACGACGGGGAGGCGGTGGGCGCGAGCGCGCTCGGGAAGCTGCTGGAGAGTGGATGGATGGCGTCGCCGGAGGACACCACCGGACACTTCCGGCTGGTGCATGACTCCGCGGAGCTCCGGCGGCGACCGGAAGGCGGCAGCTATGCGCGCCTGTTCGAGGTCGTCCCCGGTGCGGTCCTTCGCGGCAGCGGCCTCGTGCGCGCGGTGGGTCCGGAGGTCGGAGGACGGACGTACGCGCCGGCCGCGCGCGAGCAGGTGCTGCGGGCCAGCTATCCGGGGCGGTACCAGGTGGTCTGCGCGAGCGGCGCCACGGGGAGCGCGGACGTGAGCGAGGATGCCGTCCGGAAGGGGACGGAGTTCGCGGTCAAGGGATGCGGCGGGTGAGGCGATCCTGGCTGCCGTGGTTGGGGCTGGTGGTGGGGTTGCTGTTCGTGCACCGGCCGGTGCTGCTCGGGCGGGTGATGGCCGGGCGGGATGCGTTCCGGCTGTTCATCCCCGACTCGGCGTTCCTGCTGGAGTCCCTGCGGCAGGGCGAGCTCCCGCTCTGGAATCCGTACCTGAGGCTGGGGCAGCCGTTCGCGGCCACGCTGCAATCGGAGGCGTTCTATCCACCGGAGGTGGCGGTGACGCTGGCCTTCGGGCCGTACGTCGGGTTCACGGTGCATCACGCGCTTCACGTCGCGGCGGCGGCGGTGGGGATGTACCTGCTGATGCGGCGGAGGCTGAGGACGAGCGCGGCGGGAGCAGCCGTGGCGAGCGCGGCGTTCGCGCTCTCGCCGATGCTGGCGGATCTCCACGGGCAGCGGAACGTGATGGACGCGGCGTGCTGGACGCCGTTCCTGGTGCTCGCGGCGCTCCGGGTGGCACGGCGGGCGGACGCGGCGTCCGCGGCGTGGTTGGCGGCGGCGGTCGCGGGGTCATTCCTGTGCGGGTCGCCGGAGACATTGCTGTGGCAGGTGCTGCTGGTGGCGGGGGTGATTGGATGGTCCGGGCGCACGTGGCGTCCGGCGTTGGCCGCGGGCGTTTGGGGCGCGGCGTTGGCGGGCGTGGCGCTGGTGCCGGGCATCGAGTACGCGCTCAACAGCAGCCGGGGCGGACTCCAGGGGACGCTGGAGTGGAGCATGTCGTGGCCACAACTGGCGTCGATGGCGCTCCCGTTCGCGGACCAGCCGCGTGATTCGCGGTACTGGGGCGAGGACGAGTGGTTCGTGGTCACGCTCTTCGCTGGGGCGATCGTCTGCGCGCTGGCGGCGGTGGGGCTGCGGCGGTCGAGGCGGGTGTGGCCGTTCGCAGGTGGAGCCATGGGGTTCGCGTTGCTGGCGATGGGGCAGCACTTCCCGCCCGCGGCGTGGGTGCTGCACCTGCCGCCGTTCTCGGTGTTCCGCTACCCGGCCAAGTACGTGGTGGGCGCGCTGTTCTGTATGGCGGTGCTGGCAGGGTTCGGCGTGGATCGGTTGGTGGTGCTCTTGCGGAGACGACGGCCGTCGGTGCGAGGGCCGGCGATCGCGCTCGGAGTGGCGGCGGTGGGCCTGGCGATCGCGCTGCCGATCAGCCGGGCGTCGATCTTCAGAGCCGGGTTGACGTCGGGGGTCTTCTGGTCGGGACTGGCGGTGGGGCTCGCGGCGGCGCTGGTGCTGGGGCTGCCGCGCAGGTTCCGTAGCGGGGCGGTGGCTGCGTGCGCGGTGGTGGAGCTGGGCGCGTATCACCTGCTGGCGGTGGGCGCGGGGTGGATCGCGCCGGAGCGGCTCCAGCGGCCGTCGGTGCTGGCGGCGGCCATCCCGCGGCCCTTCGAGGGGCGGATCAGCGCCGACGCGTACCGGCCCGATGACCTCACGCCGAAGGCGACGCCGCAGATGGAGCTGAGCCGCGACGCGCTGTGGGCGAACCGATTCCTGGAGGAGGGGCTGTCCGCGCCGGAGGGGTACGGCGCACCGGAGCCGAAGCGGATCGAGGAGTTCCACCTGTCGCAGGAGCGGGCCCTGCTCGATCTGATGGGGGTGCGGTACTACGTGCGGCGCGGCCCGCCGCCGTTCCCGGACCTGGTGGCGGTGGCGGGAGGCGGGGAGCTGCCATCGTTGTACCGGTCGGAGGCAGCGTCGCCGCGCGCCTTCGTGGTGCAGCAGGCCCAGGTGGTGGCGGATGAAGAGGTCCTCCGACGGTTGATCCAGCAGCCGGCGCGGACCGAAGTGCTATTGGCGGAGGGTGAGGCCATCGCGGCGACGGGGTGCGCCGGGTCCAGCGCGCGGATTACCCGGGTGACGCACAACACGCTCGAGGTCGATGCGGTGGCGTGCCAGCAGAGCTACCTCGTGGTGGCGGATTCGTACTTTCCGGGGTGGGTGGCAGAGGTCGACGGACGCGAGGCGAAGGTGGTCCGCGCGGACTACGCGCTGCGCGCGGTGGCGATTCCGGCAGGGCCGCATCACGTGGTGTTGCGATACCGGCCCATGAGCTTCGTCATCGGGGCTGCGCTCTCTACGGTGGCGTGGATCACGTTCGCGGCGGTGATGTGGCGTGCCCGGAGACGAACGGTGTGAAACGGAGCGAACCAACGACGCGCGATGGTGATTCGAGCACGTGGCGTTACGCGTCGCTCCCCGCGCCTGCTCGGCGAGGATCGCGGCGCCCATCACGCACCTCGTGGAGTCGCCCCACGTGACGCCCCTGCGCCGGCGCTGGCTGATCACGCTCGCGCTGCTCGCGGTGGGCACGGCCTTCGCCTACCGCCCGATCTTCCGCGGCGCGGTCATCGCCGGCCGTGACGCGTTCCGCCTCTTCATCCCCTACTCCGCGCTGATCCTCGAATCCCTGCGCCAGGGCGAGCTCCCGCTCTGGAATCCATACATGCGGCTTGGCCAGCCGATGGGCGCCGCCCTCATCTCCCAGGGCCTCTACCCTCTCGCCATCCTGACCTCGCTCGTCGCCGGCCCCGTGGCCGGCGTCACCCTCCGCCAGATCCTCCACGTCCTGATCGCCTGGTTCGGCGTCCAGCGCCTCGGGCGCGCCCTCCACCAGTCGCATCTCGCTTCCTGCGTGGCCGCCACCGCGTTCGCCCTCTCGCCGATGATGACGGACCTCGGCGGGCACCAGAACGTCGTCGACGCCGCCGCATGGACCGGCTGGATGGCCCTCGGCTGGCTCCGCCTCACCCTCCACCCCTCCCCACGCGCCGCCGCCGCCCCCGCCCTCTTCACCGCCCTCTCCTTCCTCGCCGGCTCCCCGGAAGCCCTCCTCTGGCAACTCGTCCTCTGCGCGGCGCTGGTCATCGCGCACCACCCCCGCCGCCAGGCCGCCCCGTTCCTGGCCCTCGGCACCCTCTGGGCCCTCGCGCTCAGCGCGTACCTCCTCCTCCCAGCCGCCGAGTTCCTCGCGACCTCCACGCGCGGCGCCGGGCGCACGGATCAGCTCGACTGGTCCACATCCCCCGCTCAGCTCCTGGCCCTGATCTGGCCGTTCGCCGACACGCCTCGGGGCGCGTACTGGGACAGCCCAGACCAGTGGTGGATCGTCACCGAGCTCATCGGCACCACCATCGGCGCCCTCGCCCTTGCCTCGCTCCGCCGCTCCCGCCGCGTGCTCCCCTTCGCGCTCTGCGCCGCCCTCTTCGCCTTCCTCTCCCTCGGCACGAACTTCGCGCCGTCCGCCGCGCTCTGGCGCGTGCCGCCGCTGGACTTCTTCCGCTTCCCCGCCAAGTTCCTCGTCGGCATCGCCTTCTGCATCGCCGTGCTCTCCGGAGCCGGCTTCGACCGGGCCATCGCCCTGGCCCGCCGCCGAGCCAGGCGCGTCGACTACAAGGCCCTCAGGACCTTCATGAGCTTCAGCGGGATCCTGCTGCTCCTCACATTCTTCGTGCTGGCGGGCTCTGGAATCCTGCGGCGCGGAGGGGCGCAGGGTGTGCCGTGGGTGTGGGCGTGGACGGCGGCGGGCCTCGCGGTGCTCCTCTGGGTACCGCGGCGCCGGCGGCGAGCGCTGCTCGCGGCCGTCGTCCTGGCAGAGCTGGCGGTCTTCCACGCCTTCCAGGTCCACTTCGGCTGGTGGGTGCCGGCTCAGCTCTCCCAGCCATCGGCGCTGGCGGCGCTCATCCCGCGCCCCTTCCACGGGCGCATCAGCCTGCCGGTGACGGACGACCCGGTCGAGGCGGACGAGGTGGACCTGGTCGATCGGAGCCGCGACGCGCTCATCCCCAACCGCCACCTCGAGGAGCACCTCCACGCGCTGGAGGGCTACGGCGCCATCGAACCCGCCCGCACCGACGAGTTCCACCTGCGCGGCGACCGGAGCATCTTCGACCTCGCTGGCGTGGAGTACTACGTCCGCCGCAAGGGGCCGCCGTACCCGGACCTGGAAGAGGTCGCCCACCCGCCTCGCCTCCCCGCGCTCTACCGTTCGAAGACCGCGGCCCCGCGCGCCTTCGTCGTCCAGCGCGCAACCGTCGTCCCGGATGACGAGGCCCTCCGCCGCGTGCTCCTGCCCGAACAACCCTGGCGCCGCGAGGTCTTCCTGGCCGACGGAGAGCCGATCCAGAACGCCGACTGCGAGGGCTCCTCGGCGACGATCGCCTCCGAGACCACCGCCACGCTCACCCTCGACGTGCAGGCCTGCGGCGACGGCTACCTGGTGATCACCAACTCCCACTACCCGGGCTGGCGCGCGGAGGTCGATGGCCGCGACGCGCCGATCCACCGCGCGGATTACGCCCTCCAGGCAGTGCGGATCTCCCCCGGCCGGCACCAGGTGGCGCTCCAGTATCGCCCCCGCAGCTTCCAGGCCGGCGCGGCGATCTCCTCGCTCGCGCTCCTCTCCATCGCGATCGCCGCACGGCGCCGACGCCGCCTGTAAACCCCTTTCGCAGAAAACCGGGAGAGACCCGCTCAGCGGGGTCGTGTCTTTTCTGGAGCCGCACCCGGCACGCCGCGACTGCAGCGCGGCGCACCGGTCGCACTCCCACTCCTGGCTCCCATGCCCGTCAGCGCTCCCTCCGCCCGTCCCTCTTCTCCTCCTCCTCCTGCCGGTGGGACCGATGCGCAGCCGTCGCGCGGCTCCAGTGAGCGGCCTGCGGGTTACTCCGGCGAGTCGACCTCCGAGTCGGCGCGACCGACGCGCAACGGACCGGTGTTCTGAGCGGGCCAGCGAAGCGCACCGCACTGCGTCTGGACCGCCCCCGGGGAGTCGCGTAAGACACGCGACCTTCTTGCCGACCCCCGGAGGTACACCGTGTCTCGAATCGCCCGCGCGCTCACCGCGCTGCCGTTCGCCGCCCTCTTCGCCTGCGCTGGACCCTCTGACGACGCCACGCTGGCCGGTGACACCAGCCAGTCCTCCGCCGAGATCCGCCAGGACAACTCCGGGCTCTCGGCCACGATCTCCGCGTCCCGCTCGACCTTCGACGCGGCGGACCCGGTCACCGTCACCCTGACCATCACCAACGGGGGCAAGGGCGCGCTCCAGCTCCTGCGCTGGTTCGGCCCCACCGCGGAGCTCGAGGAGCACCTGTTCGCGGTGGCGCGCGACGGCAAGGCCGTCCAGTACATCGGCCCCCACATGAAGCGCGCGGCACCCGACCACGAGGACATGCTGACCATCGCCCCCGGCCGCTCGGTGAGCGCGGAGGTCTCGCTCTCCGGCGCGTATGACTTCTCCGCGACCGGCGCGTACACCGTGCGCTACGAGTTGGGGAAGATGGTCTCGAACGAGCTCACCTTCTGGGTCGAGGGCCGCCAGACCGTCTGGCCGGCGCCGCTGGCGAGCGACATCGTCACGCTGGGCACGATCACCTACACCAGCTGCTCGGCCTCGCAGCAATCCCAGATCCCGGCGGCCCTGAGCCAGGCCACCACCTACGCGACCGCGTCGCTCAACTACCTGACCAACACGACGCCCAGCGGGACGCCCCGCTACACCACCTGGTTCGGCACCTTCTCGTCCTCGGGGTGGAACAAGGCGAAGGCTGACTACGCCGCCATCCAGGACGCCTTCCTCAACAAGAACATGGGCTTCGACTGCAGCTGCAAGAAGAAGGGCGTCTACGCGTTCGTGTATCCGAACCAGCCGTACAACATCCACCTCTGCCCGGTGTTCTGGCAGGTGGCCAATAGCGGCACGGATTCCAGGGGCGGCACGCTGGTCCACGAGACGAGCCACTTCACCGTCGTCGCGGGGACGAATGACTTTGCCTACGGGCAGAACGCGTGCAAGAGCCTGGCGCTGAGCAACCCGACGCAGGCACTCGGCAACGCGGACAGCCACGAGTACTTCGCGGAGAACACCCCCTCCCAGAACTAGCGGCGGTCAGCGCTTCCGCTTCGTCGGCTTCGACGATTTTGACGGCTTCGGAGCCTTCGATGGCTTCGAGGCCTTCGGCGGCGGCGCCGGCTCGGAGGCCATGAGGTCACACCACGCGGCGGAGATCTTCTTCAGCTCCGCCGCCCGCGCGTTCACCTCCGCGAGGTCGGCGAAGCGCATGAACCGCGCCGTGTGCCCTTCGCCCTCCAGGTGCGGGAAGTCGCCCTTCAGCCGCGCGCCCCGGTTGAACATCAGGTTGATGGGGGTCTTCTTCTTCCACTGCACGAAGGAGCAACAGTCCCCGCCGGCGCTGGCGAAGGCCACGGTCCCGTACTTCACCCCGGCCGTCATGCGCGCGTCGGCGCCGAGGACGATCTCGGTCACCCGGCGCATGGCCTGCTGAGGCGGCTCACCCAGGGCGGCGAGCCACTTCTCCACCTCCCGGTCCACGGCGGCCGGGCTCAGTACGCGTTGTTGGTGCCGAAGTTCGACAGGTTCTTCTTCAGGGTGGACGACTGCGCGGTCTGGCCCTGGTTGGACACCGTGTCGTTGCCGGCGAGCGCCTGCGCGGACGCGGCGAAGAGCTGGCGGACGTTGTCGCCGAACAGCGTGATCACCCCGATGGCGGCGATCGCGATGAGCGCGACGATGATGATGTATTCGGTCATGCCCTGGCCGCGGGCCTTGCGGCGCTGCAGGGTCTTCTTGGCCTTGGTCGTCATGGGGGGCGCTCCGGAAGCAGGAGAAAACGTCGAGTCGCGGCGGACAGTGCCGGACTCGCGCCCGGTCCACTATCCGTCAATGGGAGGATGGCACCAGAACGGCCTCTTTTCGAATACTTGGACCCGCACAAGCCCCTTCCGGCAGGGCCTGGCACAGCGTTCCGAGCGCCTCCGCGACCTCCGGCCCCCCCGCCGACTCGCGGGCGGCCCGCATCGCCAGCTCCACCGGCGAGGCCTCCGGGAGCACCACCGAGCGCCGGTTCCAGGCCACCTGCGCCGCCGCGCGCGCCAGCGCCGCCACCAGCTCCGGCGACCGGTCCCCCTGCTCCACCATGGGCCGCACGGCCTCCAGCGCGGCCACCGCGTCCCGCTGGGCGAGCGCCGCCCGCGACACCGCCGCCGCCGCGCCCGCCGATCCGGGCGCCGCCGCGCGCCACGCCTCCGCCACCGACCGCACCCACGGGTCGTCCGGCGCGTGGTAGCGCGAGACGTTCCCGTACAGGCCCTCCAGCTCCGCCGCGGTGGGGGACCGGCCGCCCAGGTACGAGGCGAGCCACAGGCGCGCGCCCCCTCCTGGGGACCGGCGCTCGTCGTGCACCGGGACGAAGTCGCGGCGGAGGAAGAACGCCACCGGCGACGCGTACTCGAGCAGGTTGAGGTCGTCCGTGTTCAGCGGCCCCTCCCCGGCGAACGCGCGCTGCGCCTCGTCCGAGTGCACCTGCTTGGCGAGCAACCCGAACGGGTCGCGGATGGCGATGCGCGAAAGGTCCTCGCGCACCTGGGGCCGCTCCATCCGCTCCGGCAGCCTCGCCAGGTCCGGGCGCATCGGCGCGCGGCTGGCGACCATCACGAGATCTTGCGGCCCGACCCAGGTGGTAGCGAAGGGGAACGTCTCGCGCATGGTGCGCATCACCAGGCGGAGCAGCGGCTCGTCGCTCTCGTAGGTGTGGATCCACTGCACCAGCACGCCGTCCGGCGCCAGGTTCGCCGCCACCGCGCGGAAGAACTCGCGGGTGAACAGGCCGGAGACGCCGGAGACCCAGGGGTTCGACGGCACGCTCACCACCAGGTCGTACTTCTCCGCGCGCGCCCCGGCGAGGAACGTCTTGGCGTCGTCCACGTGCAACGCCGTCCGCGGATCGTCCAGCGCGTGCCGGTTGTCCTCGCCGAAGAGCCGGGCGGCCTCCAGCACCGCGGGGGAGATCTCCACCACGTCCATCCGCCGCACCGGGTGGGAAAGCACCGAGCCGGCGGTGATGGCCGCGCCGGCGCCGATCACCAGCGCGCGCTCCACCTCGCGCGGGTGGAGCAGCACGCCGAGGTGGGCGGCCAGCACCTGGGTCTCGATGTCCGCCCCGTTGGTGGCGTCCACCTTCCCGTTGATCTTCATCATCCGGTGCGGCTCACCGCCGGGCCCCGGCGACTCGGCCACCAGCACAGTGGCGAAGGTGTCGTCCGAGCGGAACCTCACCTCCGAGCCCCGCTCCATCGTCGCCCGGTACGCGGCAAAGCTCTCCGGCGGCGGCCCGCGCATCCGCAGGGTGGAGCCATTCGCCAGCGCGGTCCCCCAACCCGTACCCGCCAGCCCCACGCCCACCAGCGCGAGCCCGGGCAGCGCCGCCACCCACGCCCGCCGGCGCTCGGGCCAGAGCGCCAGCACCACCGCCGCCGCGTTGCAGGCCACGCCCAGCCCGAAGCACCGCTCCAGGCCGATGCGCGGCAGCAGCACCAGCCCGCCCAGCAGCGCCCCGGAGATCGACCCCACCGTGTTCCACAGGTACGTGGTGCCCAGTTGCCGGCCGATGCGGTCCAGCCGCCGCCCCGCCACCTGCGCCGCCGCCGGGAAGGACGCCCCGAGGAAGAACGCCGGCACCACCAGCGCCCCCAGGCAGCAGGCGAAGGTGAGCGCCTGGTACCAGGGCCAGGTGTCCAGCGACCGCGCCATCCCCGACTGCGCCCGGTAGAACCAGTACGGCAGCCGTACCGCCAGCGGCCCCGCCGCGCACGCCGAGACGGCCAGCCCGGCCTGCATCCAGGCGAAGGCGCGCAGCGGCGGGACGCTCCACCGGCGGGTCGCCAGCCAGAAGCTCCCCAGCGCGATGCCCAGGATGAACGCGGTGAGGATCAGCGTGAACGCGTAGGCGGACGCGCCCAGGACGATGGAGAGGACGCGGATCCACCCCAGCTCGTAGAGCATCGCCGTGAAGCCGGAGACCGCGGCGCCCGCGAGCGCGGCGTGGACCGCCCGGGCCGGCGCCTCCTCTTCCACCCCCTGCTCCGCCGCCCGCTCCACCCCGGAGGGCGGCGCCCACCGCGCGCCCAGCCACAGCGCCCCCGCCCCGAGCGCCGCGTTCAGCGCGGCCGCCACCCACCCGGCGCGCAACAGCCCGACCGCCGGCACCAGCCCCACGCCCGCCACGAACGCGCCCGCGGCGGCGCCGAGCGAGTTCACCGCGTACAGCCGCGCCAGCTCCCGCCGCGCCGTGGCCAGGTCGGCGGAGCCGTGCCTCACCATGGCGGGGAGCGTGCCCCCCATCAGCAGCGTGGGCGGCAGGAGCGCGGCGCCGGAGATCGCCACCCGCGCCAGCGCCCTGGCGGCCGGCCCGAGCGACGGCGCCGCCCCCGCGTAGAGGGCGCCCAGCCCACCCAGCACCACCGGGAACAGCAGCGCGTAGGCGGCGGTGGCCAGCTCCAGCACGCCGTAGAGCGCCAGCGGCCGCCGCACCCGGTCCGCAGTGCCGCCGAACGCCCAGGCCCCCAGCGCCAGCCCGCCCATGAAGGTGGCCAGCACCACCGCGTGCGCCTCGCCGCTGTTGCCCAGCAGGTTCCCGAGATGTCTGGACCAGATCAGCTCATACGCGAGGCCGGTGGCTCCAGAAACGAACAGAAAGCTGGAGATCAAACGATTCGGCCCGGCGCGCATGGGACAAGGCCGGACCTTAGCCGTTAATGTTGACGGATCGTTCATGCGTGGTCTGTCGACCCCGAACCCTATGGATCCGTTGCTCCTCGACTCGGTGAGCCTGGCGTGGGGACCGGACCTCGTCGTCGCCTCCGCGGCGGGGCCGGCCGAGCACGTCCTCGGCCGCCCGGCCTCCCAGTGCGGCGGGCGGCCGCTCGCCGAGGTGCTGAGCGTGGCGCCGCCCGTGGTCCGCGAGCTGCACGACCGCGTCCGCCCGGGCGATTCGATGGTGGAGCACCTCACCTCCGTCCGGGGCGAGCACACCGCCCACCTGCGGCTCCACGTGCTGGCCGGGGAGCGGGGGCGCTGCACGGCCTCGGTGCTGAACCTCACCGTCCTGATGGACGGGTGGCCGCCGCCGCAGATCTCCAAGCTGGCCTCGTCCCTCTCGCACGAGATCCGCAACCCGCTCTCCTCGGTGAAGATGGCCGTGCAGACGCTGGCCCGGAACCAGGGCTACTCCGCCAAGGACAAGCGGCGCCTCACCATCGCCAACCGCGAGATCCGCACCATGGAGCGGATGCTTTCGTTGCTCTCCGAGTACGGCCGCGAGGCGCCGCTCCGGACCAAGGTGACCTCGGTGCGCGCGCTCCTCCAGGCGGCGGCGAGCAAGATCGAGGAGGAGCTGGGGGAGCAGCAGGTGGTGCTCGCCTTCGAGGAGGAGGACAGCGACCTGCCGCCGGTGAAGGCCAACGAGGAAAGCCTCCAGCCGGTGCTCTCGCATCTGTTGCTCAACGTGGCGCAGGGGCTGGAGAAGGGCGCGCGGCTGGGGATCACGCTCCGCCGCTCCGGCAACGGCGCGCAGGCGGTGATCGCGGACCCGTCGGCGGTCTTCCCGGGGGACCAGCGCAAGCTGTACGAACCGTTCGCCTCCAACCTGGCGCGAGGCGCCGGGCTCATGCTGGCGGCGCTCCGCCGGGTGATGGCGAGCCACGGCGGCGAGTTCATCGCCGAGGGGACCGGGAGCCTCGGCATGCGGTACACCCTGACGTTCACCGGCTAGCGAGCGATGGAGACCCTGCTCATCGTCGACGACGACCCCTCCCTGCTGGAGTCCCTGAAGATGCACTTCGAGGACGCGCAGGAGGAGGGAGAGCCGGGCTTCCACGTGGTGACCGCCATCTCGGCGCAGGGAGCGCTCAAGGCGGCGGAGGAGAGCTCGCCCTCGCTGGTCATCCTGGACATGATGCTCCCGGACCGGAACGGGCTGGACATCCTCCCGGAGATGAAGACCGCCTGCGGCGACGCGCCGATCGTGATCGTCACCGCCCACCACGACATGGAGACCACCATCCGGGCGATGAAGTCCGGGGCCTTCGACTACATCCACAAGCCGTTCCCCGACCCGGCGGCGCTGGACCTGGTGGTCTCCCGCGCGCTCGCGGTGCGGAGGCTGTCGCGCCGCGCGGCGCAGATGAGCCCGGACACCGCCGTGGTCAGGCTGGGCGACATCGTCGGCACCTCACCGGTGATGCAGGTGCTGGTGAAGGAGATCGGCAAGGTGGCGGGGACGGTGCGCGCCACGGTGCTGATCACCGGCGAGTCCGGCACCGGCAAGGAGCTCATCGCCCGCGTCATCCACAACTACTCCTTCGACGAGCCGAAGCCGTTCATCGGCATCAACTGCTCGGCCATCGTGGAGACGCTCCTGGAGTCGGAGCTGTTCGGCCACGAGAAGGGCGCCTTCACCGACGCCAAGGCCACCAAGCTCGGCAAGTTCGAGGTGGCGGAGGACGGCACCGTCTTCCTCGACGAGATCGGCGACATGTCGCTGACGCTCCAGGCCAAGCTGCTCCGCGTCCTCCAGGAGCGCGAGTTCGAACGGGTGGGCGGGGTGAAGCGGATCAAGCTCCGGGCGCGGGTGATCGCCGCCACCCACCGCGACATCCGCGAGGAGGTGGCGCAGGGCCGCTTCCGCGAGGACCTCTACCAGCGCCTGAAGGTCATCACCCTGGACATCCCGCCGCTGCGCGAGCGCCGCGAGGACATCCCGGCGCTGGTGCAGCACCTCCTGGAGCACATCAACGAGAAGCTGCACAAGCGCGTCACCCGCGTGCCCCCGGAGGTGCTGGAGCACCTCAAGGCGCTCCCCTGGCGGGGGAACGTGCGAGAGCTGGGCAACGTGCTGGAGCGCGCGGTGGTCCACGCCACCGGCGACGTGCTGCTGGCGGAGACGCTGCCGCCCCGGGACGGGCGCATCACCCCGCCGCCACCTCCCGCCGCCGCCGGCGGGGACGATCGATTCCCGACCCTGGACGAGATGGAGCGGGTGCACATCCTCCGCGCGTTGGAGCTGGCCCGCGGGCACAAAGGCCGCACCTGTGAGCTGCTGGGGATCAGCCGGCCCACCCTGGAACGGAAGCTCCAGAAGTACGGAGTCGCCGATCTGCGCAATCCGGATCGGGATTGACTGCTGGTGAGCACTGTCCTGCAAAAGACGGATCCCTGCTGGAATTGAACGGAACGTTCAAACCGTTTCGTTTCGTTTGAACGTTCTGTGGCGTCTTCCGGACATTCCGGGTGTTGGGTCCTGATCGACCCGGCGGTAAGTGCTGGATGTGAGGCGATCCGGCGCGCTCCCGAGTCGGAGCGGGTAGGTGGCATGGCAATTGGAATGCGTTGCCTGAATTCCAACGGTTCCTCCCACCTGGAGCTTCACAACCATGCACGGACAAGGATTCAATCGCCCCCTGGGACCGATCGGCTCGAACATCGTCGCCCCGCCGCTCCAGCAGACCTCCAGCGGGATGATGGTGACCGCCAACAAGATCGTCCCCGGGCAGGAGGTCATCGACTTCAAGGGGTACTTCAAGGTCGAGACCTACCCACACAACTCGGTCATCTACCGGCCCGGCGACACCACGGACCGGGTGTACCTGCTCAAGAACGGGCGCGTGCGGCTGATGCGGCTGGGGAAGAACAGCCAGCGCTCGGTGGTCTCCATCCTCCGCGCCGGTGACCTGTTCGGCGAGCTGTTCCGCCCGGAGGGCTCGCCCGTCGAGGAGCTGGCCATCGCCGCGGGCGAGGCGGAGGTCTGGTCCATCGAGGGCCGCGACTTCCGCGCCCAGCTCGAGGCGCGACCGACGCTGGCGCTGGACGTCATCAAGGCCTACGCGGAGCGCGTGCGCGGGCTGCGGCAGCGCGTGCTGGGGCTGACCTTCAAGGAGGTCCCGGCGCGGCTGGCGGAGACGCTGATCATCCTCTCCGAGGCGCACGGCGAGCGCTGCCCGCACGGCGGCGAGACCGACCTGCGCGGCATCACCCAGCAGGACCTGGCGGACCTGGTGGGCGCCTCCCGCTCCTTCGTCAGCACGCTGATCAACGAGATGAAGCGCGACGGCGTGCTGGGCAACGTGGGCCGGATCCTCTGCGTGCGCGACCAGAAGTCGCTGCGGAAGATCGCCTCCAAGGAGAAGTGATCGCGGGGGGAATCTCGAGGCCCCCCCGCGACTCGCCGAGGCCCCGGGCGCTCCCGACGCCCGGGGCCTTCGCGTTTCTGGTGACGGGTCCGCGCCCGCTCGATATGCAGTTGCCGGTGCCGCGCGCCGAGCCGACTCCCTTCTCGCTGGATGCCCTGCCTGACGATTCGTCCGTGGACGAACCGCTGCGGGCGCCGTTCCGCGCGCACCGGGAGCGGCGCGCCCGCGCGATGGCGGACGAGGCGGTACTGGACCGGCAGGGCGCCCGGCTGGCCAACCTGCGCACCGTCGCCTTCGTGGGGGCGGCGGCGCTGCTGGTGGGGACGTACTTCGCCGGCTGGCCTCCCGCGCTCTACGGAGCGGCCGCCGCGCTGGCGGCGGCGTACGTCGCCCTGGCCGCGGTGCACCACCGGGTCATCCTCCGCGAGGAGGCGGCGCGCATCCGCCGCCGGGTGAGCGAGCGCGGCATCGGCCGGCTGACCGGGCAGTGGCAGCGCTTCCCGTCGCGAGGGGAGCGCTTCGCCTCCGAGACCCACCTCTACGCGCCGGACCTGGACGTGTTCGGCCAGGCCTCGCTCTTCCAGCTCCTGGACGAGACCGCCACCCGCCACGGCGAGGAGGTGCTGGCGGGCTGGCTCTCGAAGGCGGCGGGGGCCGAGGAGGTGGAGGCGCGGCAGGGCGCGGTGCGCGAGCTGGCGGGGCTTTTGGACTTCCGCGAGGCGCTGGCGGTGGAGGGCGCGCGGCTGAGCTCGGCCAAGGCGGACCCGGGGCGCTTCATCGAGTGGTGCGAGGGCGGGCCGTACCTCGAGAGCATCCGCTGGGCGCGCTGGATTCCGGCCGTGCTGCCGCCGCTGAGCCTCACCGTCTTCATCCTCTCGCGGGTGGGCGTCATCCCGGACTGGGCGGGCTGGCCGCTGCTGGTGGCGCAGCTCTTCGTGCTGCTGGGGACGCGCGGCCCGCTGGCGGACCTCTTCAACCGCATCTCCGCCGGGGAGCGCTCGGTCATCCGCTACGACGCGATGGTGGCGATGGTGGAGGCGCAGGCGTTCCAGCACCCGCGGCTGCTGGCGCTGCAGCGCGGCTTGCAGGGCGGGACGGAGAAGGTCTCCACCCACCTGGCGCGCTTCGCCCGCGCCTACTCGTTCGCGGAGCTGCGCCTGAACGGCCAGGTGCACGCCTTCGTGAACTTCTTCACCCTCTGGGACCTGATCTGGATGTTCCGGCTGGAGGCATGGCGGCGGGCGCACGGCGCGCAGGTCCGGGGCTGGTTCGCCGCGCTGGCGGAGCTGGAGGCGCTGTGCAGCCTGGCGGCGTACGCGTACGCGCGGCCCACCCACGTCTTCCCGAAGGTGGGCGGGGATCTGCGGTACGTGGCGCGGGGACTGGGCCACCCGCTGCTGGATCGGCCGGTGGTCAATGACGTCTCGCTGCCGTCCGCGCGGGCGGCGCTGCTGGTCACCGGGTCCAACATGTCCGGGAAGACCACGCTGCTGCGGGCCATGGGCGCCAACGCGGTGCTGGCGCTGGCGGGCGCGCCGGTCTGCGCGGCGGAGCTGGAGCTGTCCGAGCTGCAAGTGCTCACCAGCATGCGGGTGAAGGATTCGCTGGAGCGCGGCGTCTCGTACTTCTACGCGGAGGTCAGCCGGCTGCGGGTGCTGCTGGACGCGGCCACCGAGCGGCACGGGAAGGTGCTCTTCCTGCTGGACGAGATCCTGCTGGGGACGAACACCGTGGAGCGCCAGTTGGCCTCGCGCGAGGTGCTGGCGCTGTTCCTCCGCACCGGCGCCGCCGGCGCGGTGTCCACGCACGACCTCTCGCTCGCCTCGCTGGAGGGGTCTCCGGAGTTCAAGGTCCGGAACGTCCACTTCCGCGACCTGCTCACCGACGGCCAGATGACCTTCGACTACCGGCTGCGTGAGGGCGTGGTGGACACCACCAACGCCCTGCGCGTGCTGCGCCAGGCGGGCATCCCCGTCAGCGGGTAGCGCGGGCCTCCCGGCGGCGTTTCAGCCCCAGCGCCACCACCAGCAGTGCCGCCGCGGCCGGAACGCCGCCACCGGAGGCGCACCCGCATCCCTCGGGGCTCGGCACACCGGTGCCGATGAGCGCGATGGTGTTGGGGGCGGCGCCCCCGGAGAAGGAGATGCTCAGGACCCCCGCGCGAGCGCCCTCCTCCTCCGGTTTGAGGGTGAGTGACACGACGCCCTCCTGGCCGGGCGTGAGCGAGGACGGGAGCCCCGTCAGATCGACGGCGAACTCCGGGTTGTCGGAGGCGGCCGAGGCGACGTACCACGTGATGGCGGAGTTGTTCCGCACCGTGACCTGGTGCGCGCTGCTCGATTGGCCCACCGGCACCGACCCGAAGTCGATCACGTCCGGCGAGGTGTTGGGCTGTCCGGGGCCGTCTGCGCCGGTGAAGCCGTCGGAGCTGGAGATGGTCGAGAGACCACCGCCGTTCGTGGCGCGGACGGTCACGTAGTAGGTCACCCTGCCCGCCGTCACGGGGAGACCAAACTCGAAGTGGGTATACAGGCGCATGTTGACGAACGAGATCACCTCGGTGCCCCCCGGAGTCGTCCCGAGCCCCGCCTCGTACTTCGCGATGCCGCTCTCCGGATCGCGGAAACCGTCCCAGTTCCCGGAGGCCGCGCCCATCGAAGCTTGGACGTCGACGTCCGCTCCCATCCCATCGTTCACCCGCCCCGCGATGGGGGGGGTGGTGTCGGGCAACGTGGCGATGACGCCGTCCGAGAAATACAGGCCGTCGCCCCCCGCGCCGTTCGTCACCCGGATCGCCACGTAGTAGGCCTTCCCAGCGGTCAGGTTCAGGCCCGTCGCGGTCGCGCTGGTCGCCGTGCCCACGCTGGTGAACGCCTGCACGTTGGCGATGTACTCGTCGATGCCGATGGCCCACGCGTAGTCCACGATGCCGCTCTCCGGGTCTGAGAAGCCGCTCCAGTTCGCGTCGATGCGGGTCAGCGACGTCTGCGTCTGGATGTCCGCGCCCGTTCCGTCGTTCACCATGTCACCGAAGCCACCGAGCGGCGGGGTGGCGTCGGTCTTCACGCCGTCCGAGGTCGCGGTCACCGAGAGCCCGGCGTTGGAGGTGGCGCGCACGGTGACGTAGTAGGTGGTGGCGTCGGTGAGCGTGAGGCCGGCGTTGCTCGCCGAGGTCGCCGTGCCCACGCTGGTGAACCCTTGCACGTTGGTGGCGCCGGGGGTGGTACCGACGGCCCACTCGTACTCCGCGATGCCGATCGGGTCCGAGAAGCCGCTCCAGTTGGCGTCGATCTGGTTCAGCTTCCACTGGAAGGCGATGTCCGCCGCCGGCCCATCCGCCACGGTACCCGCGACCGGCGCGGCCTCCGCGGTACCGGCCATCAGCACTCCGAGCACACACGTCACCAGGATGATGCGCGTCATCGATCTTCCCTCCGCCAGTTGGACCGGCCCGGGGCCATTTTGTCGCAAGCGTGGTAGGAGCGCCTCATGTCCAGGCCCGATCCCCACTCGTACGCGGATGACTCCCAGCCCTCGGTGATACGGCTGACCTGGAAGGCCCGGGTGGACTTCCAGGAACGCCGCCTGGTGGGCGAGGCGCTGCTGCTGCTGGACTCTCCCCGCGGTGGCCCGCTGGACCTGGACACGCGTGACCTCGACATCCAGGCGGTGGAGACAGCGGAGGGGAAGGCCATCCCGCACGCGCTCCACGCGCCGATGCCCATCCTCGGCGCCCGCCTGCGCGCGGAGCTGCCGGCCGGGACGCCGTCGGTGCGGATCCGCTACCGCACCACGCCGCAGGCCTCCGCGCTCCAGTGGCTCTCCCCGGCGCAGACCGCGGGCGGCAAGCACCCCTTCCTCTTCAGCCAGTGCCAGGCGATCCACGCCCGCAGCGTGGTGCCGCTCCAGGACACGCCGCGGATCCGGATCACCTTCGACGCGGAGCTCACCGTCCCCGCCGCGCTGCGCGGGCTGATGGCCGCCGCGCACGCCGGCCGGGAGGAGAAGAACGGCGAGGCGGTGGAGCGCTACGTGATGCCGCAGCCCATCCCGCCCTACCTCCTGGCATTGGCGGTGGGAAATCTCGAGTCGCGCGAGCTGGGGCCGCGCTCGCGGGTGTGGGCGGAGCCGTCGCTGGTGGACGCCGCCGCGCGCGAGTTCTCCCAGGTGGACGAGATGATCCTCACCGCGGAGAAGCTGTTCGGCCCGTACGACTGGGACCGCTTCGACGTGCTCACCATGCCGCCCTCCTTCCCCTACGGCGGGATGGAGAACCCGCGCCTCACCTTCCTCACGCCCACGGTGATCGCCGGGGACAAGTCGCTGGTGAACGTGCTCGCCCACGAGCTGGCGCACTCCTGGACCGGAAATCTCGTGACCAACGCCAACGCGGAGCACTTCTGGCTCAACGAGGGCTTCACCGTCTTCGCCGAGCGCCGCATCCTGGAGGTGCTGGAGGGCGAGGAGCGCACCGCGCTGCACGCCGCGGTGGGGCGGCGCTCGCTGGACGAGGCGATGGTGCAGTTCGCCGCCGAGCCGCAGCTCACCCGGCTGGTGACGGAGCTCGCCAGCGTCGACCCAGACGAGGCGTTCTCCCAGGTGCCCTACGAGAAGGGCTGCCTCTTCCTCCAGGTGCTGGAGAACGCCGCCGGGCGCGACAAGTTCGACGGCTTCCTGCGCGCCTACGTGAACCGCTTCCGCTTCCAGTCCATCACCACGAAGGACTTCCTCAAGCTGCTGGAGGAGACGCTGCCGGGGCTGGCGAAGAAGGTGGACGCGGACGCGTGGCTGCACGGCGAGGGTATCCCGCCGGGCGCGCCGCAGCCGCACTCCAAGAAGCTGGACGCGGTGCGCGCGCTGGCCGGCAAGGTGCCGTCCGCGGAGCAGGTGAAGGCGTGGAACCCCATGGAGTGGGTGCTGTACCTGGAGGCGACCGAGCACCCCGCCCCCGCCACCCTCATCTCCGAGCTGGACCAGCGCTACCACCTGACCAAGAGCGCCAACTACGAGGTGCTGGTGAGCTGGCTGCAACTGGCCATCCGCTCCAGCCATGCCCCCGCGCTGGCGAGGACGGAGGAGGTGCTGGGCGCGGTGGGACGGATGAAGTACCTCAAGCCGCTGTACCGCGCGCTGCTCCACGCGCCCTCCACCGCCGAGCTGGCCCGCCGCTGCTTCGACCGCTACCGCGACCGGTACCACCCCATCGCGCAGCAGGTCATCGAGGGCCTGCTACGGTCGGCGGCTCCCGGCCATTCGGGGCGCTAGAGAATCGGGCTGAGGATGGGGCTGAACGTCCCCACCGCCGTGAGCACCAACTGGCGGGTGGGCCGCGTCATCGCCACGTACAGCGCGCGCCGCGATGCGGGCGACTCCGGGTAGGCGGGCGCGGAGGCGTCCGGGACGATGACGTGGTCGAACTCCAGCCCCTTCACCTCTGCCACCGCGGTGGCGTGCGCGCCGGGGCTGAAGTCGAACTCGCCGCCCAGCGCCAGCTTCACCTCCACGCCGCGGCCGAACAGCGCCGTCAGCCGCCGCGCCATCTCCGACGACCGGCATACCAGCGCCACCGAGGCGCGCGGGTCCGAGACCAGCAGCGCGCGCAGCTCGTCCACCGCCCAGGACGCCAGGTGGCACTCGTGGTCGAACCGGACCTGCGCCACCTCGTGCTCGCGCCCCGGCGCGGGCGGGCGGGCCC
>DATBSS010000028.1:0-3771 GCA_036559665.1 Myxococcaceae bacterium
TGCCGAAGGTCAGGCCCTCGTGGGTGAGGCCGTGCGACCAGATGCCGAAGTATTCCTGGTACTGGCCGGTGAGGAAGAGCGCGCCTCCCAGCGCCGTGAGCGCGAGCCACATCGTCACCCGGCTCTTGTTGCCCTCGGCGGCGTTGGCCACCGCCATCACCATGGTCATCGACGAGCAGATGAGCAGGAAGGTGAGGGCGGCGGTGAAGTTGATGCCCAGCTCCGGCTCGCCCTCGTGGTGCCAGACGGAGGCCCCGCCGCGGAGGATGCCGTAGGCCAGCAGCAGCCCTCCGAAGGAGAAGGCGTCGGACAGCAGGAAGATCCACATGCCGATCTTCCCGGACGTGGCGAGCCCGACGGCCGAGTCGGACGGCAGCAGGTGCCCGCCGATGCCGTGGTGATCGTCGTGATGTCCGGCGTCGGCGTGGGCGGTGGCGGTGGCGCTCATGGTTTGGACGTGCCCCCCTCTCGAAGAAGGCGTTTTCCGGAGCACTTCGCTAGCACGCGCTTTCGAGGGGCGGCAAGTTGTTTTTCCGAGGGAACTGCTGGTACTCACGCGCCGCCATGACGTCGATCAAGAAAACGGCCGCGCGGGTGGGCAGCGCCATCGGCGCACGAATTGCGTGGCTGGTCGGCAAGCCCTCGTTCTGGGTGGTCTTCGTGGGGCTCGGGATGACCCTGCCCATCGCCCGGACGCTGGCCATCCAGCTTCCGCCGCCGCTGCCGGTGCTGGGGACGCTCCCGGACTTCCGCTTCAAGAACCAGTACGGCCAGGACTTCGGGGCGGACCAGGTCAAGGGCCGGATCTGGGTGGCCAACTTCATCTTCACCCGCTGCCCCACCGAGTGCCCCCGCTTCACCAAGGAGATGTTCAAGCTCCAGCACCGGGGCCGCGGGCTGGGGCAGGCGTTCCACCTGGTGTCCTTCTCGGTGGACCCCGAGCACGACACGCCCCAGGTGCTGCTGGACTTCGCCAAGCAGTACCGGGTCAGCCCGCGCGCCTGGACCTTCCTCACCGGCGACCCGGAGCAGATCAAGCACACCGTGGTGGACGGGCTGAAGATCTCGATGGGAAGGGACCCGGCCAAGGACGACGACGACCTGACCGCCATCTTCCACGGCACCCACTTCGTCCTCGTCGACTCGCAGATGCAGATCCGCGGGTACTACGACTCCCACGACGACGACTCGGTGGACCGGCTGCTGCGCGACGCCGGCCTGCTCGCCAACCGGGGGTACTGAGCCGCCGGGGCTGAGCCCGCAGGCCGTGCCTAGCTTCCAGGCATGGGCCTGCGGGATCGAGTCCGGGGGGCGGTGGACTGGCTGCGCGGCGTGCGCGCCGTCCTCAAGGCGATGTCGGAGTTGGATCGACCACCAGGGGAGCGCCCGCGGGCCCTGCGCGGGCCTACGGCCTCACCTCCGCCCCGGCCGCGCCCCATTCCGGCGCCGTCCCGCGTGGGGCGCAAGACGGTCGCGCCGGCGGCGGCGAAGGTCGCCCGGCCCAAGCTGAAGGCGAAGCCCAGGCCCCAGGTGAAGGTGAAGCGCGGGCAGAAGCACCGTTAGGGGCTCAGCGCCGCTTCTTCTTGCTCGACTTGGCGGCCGGCGCGGGCCGCTTGCGCGCGGCCTTGGCCGCCGGCTTCTTCGCGCCGGCGCCGGGCGAACGCTTCTGCCGCCGGGAGCGGATCTTCTGCTGCACGTCCTCCACGCCCAGGTCCAGCAGCGCGTTCTGCAGCCGGTAGAGCAGGTCTTCCCGCAGGGCGCCGGTATCTCGCAGGTCGGAAGGCCGCCGCTGCATCCCCAGCACCAGCTTCGGGCGCTCCTCCTGCTGCTGGAGGCAGCGGAGGATCAACCCCTGCGCCTCCAGCCCGAGCGCCGGCGCGTCCGGGACGAAGACCACGCCGCGGTGCATGGCGAGCGCGGTGTGCAGCTCCCCGGCGGTGGCGACCTCCACCAGCGGTCCTTCGGCGGCGAAGCTCTGCTGCGCCTCCGTGGCCCACGCGCGCCGGTCCGTGGGGGAACCGCCGAAGAGGAGGAGGGAGCTGCGGTTGGTGACCAGGTCCGGCTCGCTGTAGCCGCGGTAGCTCTGCACGACGCGCTCCTGTTGCTGGGGGGCTGGGGCTTTCAGGAATTCTCCGCTCGTCTTCCGTCCTCTGTCGACATTCCCCACTGCGCCCGGTACAGCGGCACCGGGTTGGCCTTCCCCTTCAGCCGCACGGGCGGCAGGTCCTCGAACCGCGCCCCGCCGCCAATGACCTCGCGGGTGCGCACGCCGACCAGGATCTCCCCCGGCCCCGCCAGCGCGCACAGCCGCGCCGCCACGTTCACCGCGTCCCCGATGCAGGTGTATTCGGTCCGCGCCTCTGAGCCCACATTTCCGGCGACCACCGGGCCGGTGTTGATGCCCACGCCCAGGGAGAGGTCTTCGGGCGGGAAGCGGCGCCGGCCGGCGTGCTGCTCCGCCTGGCCCTGGGCGTTCAGGTCCCGCACCGCCTCCATCATCATCTCCGCCGCCTGGAGGGCCCGCAGCGCGTCATCCTCGCGCCGCACCGGGGCGCCGAACACGGCCATCAGCCCGTCCCCCAGGAACTTGTCCAGGGTGCCGCCGCACGTCAGCACCGCGTCCGCCAGGCGGGCGAGGACGACGTTGAGGACGGCCACCACCTCCTCGGGCTTCAGGCTCTCCGAGAGGGCGGTGAAGTTGCGGATGTCGGCGAAGAGGAGGGTCACCTCGCGCTTCTCGCCGGTGAGGACGATCTCCCCCGGCCGCTTGAGGATCTCCTCCACCACCGCGTCCGAGGTGTAGCGGGCGAACAGCTTCCGCATCCGCTCCGTCTCCGCGGTGCGCCGCACCACCGACTCGATGCGCGCGGAGAGCTCGTCCATGGACGCGCTCTTGCTCACGTAGTCGTCGGCGCCGGCGCGCAGGCCGCCCACGCGCTGGACCTCGGTGTCGTTGGCGGTGAGGATGATGACCGGGATGGCGCGGGCCGGCCCGTCCTTCAGCCGCCGGCACAGCTCCGCCCCGTCCATCCCCGGCATCTCCAGGTCGGACAGCACGATGTTCGGCTTCAGCTCCGACACCTGGTCCAGGACCACGAACGGGTCCTCGAAGCAGACGACCTCGTACCCCTTCTCCTCCAGGCCGTTCTGCACGAAGGCGCGGGCCAGCGGCGAATCGTCCACCACCAGGACGCGGCGCTTGCCGGAGACGCGCGGCAGCTTCGCTTCCGTGCCGCGGACCTGCAGCGAGAGCGCCTCGTAGATCTGCTTGAACGTGCAGGCGCCCTGCTCGACCAGGATCTCCCCCAGCTTGCGCCCGTCCCGCCGCTGCTGCTGGACCGCTTCGTCCACCTGCTCCTGGCTCACGTACTTCAGGCCGATCAGCAGCTCCCCCAGCCGCGGCTTCCCCAGCGCTGATTCGTCGTTCAGCCCCAGCGATTCCAGCAGCGCGCCCTTGAGCTGGTCCCGGGTGACGTAACCCAGCGAGAGCAGGGCCTCCCCCACCCGCTGGTTGGTGACCGACTGGAGCTTCAGGGCCTCTTCGAGCTGTGCCTGGTTGACGAGCCCGAGCTTGAGCAGCACTTCTCCAAACAGGCTCTGGCCGTGGTCTGCCATGCAGGGCGAGCCGTGAAGCTTAGCCGAGTTTTGCCCCGACCCACCGCATTCGATCAGTGTCCGAGCTGACCCAGACCCAGCATGGAGATCACCGCCAGCAGCAGCTCCCCGACGATGAGGATGGTGATGGTGACCTCCAGGGTGAAGGAACGGTCG
>DATBSS010000029.1:0-11992 GCA_036559665.1 Myxococcaceae bacterium
GTCGAGCTGGACGCTGTTCGCCATCGCGCGCGACGTGCGCGTGGTGGGTGAGGACGGGGTGGTGCGCTGGTCGCTGTCGCTGGACGAAGAGGGCCAGCCGCTGTCGCCCGAGGCGCAGGCGGCGCTGCGCGGCGGCGACGACCGGTGGGGGGACGCGGTGGTGCGGCCGCTGGGCGGGGCGGAGTGCGGCGGCTGCCACCTCGCGCACGCCATGGACGTGGGGAAGGTGGTGGTGCACATCGACCAGCCCAACCTCCGGCGCGCGGTGGGGTCGGTCTTCGGCAGCGCGGTGATGGCCCTGGTGGCCTTCAGCATCCTGCTGCTGGGCGCGGCGGCGCTCTCCATGCACCTGGTGCTGGCGGTGCGGATGAAGCGGCTGTCGGAGGCCATGGCGCGCGCCGGCGGCGGCGATTACCTGGTGCGCGCGGACGAGCGCGGGGACGACGAGATCGCCCAGCTCAGCGCGGCCTTCAACCGGATGCTGGCCACCCTCACCTCGCTGAAGGCGGAGGAGCTCGAGGCCAACCGCGGGCTGCTGGAGGCGCGGGAGCAGCTGTCGCTGAAGGCCAAGCTGGAGGCCACCAACGCGCAGTTGGAGAGCCGCCTCCAGGAGCTGTCCACCCTCTACGACGTGGCGCGCAGCTTCACCGCCACGCTGGATCTGCCGGAGATCCTGGCGCGGATCTCCACCCTGATCGCCGAGCACCTCCAAATCCCCCGGTTCTCGATCATGCTCTCCACGCCGGATGGGCGGCTGGAGGTGAAGACCGCGTACCCGCCCGGGCAGGGCACGGAGGGGGTGTCCTTCCGGTGGGGTGAAGGCGCGTGCGGGATGGCGGCGCTGGAGCTGAAGTCCATCTACCTGGCCGACGTGGCGAAGGACCGCGGCATCTTCCTGCGCCGCGAAGGCCAGCTGGAGGCGGGCTCGCTGCTGGCGGTGCCGATGATCCACAAGGACCAGCTCCTGGGGGTGCTCAACTTCCAGCGGCCGGAGCGGGCAGGCTTCTCCGCCGAGGAGATCGACCTGCTCACGGCGGTGGCGGACCAGGCGGCGCTGGCGGTGAAGAACGCGCGGCTGCACGAGGAGATGCGGTCGCTGTCGCTCACCGACGCGCTCACCGGCGCTCCCAACCGGCGGCAGCTGTTCGCCAACCTGGAGATGGAGATCGCCCGCGCCCACCGGTTCGGCACCCAGGTGTCGGTGCTGATGATCGACGTGGACCATTTCAAGCTCCTCAACGACACCGCCGGCCACCGCGCCGGGGACGTGGTGCTGCGCCAGCTCTACGAGCTGATGAGCCGGATGATCCGCCGGGTGGACACCTTCGCCCGCTACGGCGGCGAGGAGTTCATGGTCCTGTTGCCCCAGGTCCCCAAGGCCAACGCCTGCGAGGTGGGCGAGAAGCTGCGGCGCGCGGTGGAGGAGGTGATCTTCCCCCACGGCAAGACGCAGCCGGACGGGCGGCTCACCATCTCGGTGGGCGTGGCCAACCTGCCGGTGGACGCCACCACGCTGGAGCGGCTGGCGGACTGCGTGGACGCGGCGCTCTACGCGTCCAAGCGCGGCGGGCGCAACCTGGTCACCCCCTACGCGCCGGGGATGGAGCAGCACCCCGGCCGCGAGCGGCGCGACGGGACCAAGGCCGCCATCTCCGGCGCGGCGTGAGGTGACGCTGGAGGCCTAGAACGGCAGGTGGACGTGGTCCTTCCACCAGTCGACGACCTTCTGGCGGAGCAGCTCGTCGGCGAGCGGGGTGGCGATCTTCTTCACCACGTCGTGCAGGCGCGCCTCGTCCTGCTTGATGATCTGCTTCTTCTCTTCCGGGCTGGCGTTCTTGAAGCGGTCGCTGTCCAGGTAGGTCTTGAAGACCGCGTCCAGGCTGTTGCCGATCTCGTTGCGGACGCCCGGCGGGAGATTCTTGAGGTGGTCTTCGGTCTGGCCGCCCAGCCAGTCGCGCCACTTGGGGAACGCGATGTCCATGTCCCTCTGGATCCTGGGCGAGAGGAGCTGGCCCTCCAGCTCCCGGACGCCCGCGTCCACCGGCGGCGGCGCGCCCAGCGCGGGGTTCTTGTAGGCGCCGATCAGCTTCAGCCCCTCCGAGTACTGCACGGAGGGCGGCAGCGCCTCCTTGGAGAGCGGGTTCTCGGCCTGGTTCTTGTTGTACTGGCCGTGCCCGCCGTCGGCGATGTCGTTGCGGGGGATGTGGAGGTGGACGCGCTGGCGGTCGAAGTTGCGCGGGCCGTTGGGCTGCATCGCCCACTGGTTGAGCTTGGTGCCGTTCACCTCGTCGGTGGCGAGGTTGCCCACCACGTCGGCGTAGCCCACGCGCTGGATGTAGTTGACGTCGTTGCTCCAGATGGACGGCTTGGGGGTGCCGAAGCCGATCACGTTGCGGATGGGCAGCTCCGACTTCGAACCGTCCGCGGAGGTGACGCCGACCTTCCCGGCGTGGCCCTCGGCGTCCGGGCGGCCTGAGATGTTGTTGGCGACGATGGCGCCCAGGCTATGCCCGGTGAGGTCGATCACCGCGTCCTTGGGGATGTCACCTCGCTTGTAGGCGTCCTGGATGGCGCCCACCACCTCGTTCTCCAGGTCGGTCGGCGCGCCGCTGCCGGCCGCGCCCCAGTTGGTGGGGGTGTTGCTGTGCTGGCCGCTGAAGTCGAACTCGGTGCCGGCGATGTCCACCAGCACCACCGGGTGGCCGTCCGGCGTCTTCCCGGCGCTATAGAGGGCGATCTTCGCCTGGTCCGCGCCGCCGCCGTACGAGCTCATGGAGATGTTCGCCAGGTCGAACATGGTCCGCGGCTGCGGGAAGCTCTGCGGGTTGGACGGGTTCTGGATCCGGAGGTTCGCCATGTCCGGCGCCGGCGGCACGCTGCCGAACAGCTCGTTCTGGCGGAGCTGCATCGCCGGGCTGGGAGCCCCGGGCGGCGGCTGGCGGCCGGTGACCTTGTCGAAGCCCTCCTTGAGGACATCCTGGCCCTTGCTGGCGGCGGCCTGGAGCGACTGCGCCCAGTTCCTGGGCTGGATCCGCCCGTTGTCCGCCGGCGTCGCGGGGGCCGGCGTGGAGGCCTGGGTCGAGGGCTTCGCCCCGCCCGTCGAGGTGGTCGTTCCCGCCTGGGGCGCGCCCGAGTTGATCCGAGTGTCTGCCATGAATCCCTTCCTGGTGAAAAAGGGCGCGCACCTTACCACACGTTCCGCCCCCCAGGCGAGGGGGCGGGCGCTCTGTTCACGGCTTGAGAAACATCAGCGCGAAGCGGTCGCCGGTGCCGCGGCGGGCGCCGGCGGCGCGGGGGGAGGCGTCCCAGTCGCGCGCGTCGGCGGGATTGCGGAGGAAGTCGCCTGAGCGCTCGAGGCGGAAGCCGGCCATCTCTACCTCTCGCTGGACGAGTTGCTCGTCGATGCGGTGGAGCGTCCCGGCGTCCGCCGCACCCGTGCCGGCCCTGGCGCTGGAGTCGAGAACGGCGTAGTGGCCGCCCTGCTTGAGGGCGGCGAAAACGGAGGCGTTCATCCGCGCCCGGTCGGTCCGGAAGACGCCCGCGGCGTCGTGGTAGATGCCGAAGGAGACCATCAGGTCCAGGTCGCGGATCTCCGGCGGGAACGGCTCTTCGATCTCGCGGTCGGCACGAACCACGCACGCGTTGCCCGGCCGCGCGAGGCGATCCGCCCACGGCTTGGCGGCGAAGAGCTGGAGGATGAACGCCGGGTTCTGCGCGTGGACCGTGCCCTGCGGCCCCACGGCCCGCGCCAGCAGCTCGGTGGTGTAGCCGGTGCCGGCCACCAACTCGCCCACCTTCATCCCCGGCTTCACCCCGAGGAACGCCAGCAGCTCGGCCGGCTTCCGCTGGCCGTCGAACGAACGGTCGCTCTCCGCCCGGTCCGGCGCCGCCACCAGCGCCGCGTAATCGATGGAGCTCATGGGACGCGCGCCTACGGCTTGACGAAGATGAACGCGAACCGGTCGCCGGTGCCGCGCTTCTCACCGGCGGCAACGGGCGACGCGCTCCAGTCGCGCGTGTCGGCAGGGTTGCGCATGAAGTCATCCGACTTCGCCAGCTTGAAGCCCGCCGCCTGGACCTCCTTCTTCACGTACTCCTCGTCGATGCGGTGGAGCGTCTCCACGTCAGCGGCGCCCGTGCCGGCCTTCGCGCTGGAGTCGATGATCGCGTAGTTACCGCCGGACTTGAGGGCCGTGAACACCGCCCCGTTCATCTTCGCCATGTTCGTTTTGAAGAGGCCGACGGCGTCGTGGTAGTTCGCGTAGATCACCACGAGGTCGAGGTCCTTCGCCTCGGCCGGGAACGGGTCGTCCAGCTCCCGGTCGACGCGCACCACGTTCTTGTTGATCGGCCGCGCCAGCCGCTCCGGCCAGACCTTGGAGGCGAACTTCTCGATGACGAACGCCGGGTTCTCCGCGTACACCGTGCCCTCGGGGCCGACCGCGCGCGCCAGCAGCTCGGTGGTGTAGCCGCCGCCAGCCACCATCTCGCCGACCTTCATCCCCGGCTTCACGCTCAGGAACGCCAGCAGCCCGGCCGGGTTCCGGCCCGGATCGAGCTTCCGGTCCGTCTCGGTCCGGTCCGGCGCGGCCACCAGCGCCGCGTAGTCGGGTGCGCTCTGCGCGGGGGCCTCGGCGGGGGCGTGGGCGCAGGAGAGGAAGAGGACGGCCAGGAACGCTGCGGAGAATCGGAGTGCGTGCATGGCGGGCGTCCTAGCAGCCCGCCTCCACGCCGTCGCGCCGAAAGCGGCGGGCGTCAGGGCACGGTCAGGGCCCGCAGCACGGTGTTGCCGGACCCGCCGGGCGTGGCGACGCGCATCAGCAGGACCTCGCCCGACTTCTTGGTCTTGATCAGCTTGCTGAGGTCCGCGCTGGTGCGGATCGGGCGGCGGTCCGCCTCCACGATCACCATGCCGCGGGACAGCTCCGCGCGCTCGGCGACGGAGCCGGGCACCACGTCCGCCACCATGGCGCCCTGGGCGGGGACGCCCAGCTCGCCGGCGAAGCCCGGGTCGACGTCCTGCAGCGAGAGTCCGACCCGCTGCTTGTTGCCCTCGTCGTGCGGCGGGAGGTCGCGCCCGGGCGCGGAGCGCGGGACCGGGTTCGGATCCGGCCGCGTCCCCAGCGTGACCTTCGCCTCCAGCCGCTTGCCGCCCCGGTAGTACTCCAGCGACGACACCGACCCCGGCCGCTTGAGCGCGATCATCCGGGTGAGCGCGTCGCTGGTCTGGATCTTCGCCCCGTCCACGGAGGTGATGACGTCGTCCTGCCGCAGCCCCGCCCGCCGCGCCGGCGAGCCGTCGTTCACGTTGAGCACCACCGCGCCCTCCTGGACCGGCACGCCCAGCGCGTTGCCGATCTCCGGGGTCACCGTCTGGATGCCGATGCCCAGCCAGCCGCGGGTGACCCCGCCGTCCTTCTCCAGCATCGGCACCAGCGCGCGCGCCAGGTTCGACGGCACCGCGAAGCCGATCCCGCTGGCGTTCCCGGCGATGGCGGTGTTGATGCCCACCACCTCGCCCTTGAGGTTGAACAGCGGCCCGCCCGAGTTGCCCGGGTTGATCGCCGCGTCCGTCTGCAGGAAGTCGTCGTACTGCCCGCCGGTGATGTTGCGCGCCTTGGCGGAGATGATCCCCAGCGACACGCTGGACGCCAGCCCGAACGGGTTGCCCACGGCGAACACCCAGTCCCCCACCCGCATCGCGTCCGAATCGCCCAGCTTCGCCACCGGCAGGTTGTCCAGCTTCCCCTTCAGCCGGATCAGCGCCACGTCCGTGGCCGGGTCCCGCCCCACCGTCTCCGCGTCGAAGGTGCGCCCGTCGTCCAGGCCCACCCGGATCAACACCGCGTCCTGCACCACGTGGTTGTTGGTGAGCACCATCCCGCGCCCGTCGATGATCACCCCCGACCCCTTGCCCTGGGCCAAAGGCTCCCGCCCCTCGCCGTCCCGGTCCCGTCCGCCGGGCCGCCGCCGCAGGAAGTCGAACATGTCCATGCCGCCCGGCATCTCCGCCCGGTTCACCCGCGACTGGACGTCCACGTTCACCACCGCGCCCTTCGCCGATTCGATCAGCGGCGCCAGGGTGGGCAGCGCGGCCTGCACCATCGGCGAATCGGCGCGCGCCGCCCCCGGCGCCAGCGCCAGCACCGCCACCAGGGCCGCGGAGACCGCGAAGCCAGGAACAGGAATGAGTCTCTTCATACCGATCGCACCTCCGCTTGGTTTGCCCTTCCTAACAGCCTCCGGGTGCTAATATTTCAGCAACCCCCATGGAGGCACAATCACCGGGCCGGCGGGGCGTTGAATGAAGCGAAGGCCCGGGCGTCGATGTCCGGGAAGAGGTTGTTCCTGGACTCCACCTGGGCCAGCCAGCGCTCGTCGATGGCGCCGGCGCGGGCCTGGTCGTGCAGCTTCAGGAAGCGGAGCAGGTGCTCCCGGGTGCGCTTCTCCGCGTACTCCACCATCGTCCCCGCCTTGATGATGAAAGCCCAGTCGGAGGCCTGCGCCAGCAGCAGCTCGCGCGCGGCCTGGTTGAGCGCGCGGCGCTCCAGCGCGGAGGGCGCGGGGAAGTCGTTCGCCAGCCGCACCATCCGCCGCGAGCACGGGATGAGGTGGCGGTAGATCCAGTCGTTGGACGAGTCCAGCCACATCCCGGCGTAGCCCTGGGCGCCCCACGAGGACATGGGCGGCGCGGCGATCTGGTGCTCGGGCGCTTCCTGGAGGTACTCCGCCGGGGTGACGAGCTGGAGGCCGGAGTCTTCACGCGCGCAGCGGCGGAAGAGCGCGTCCAGGAAGTGGGGGCCTTCGAACCACCAGTGGCCGAACAGCTCCGCGTCGTAGGGCGCCACCACGATGGGGCGCACGCCGTTCATCTTCGCCGCCGCCTCCCGGAGCTGCTGGGCGCGGCAGTAGGCGAAGTGCGAGGCATGCTCCTCGGCGCGCGCGCGGGCGACGGCAGGGTCGTACGCCTCCTTGTGCGGCGTCTTCCCGGTGATGCGGAAGTACTTGAAGCCGGTGTTCTTCCGCTGGCCGGTGGGCTGGACCCAGGGCCGCACGTAGTCGAGGTCCAGGTCGAAGCCGATGTCCCGGTAGAACTCGCGGTACCACGGGTCCCCGGGGTAGCCGGTCTCCGCGCTCCAGACCTGCTGGGAGCTGTCCGGGTCGCGCGCGAAGGCGGCCACGCCGGCCTCGGTGTAGATGGGCGCGAACCAGGCGTGGACGGGGCGCGGGCGCGCGTCCATCAGCCCGTGGGTGTCGAGGAAGAAGTAGCGGATCCCCGCGTCCGCCAGGAGGCGGTCGGCGCCGGGCGCGTAGCCGCACTCCGCCAGCCAGATGCCGCGCGCGTCGCGGCCGAAGGCTCGCCGGTAGTGGTCCGCCGCCACCGTCACCTGCGCGCGCGCCGCCTCCGGGACCTCGGAGAGGAGCGGGAGGAAGCCGTGGGTCGCCGTGCAGGTGATGATCTCCAGCACGCCCAGGCCCTGGAGCCGGCGGAAGGCGGCCACCAGGTCGCGCCCGTAGCGGCCGTGGAAGGCGCGGTGCAGGCGGTCGAAGTGGTTCCGGTAGAAGAGCGCCAGCGGGCCGAAGGTGGGGTCCTTCGCGGTGCGCTCGACCTCCTTCGCCGCCAGCTCGCACAACCGCTCCAGCCGCCGCGCGTAGCGGGTGACCAGCAGCTCGTCGCCCAGCATGGTGACCAGCGTGGGGCTGAGCGTCAGCGTGAGGCGGAAGGGGACGCGGTCCTCCACCAGCTGGTCCAGCACCAGCAGCAGCGGGAGGTAGGTCTCGGAGATGGCCTCGTAGAGCCAGTCCTCCTCGAGGAAGTCCTCGTGCTCCGGGTGGCGCACGAACGGCAGGTGCGCGTGCAGCACGACGGCGAGGCACCCGGTGGAGGACATGGGACGCCGGCGGTCTTAGCGCGGATGCGCGCCGCCGGGCGTCACTTGCTCCAGCTCTGTCCGGAGGGCGATGGCCGCCAGTGGCCCACCGACTCCACGCCCTCTCCAGCGGCCTCGCCCGCGACCGTCCGCTCGCCGACGATGCCTTCCTGAAGGTCGGCGCTGGTCGGGAGCGGCGTGCGGATCCAGGCGGAGAACGCCTCCTTGCCCTGGACGACCTCGACCTGGGCGCCGCCTTCGCGGAGGTAGTCGCGGAGCCGGGACAGGGCCAGGTGCCAGGGGAGCTTGAGGAAGCGCACCTCGGCGGTGCGGACCGGCCCCTCGCCCGGCAGCGAGACCAGCTTCGCCTGGCCGATCAGGCGGGTGGCGCCGGAGGCCTCCACCAGGTGCGCCTCCAGGCGGTAGGTGCGGCCGGCGGGGAGGTCGTGCAGGTAGAAGCTGCGCTGCTCCGGGGCGAATTCCACCTCGCGGATGAGCTGGTCGCCGTCGAACACGCGGAGCACCGCGCGGCTGCCTCCGGCCTGGGCCGTCTTGAAGTCCCAGAAGAAGAAGAGGCTGTGCGGGTCGCGCGGGAGCGCCAGCACGTCGTCCTCGCCGTAGCTGACCGGGAGCTCGCCCAGGTCTTCGTCGAAGGAAGCGGGCGGGGCTTGTCGGGGGCGGTCCGTCAGCCCGTGGCGGCGCGCGGCCTGCTCGCCCGCCACCCGCGCCACGAAGAAGCCCTCGCCGATGGGCTCGGCGCTGGTCTGGGCGAAGCGGGGCTCCGGGGTGAGGAAGAAGCCCTCCACGAGGACGTCGGACGCCTCGACCCAGCTGGGCGCGGGCTCCGCGGGTGGGCGCGGGCGCTCGGGCGCCGGCGCGGTCGGGCGCTCGGCCGTGGGAGCCGGCGCGGGCGCGGGCTTGGGCGGACGCGCGGCGGCGGGAGCGGCGGGAGCGGCGGGAGCGGCGGGAGCGGCGGGGGTCGCAGGGGCACGGGCCGGCGGCGGAGGTGCCGGAGGAGCCACGGGCTCGGGCGTGAGCTCCGAAGGCGCGCGGATTTCGGTGAAGCGTTCGGGGATGGGGGGCCGCGCCTTTCGCGGGAAGGCGGTGACGTCCACTTTGCGGGGTGGCTCGCGGTGCCCTCCTGGAGGGGCGGGAGGGGCGGGCGGTGCGACAGGGGGAGCGGCGGCGCTTGGAGTCGCGGCCTCCTCCGCCAGCGGCGTCCCGAAGGGTTCGGTCGTCTCGTCGGGGGTGCGGGCACCCCTCCGCGGCGCGGGCGGGGCGCGGGCGGGCTTCGGGCGTTGGTTGCCCTCGTCCTCTCCCTTCCGCTGGCCCAGCAGGATTGGCGTCGCCTTGAGCGGCTTCTGCATCGGCCTGGCGGCCTTCTCTTCTTCCTCCTCCTCGCCCTCCTCGACCTTCCCCTTCCGCTGGCCCAGCAGGATTGGCGTCGCCTTGAGCGGCCTTTGCATCGGCCTGGCGGCCTTCTCCGGCTTCGCGGCCGCCGCCGGCTTCTTCGCCACCGACTTCTTCAGCGCCGGGGCGCGGGACGCGGGGGCGGCCTTCTTCCCCGGCCCAGCTGCCTTCGTGCCCTTCCCCACCTTCTTGCTTGTCTTGTCCGCCATACGCGGGGCGCCTGTAGCCGCTCGTCCTCACGGGGTCAACCACCACCCATCCCACTGTCCACCTTGCAGCGGTGACACCTACGGCACCGTATCGATATCCTCCACGCCGCTTGAGCGACTTGCCCAGAGTTTTGCTCTGCGCCTTCGACGTCGTCCCGGCGCCCACCGGCACCTCGCGGCGGGTCACCGACTATCTCAAGGCGCTGAACGGGCGGTTCTCCGTGGTGGCGATGACCGCCAAGACCCCCGACGTCTCGCACATCGAGCGGTACCAGGGTGCCCGCCTCCTCCGCGTCCCGGTGGGCGCGGGCGACCTGGTCTCCAAGGTCCAGACCTTCGAGCGCGCTGTCCGCCGCCAGCTCGAGAGCGAGGAGTTCGCGCTCGCCCACTACTTCGATCCGTTCGCCGGCTACACGCTGGCGGAGCTGCGCGGAGACTACGGCTACCGCCTCCTCTACGAGGCCCATGCCTTCCCCTCCCTCGACCTCCGCTTCACCCAGCCCCAGCTCGAGGGCGACCGGCGCTTCCTCGCCAAGGTGCGCCGCCAGGAGCTGTTCTGCCTCCTCAACGCGGACGCGGTCGTCACCTCCAGCGAGCTGGCCTCCAGCTACATCCAGAGCCTCGGCGTGCCCCCGGATCGCATCCGCCTGATCCGCGCCCCGGTCGAGGTGGCCGCCTACGCCGCGCGTGCCACCGAGCCCGACGCCACGCCCATGCGCATCATCTACGCGGGCAGCCAGGTCTCCTACCAGGGCCTGCCCACGCTCCTGCGCGCCGCGCGCCCGCTCCTGGCCAAGGACGAGGCCCGCCTGACGCTGCTGGGGCCGCGCCACCCGGACTGGCACGGGCGCCTGGAGGACCTGGTGGACGACCTCGCCCTCCACGGCCGCGTTGACCTCCACCCGCCGGTGACCCACGACGACCTGCCCAAGATGCTGGCCGCGTCCGACGTGGCGGTGCTCCCGCTGGAGGACGAGGAGCGCACCCGCGCCACGGGCGGCGCCCTGGCCAAGGTCTCCGAATACCTCGCCGCCGGCCGCCCGGTGATCGCCAGCGATCTCCCCGTCACCCGCGAGCTGCTCCCTCCGTCCTGCACCACCTTCGTCCCTCCCGGCGACCCGGCGGCGCTGGGGGCGGCGCTCCAGCGGCTGGCGGAGAACCCGCGCCTCCGGGTCGAGATGGGCCGCGCCGCGCGGGCGGAGGCGCTGCGGCTGGTGGACTCCGCGGTGATCCGCCCCCGCATCCTCTCCCTCTACAGCGAGCTGCTGGGCCGGGAGAGAGGGGCCGCCGCCTCCGTCGAGCCGTCCGGGGTCGAGGAGTCCGCCGACCTCACCGCCACGCCCACCAGCAAGGTGTACGCCTCCGGGCGCGCCTCCTCCTCCTCCTCCGACTCGGGTTCAGGCCGCACGCCCGTCTCGCGCGTCGCCGGTTCCGACTCCTCCGACTCGGGCCGCACGCCCATCTCGTACCTGCCCCGGGCCGCCGCCAACGCCAAGTCCTATACGGATCCTCCCGTACCCGGCGCCCGCACCGACCCGGAGGGGCTGGCGTCCGCGGCCCAGCAAGCCCCCACCGCTCGCCTGGAGGCGATCGGGTCGCTGCTCGGGTCGAGGGAGGGGACCGACCCCGCGGCCCGCGTCCCCAGCGACTACACCCCCCGGCCGACGCCCGCCCCTGACGAAGACACCGCCATCATCCCGGAGCCCATCGACCCGAACGAGAGCTCCGACTCCAACATCACCTCGCCGGGCGCGCCCATCCCGGGACTGGAGTCCCTGGAGCGCGCCGCCGAGGCGGCCCTGGAACAGGCCCCGAGCGTCGTCGTCTCGCCCTCCGTGCTCGCGGAGGCCTCCTGGCTGGGCGAACGCCCCCCGGCACCCACGACCCCGGCGCTGGGCCTTCCGGCCGCCACCTCCAACCAGATGCGGGCGTACGACCCGCCTCCCGCGCCCTCCGGGCCGCCGGACAACGTCTTCCTCTCCGACGACGTGGACGTCCCCCAGGAACCAACCGGCGAGTTGGAGCCACCCGCGACCCCTCCGCCGGAGCCGGAGGCCCCCGCCGGGCCCGTCTTGCCGCCAAACCCCTTCGACCCCGGCACCCCCGAGGTGACCCCCGCGGCCCTCACCCCGCCCGAAGACCTCCGCTCCGCCATCGCCGCCGCGATCCAGAACAACCCCACCCAGCCGAGGTCCGCCATGAACGAACCGGACTCGTCCAGCGCGCTCGAAGAGCCGGAGGAGATCGACCCGGAGGACGTGGTGGACGCCGAGGGGACGTCGCGGACCGGGTTGCCCATCTCCATCCTCGATTCCTGGCTCTCGCAGGTGGTTCACGGCTACTGCCCGCCGGAGGGCATCGAGTTCTCCCGCCCCCTCCCGCCCACCACCATGCCCGGCCGAGATCCCCACCCGGCCACGCCCTTCCCTTCGAGCCCGACGATACCGGGGACCAAGCGCAAGTAGGCCAGGGGCCACGTGAACGGGGCGCCGGGAGCCCGGC
>DATBSS010000030.1:0-10360 GCA_036559665.1 Myxococcaceae bacterium
GCGGTTCAGAACAGGCAGAGAGAACGAGGAGCGCGGAGGCAAGCAGTGAGACAGGGGACGCGAGAGCTTTAAAGCCGTTGGACATGAGTATTCTTCCCAGGTCAGGGGCGTTCCGGAAGCACCGGACGTCGCATCAGGGTATGCATGGGGCAGCCAAGCGGCCAAGCTGGCTTGGACGGAGTGGGAGTGTTCTCCGTGCTCCATTCGGTGCGCCGCCGTCACCTGCGCCCGTTTCGCATCCCAAGGGCCTCCGGCCGTGCATCAAGAAGGTGAAGCTTCCGCCGCTCCCGGCCCCTGAAGCCGCAGCCGGCGACCCCGACGCCTTTCCCGCGTGGCGGCGGTGACGGATGATCTTCGATCATGCCCGCCGCCCAGGTCCTCGCCGCCGCCTTCCTGCTCCACCCTTGCCACGTCCCCGGCATCGACGCCGAGGTGAGGTGCGGCACCTACTCCGTCCCGGAGGACCGCGCGCACCCCGACCAGTCCCGCCGGATCGACCTGAACGTGGTGGTGCTCCCCGCGCGCGCCGCCAAGCCCGCGCCCGATCCGCTCTTCGTCTTCTCCTACTTCGGTCCCGGCGCCACCAACACCGAGAACGCCGCCACCGCCTGGAAGAGCTGGTGGCGCGACACGCGCGACGTCGTCCTGGTGGACCTGCGCGGCACCAACGGGCCCTCGCGGCTGGACTGCCCCGCCGAGGCCTCCGAAGCGACCCTGCAGGCCGACCTGGACACGCTCTTCCCTGCCGAGAAGATGCGCCGCTGCCGCGAGACGCTCTCGAAGATCGCGGACCTTACCCGGTACACCACCGCCGCCTCTGTCGACGACCTGGACGAAGTCCGCGCGGCCATGGGCTACGAGCAGATCAACCTCTGGGGCGGCTCCTGGGGCGCGCGCGCGGCGCTCATCTACCTGCGCCGCCATCCCCAGCACATCCGCAGCGTGATCCTGGAGAACGTGGCCGCCCTGTCGATGAAGAGCCCGCTCACCCACGCGCGCGTCGCGCAGCGGGCGCTGGACCTCACCTTCGACGAGTGCGACGCCCAGCCGTCCTGCAAGGCCGCCTTCCCCAAGCTTCGCGAGGAGTTCGCCCGGTTGATGGAGCGCCTGCACCGCGCCCCCGCGGAGGTGACGCTGAAGGACCCGGAGACCGGGGTCGAAACCCCCGTCCAGCTCACCTGGCAACGCTTCGCCGAGGGGCTCCGGATGCTCTCCTACCGCCTCCCCCAGCAGCGCGAGATCCCGCGGCTGATCCACCGCGCCGCAGGCGGTGACCTCGTCCCCTTCGCCGAGGCCGCCGCCTCCTCCAACCGGAGGGTGCGCAGCGGGATCCGCTTCGGCAACCTGCTCTCCATCACCTGCACCGAGGACCTCGCGCGCATCCTGCCGGGGGAGATCGAGCGCGAGAGCGCGGGCACCTACCTGGGCGATTCCCGCGTCCGCGAGCAGATGGCCGCGTGCGACGGCTGGCCGCGCGGCCCGCTGGATCCGTCCTACGCCGACCCGGTCCGCTCCAGCGTTCCGGCGCTCATCGTCTCCGGCACGCTGGATCCGGTGACGCCGCCCTCGTTCGGCGCCGAGACGGCGAAGACCCTCTCCCGGTCTGTGCACGTGGTGGCGCCGGGCATGCACGACCTCGGCGGCCCGTGCATCGAGTCCATGGAGAAGGCGTTCCTCCAGGCGGCCGACCCGAAGGCCGTCGATCAGCGGTGCGTCAAGAAGATGAAGCTCCCGCCGCTCGCAACCCCCTGAGGCTCATGCGCAGGCGGCCTGCTCACCCGCACACCATGATGCCGCAGCCTCCCAGCGAGCTTGCCAGGAGCAGAAAGAGCAAGGATCCCACCCCCACTGCCACGGCCCCCGTCACGGCAGCGTTGGTTGCCTGCGCATCGATGGCGACGAGTCTGGCCTGTTGAACGGTGCTCAGCTCCAGGTGCAGGGGGTGCGCCTCATCGAGCAGGACGCCGTCAAACAGCGAAGGGGTGACCTGGATCCGCTGGAACTTCCCGCCGAACGAAGAAGCTCCGGCTTCGAGCCAGAGCGAGGTGGACGAGTCGAAGCGAACCGAGAAGCCGTCGGCGCTCCGAAGCATGCGGAACGGCGCCAGCGCCGTGCGATGCTGGGAGAGCTTCCTGGCTTCCTCGGAAGACGGTCGAGCGCTGGCCTCGAAACCATCGAGCTTCTGTAACTCGGCGATCGGCACGGCGTAGCTGCGGAAGCAACCCTGCCCCCAGATCAGCACCCACGCCATCAGCATCGACACGACCCGCACCAGCCCAGTCCCGCCGTGAGCGTTCATCGTCCTCTCCTGTGCGCGTGGCCCCAGTGGCCTGCGTAGAAGAAAGGGGCACCAGCCGCTTCACCTATTCACGGTTCCAGGGTCGGTGCTCGATTCGCGTACTGGCGGTGCTCGAGGGCTCCCGGTCGCGCTTGCCTAGCGCCGCCCGTTCCGCGGCCGCACGGTGCTGTCCCCCTCGCCGAGCGTGCTCTGGTCGAGGAAGTTCGGCGGCACCCCGTTCAGCGAGATCGCGGCGGAGCGGACCTGGTTCTCCGCGCCCCACACCGCCTGGTTCATGCCCGGCACGCCCGCGTAGCGCATGGTGTCGGTGAGGTCATGCAGCGAGGTCGAGAGGCGCTCGCGGTCGTTCGGCGGCGCGTGGAAGACGATGGGCGTCTGCGTCCCCGGCCAGACCCGGTCCGCCGAACCCGTGATCCCCAGGTCCGGCCCGTTGCGCGACAGCGTCTCCCGGTCGATCCCAGTCACCGCGTGCAGCATGTCCACCGTGAATTGGTGCGACGGCAGGCTCCGCGCGTTCGGGATCTGCTCCAGCGTCCGGCGCTGCGCGTCCGGCGACGAGGCGACCTGCTCCGGCCGCAGCCGCGCCATCGCCAGGATCTGCTCGTTGGTGACGTTCGGGTTCTCCGTGATCGCCCGCCGGACCAACCCCTCCGGCGTCTGGCCGGCGATGCGCGCCGTGCTCGCCTTCGCCCGAGCCAGCATCTCCTCCCGCACCTTGTTCGCGGCGGTCGCCCGCTCCCGGTCCGCGACCTGCTCCGCCTGGCGGCGGACCTCCGCCTGCTCCGTCCGGTTGAGCGGCCGCCCCGTCTCCGCCTCCCGCCCCGTCCGCAACCGGTCGTAGTGCTGCTGGATGTGGTCGTTGCGGTTCGCCGGGACCGACTCCGCCGCCGAGCGCGGCTGCTCCGCCCGGGCCACCGGCCTCGGCGGCGGCGCCTGCTGGATCTGCGGCGTCTGCGGGGCCTGCGCCGCCGGACGCTGGCCGGGCGCAGGCGACGGCATGAAGCGGTCGCCCTGGCTCCGCTGACCCGGCTGGAGGAGCGGCGACTGGAACCCGTCCCTCAGCGCCGCAGGCATCGATCGCGCGGAGGGCGCGGCGCTCGGCGCGCTCGATGGCGACTGCGCGGGCGCCGCAGGGGCGGCCGGTGGAGAAGAAGGCGGTGAAGGCGGACGCGCGGGCGCGCCGGTAGTGATCTCGGCCATGGACAGGACCCTCTTTGGTGACGAGTGCGCTCCAGGGCGAGGCCGGTGAACCCGGCGTCGCGTCTTCGCACTCAATGAGAGTATCTGTGGATAGTCGGCGCGCGTTGTGTCGCTCGCGAGCGAGGCTTTTTTACATCCGGGTTCCCATCGAACCGCCATCACCTCGCGCAAAGCCCCGCCCCAAGAGGCGCCGGCCCAGCAGCACCCCCAGGGGGACGACCAGCAATGCCAACCCCGAGGCGAAGAACTGGGGCGAGCACTCGCTGTACAAGGCCAGGAAGGCCACGAAGCCAAGCGCCGGGGCCGCCGCACATCCCCCGAGCACCACCGGCCAGATGGAGCGATGGTTGAGGCGGCGGTACGAGTAGGCCAACCAGAACCACCACCCGAGCGCGGCGCCGGCGGCGGCGCTGGTTCCCACGGAGCGCTCCAGCGAGTAGAGCCAGAAGCGCTCGTGGCCGAAGAGCTCCGGGGCCGCGCCCGACAGCCCGCCCCAGAGCGCGCCGAGGACGAGGCCGAAGGAAATCACGGCGATCTTCGGCAGGCGGCGCCGGGCCAGCGAGATGAGCGCGCCCGACAGCGGCCCCAGTGCCGCACCGGCCGCCATCCCACCGAGGCCCGTCGCCAGCGCGTAGCGCGGGTGCTGGCCCGCGAAGTACGCGAACGGGGCCAGGAAGCCGCACGCCGCGCCCACGAGGGAGAAGTCCCGCGCCCAGAGAAGCAGCCGCAGTGAGGAGGATGGGGCCATGCGCGCGACGCTGAGCAAGCGGCGCGCCGGCGGATGACGCACCGCGGCCCATCCTGAGATGAGACAGATGAGACGACGCATGGCTCCCGGTGGACCTGGTCGAGCCAGCGGCCGGACAGTCCATCGACATGGGCACGGTGTTCCAGTGGACGGGTGGTCCCGGCGGCGGGCGGACGGGGCTGGCGGTCGCGGTGCCGGAGACCGCACCGGAGCGGTCTCCGAACCCTCCTCCAGCTACGGGGTCGGAGGCGCGGCGGGGGGCGCGGGCGGCGGCTTGGGCGCGCGACCGCTGGCCAGCGACCGCTCGATGCCGTGCGTGGGGTCGTGGACCGCCTGCGACACGTTGTCGAACTCCTTCCTCAAGCTTCGGCCCTGCGCCGCGCGCTCGTAGAGCACCTGGCGGCGCGCGGTCTCCACGCCGGCCTTGTCCGCCTTGCTCACCACCAGGTATCGCGCCTTCCCCGGGTTCTCGTGGCCGTACTTCACCGCGGCGTCCTCCAGGGCGCGATACGGGTTGGTCCCGTTCATGATCGCGTTCTGCTTCCCCATGTTCGCGCCGGAGTTGGAGATCTTCCCCGTCATCTCATAGGGGACGAAGTGCCCGCGGATCTCGTTCCCCGTCGGCGCGCCGTTGATCGGAGCGGGCGTGCCGTTCGGCCGTGATCCCTTCGGGACCTCGACCCTCCCTGCTGGCGCCTGGCCCCAGACCACGCGCCCGTCCTTCTTCACCACCGCCTCCTGCAGCAGCTGCCCTTGCTTGTCCAGCCACTGGTACCGGACCGTCCCGTTGTCGTTGAGCATCGCCCGCGTCGGCTTCGACCCGGGGATCTTGTGCGGGAACTGCTTCGGGCTGTCGATCCAGACGTTCTTCGGCGTGGCCGCCTTGGCCGCGTTCGCGGCTTCCTCGGCCTTCACCGCGGTGCCTGCCGCCTCCTCGGCCTTCGGCGCTGCCCTCGCAGCCTCCTCCGCCGCCCGCGCTTCCCGAATGCGGCGGACCACCGCGTTCCCCGGCTGCGCCGCCCCCTCGGCCTTTGCCGCGGTGCCCGCCACCTCCTCCACCTTCGCGGCGGTGGCCGCTGGCTGCGCCGCCTCAGCGGCCCGGTCCGCCTGCTGGAGCAGCTGGCGCCCCTCGGCGGCCTGCTTCTCCAGCTTCGCCGCCTGGCTCGCCAGCTGCTGCGGTGGCGCGCCGCCGGTGGCACCGGACATCGCGTGCCCGCGACCACCAGGCAGGGTCTCGTACCGCCCACCCACCGTGTCGCGCAGCCGCCGCGCCAGCTCCTCCTTCGCCTCCACCGACTTCTGCAACGCGCTGTACTCCTCGGAGCCGCTGACGAGCTTGGGCGCCGCCTCCTCCGCCTTCGCCGCCGTCCGCGCGGCCTCTTCGGCCTTCCGCGCCGCGCCGGCGGTCTCCGCCGCCTCCGCCGTCGGACGGGCGGCCTGTTCCGCGACGCGCCCGGCGCGGGCCGCGTCCTCTACGCCCTCGGCCGCGCGCGCGACCTCGCCCACCTGCGCGGTGCGCTCCACGCCCCGAGCGACCTCGGCGGCCTGCCCGGCGTGCTCCAACCCGTTGGCGACCCGCGCGGCCTCGCCCAACTCCTCCACACCGTGCGCGAGGCGCGCGGCCTGGCCGACGTGCTCGGCCGCCTCGGCGGCGCCGACCGCGCCCTTCGCCTGGCCTCCGGGAATGAGGAAGCTGCCCACCTCGAAGGCCGCGCGCCCGACGAACTCCACCGGGTCCTTGTTCCAGGCCTCGGTCAGCTCCTTCTTGATCTGCTGGCCCGTCTCCGGGAGGTTCTGCACCGCCTTCCCGAGCGCCTTCGCCGTGTCGACCGGGTTGGTCGTCGCCAGCTGGTGGACGCCCTCCACGGTGCCGGCCGCTTCCATGCCGACGCCGTAGGTGAAGCGCTCCGCCGTCATGGCCCCGTTCATCACGTCCGCGTTCGAGAGAATGGGCTTGGTCACCGCGTCCGCCGCGTCGAGCACGGCCTCCGGGACCTTCACCTGCACCTTGTCCAGGCCCGTCGCCTGCGCGGCCTGGATCGTCTTGGTCGCCGTGAAATCGCCGATCGCCGCCCCGGCGTCGTTGAGCTGCTTCACGCCGGGGACGTTGTTGCGGAACCAGTCGCCCGTCCGCTGCGCCCACCCGGTGAACTGGTTCCACTTCTGGGAGATCTCGCCCGCCTGCCGCGCCAGGTGTCCGCGGTTCTGCTCGGACATGTTCACCTGGAACCGCTCGCGCGGCTGGGTCTGCGCCGGCTGCTGCGGCGCGGTGGTCGGCGGCGACCGCCGGGCGCTGGCCTCGAACGTGTCGCGCCGCGCGCTCATCGTCACCGCGTCGCGCTTCTGATCGCTCTGGCGGATGTCGTCCCGCCGCGCGTCGGCCTGCTGCGCGTCCGCGCTCCTGGCGTCAGCCTGCTGCGCGTCCGCCTGGTTCGCGCCCGATCCGCGCTGCTCCGACGCAGGCTGGAAGGAGTCCTGTTGGAGCTGGCGCTGGACCTCGGTCGGCCCGGAGCTGCTCGAGGAGATGCCTTCCGCACCGCTGGCACCGCCCGCATCACCCGCGCTGCCTGCGTCTGTTGCTCCGCCGACGGGGCCCATGCCTCCGCCGTCGGACATCCCGGCGCTGCCGCCCATGTCCGCCGGTTCAGCGGCGGGGGGCTCGGGAGGCGTCATCATTTGCGGTGCGGCACCACCTACGTCAGCGACACCCATGGCAGAGCTCCAGATGCACTCGGGACGCGACACGTGTGAGCAAGCCGCGAACCAACCCACATCCGCTTCCCAAGAGCCCGAGAGCACGAGCATTTGCGACTGGAACGCTGGTCCCGTGTCTTGCGCTTGCGAGCAAGTACTTGCGTAGTCGGGCAACCCGCTTCCTGGCCTTGGGCTCTGCCGAGCTGCCGCTCCGGTCTCTGGGACCACCGCGAGCGCGGTGCGATTCGTCAGCGCCCGAGCGCCATGTCGGAGACGGGGAGTTGCACGCGCAGCTCGAAGTGCGTGGTGCCGTGCGCGAAGGGCTGGCCGTTGAATGCTTCGAAGCCCGGCTGGTGATCGGGCGCGAAGCTGCTGCGCGGGAGCCAGGTGGTGTAGAGCCAGTCGATCGCTCGCAGCTCCAGCTCCACCGTGCCGGCGATCTCCACCTCGGCGACCTTCATCGGAGGGAAGCGCGTCTCGCTCACGGAGTCGTCGACGGCGGCCGACTCGGGAATCTCGAGCCCCATGTCGTAGCGACACTGTTCGAGCGGGACGATCTCCGGGTCGTCCCACTGGTAGCCGAGCCACTGCCCGCCTTCGAGCCCACGCGCGCGCGCCCACTCGAGCAGCCGGGTGGTCGCCTCCAGGACCCGCTCGCCCTCGTAGGGGCGGAACACACGCTGATAGGCGACGCGGCGCGCGGGCAGGTCGCGCAGGCGCACCGCGAAGCCGTCGGGGTTGGCCCCCTCGGGCAGGCGCGCGAGGCGGTGGCCGTCGGGCAGCGTGCCCATGAGCGCCCCCCGGCGCTGCTGGCGGAGCGCATCGAGATCGAAGTCGCGCGGCGCCACGCCGAAGTGGGCCTTGAAGCTGCGCGAGAAGTTGGAGCTCGAGCCGAACCCGCAGGCCAGCGCCACGTCGGTCAACGTCGGCTCGCCGCCGTGAGACAGGAGATGCAACGCGCGCTCGAGGCGCACCCGCTGGATGAAGTCGTGCAACGTCTCACCCATCACCGAGCGGAAGACGCGATGGAAGTGGTACGGCGAGAAGCAGGCGACCTTCGCCACGTCCTCGAGCTTGAGCGGCTCGGCCAGGTTGCGGGTGACGTGGTCGATGGCCCGGTTGACCCGGTCGAGGTAGCTGTCATTCGCAAGATCTGGCAAGTCGCCCATGCCCCGCTCACCATAGGTTGCCGGGCATGACCACGAACACCACGAAGACGATGATGCTCGGGAACTTCTCGGTGAGCTTCACGGTGAAGGACCTGGCCGCCTCCATGGCCTTCTACGAGAAGCTCGGCTTCACGAAGCTCACCGGGGATGGGCAGGGGTGGATCATCCTGCGCAACGGGGCCGCCACGGTGGGCCTCTTCCAGGGGATGTTCGAGCGCAACATGCTCACCTTCAACCCCGGGTGGGATGCTGACGGCCGAGCGCTCGAGCGCTTCACCGACGTGCGCGAGTTGCTCCGGCAGGTCAAGGCCGCCGGCATCGAGCCGGTGATGGTCAGCGACGCGACCGGCAAGGGGCCGGCCAGTTTCACCGTGGCCGACCCCGACGGGAACCCGGTGCTCTTCGACCAGCACGTGTAGCCAGCCCGCGGGTGGCGTCCCCGTGCAACAGTGGACGTCATGCGTTCGACGCTCGCGCTTCTCGCCCTCTGCTCTGCCTGGGGCTGTGCCGGGCCCGCTCCTTCCGCCGCCTTCCAGGCGCGAACCGCCAAGTACGGTGCGCAGGAGGACATCGGGCTGGTGCGCTTCCTGCTCGATGACTTCTCCGGGCTGTCGGTGGAATCGCTGCAGACCTTCGCCGCCCCCTGGAAGGTGACCAGCACCGCGCTGCTGCTCCACCGCAACGCGGAGGGCGTTCGCTTCGACGAGCGCGGTGCCTCGCAGCTGATGGAGCGCTACGGCTTCGTCGTCCCGGAGAAGATCGGGAACTGGGACCCGCGCACGCCCGCCCCCACCTTCGAACGGCCGGCCGGCGTGGTGAGCGGCATGCTCTCGCTGGCGCCCGGACTGGAGTTGGAGGTGGCGAACAATGGCTGCGCCACCTGTCACGCGGGGCGGATGTTCGACGCCGGGGGAGCCCCCACGCGGGAGGTGTGGATCGGCTTGCCCAACGGGTCGATCGACTTCGAGCAGTACTCCCGCGACGTCTTCGGCGCCCTGTCCGCCGTGGCGGCCGGCAGCGATGACGAATTCCTGGCCGAGGTCCGCCGGGCGTTCCCGGACGTGAGCGAGGCGGAGCAGCGAGCCATCCGCAGCGTGATCCTCCCGAGGGTACGCCAGATCGTGAAGAAGCAGGCCGCGGTGGGGAGCTTCGTGAGCTACAGCAGCGGGCAGCCGGGGCTCACCAGCGGCGTGGCGGTGCTCAAGCAGCAGTTCGGCCTGCTCCGCGAAGACGCGCCGGACGCGAACCCGTTCGCCTCCATTCCCTCGCTGGCGTTCCGCGACTTCAAGACGTCGCTCCTCTGGGACGGCGTGTACGCCCCGAAGGGCCGGCCTCGCCACGCGGTCATGCGGGAGGCGGACATCGACGCCGCGCACCTGGCGGCAGTGGGTGCCATCCCGTCCGTCTTCACCACCACCACGCTGGGCATCTCCACCAGCGCAGGCGCCCGGACCGTGGCGAAGATCCGAGAGGTGTTCCGCTCCACCGCGCGCGCCCCGGCGCCCCCGTTCCCCGGCCCCCTGGACATGGCGAAGGCGGAGCGCGGCGAGGCGGTGTTCGCGGAGAAATGCCGGGGCTGCCACGGGACCTACGACCGCTCGACGAGGCCGGCGCGGCTGGTGGAGTACCCGAACAAGTTGATCCCGCTGTCACAGATCCGCACGGACCCGCGGCGCGCGGAGGAGGCGGCCGGTGAGGTGCTGGACGCATTCAGCCGATCGGACTTCGGGTCGTACATAGAGCCCATGGCGACCGGCGGCTACGTGCCGCCCATCCTCACCTCCACGTGGGCATCGGCCCCGTACCTGCACAACGGCTCGGTGCCCACGCTCTGGCACCTCCTCCACCCGGAGGCGCGACCCGCGCGCTTCCTCGCCGGCGGCCACCGGCTGGACTACGCGAAAGTGGGCATTGCGCTCGACCCGCAGGACCCGACCCGATACCCGGCCGGCTACCAACCCACGTCGCGCCCCGTCCTCTATGACACCTCCCAGCCCGGCCACGCCGCCACGGGGCACGAAAGGCAGATCCGGTCCCTGGCCGAGGAGGACAAGGACGCGCTCATCGAGTACCTGAAGCTGCTCTGAGGGGGGCGTGGCCGGTCGACCGCCGGCGGAGTCCTTCGCGAGGGCCGGGCTCTCTTTCCCGCGGTATCGTCTTCCCATGCGCACTTCCACCGCCACTCGCACCACCCTCGCCGCGTGCGCGCTGCTCGTGGCCCTCCCTGTTCGCGCCGGCGAGCTGGCGGAG
>DATBSS010000031.1:0-11759 GCA_036559665.1 Myxococcaceae bacterium
CTCGCGATCCTCGACCTGCGCCGCGAGACCCGCGCCGACTCGCCCGTGGTCGAGAGCACGACCCGCTACGGGCGCTCGAAGGCCGTGTGCGAGCGCTATGCGCGCGGGCTCCAGGCGCAGGGCGCGCCGCCATCTGCTGGAGGTGGTCCCGGCGCGCGGCCAGCTCCACCAGCCGCAGCGACCGCGGGTGGGGCAGCTGCTTCAGCAGCAGCTCCAGCATGCCGCCGCCGATCGAGCCCAGGCCCAGCAGGGCGACGTCCTCGTCGCGCAGGCTCCGGCCCGCGCTGGCGAGCGCCTTCTCCACCGCCATGCCGAAGGAGGCGATGGTGGTGGCGTGGCCGGTGGTGAAGGGCGGGAGCGACGGACCGGACCGCCGCCCCAGGTGCTGCGCGATCCGCCGGCCGTAGTCCGTGGCCGAAGGGATGAGCCCCGTCAGCGACACCACCGCCGCGCCCTGGCGGGCCGCCAGCTCCAGACCGCGCTCCACCGCCACCAGGGTGCGACCCGTGTCCACGTAGACCGCGGCGTCCTCCACCGGGATGATCACCAGGCCGATCCGGCCCAGGAAGGTGTCGTAGATGTCGACCAGCGCCGCGTCGTCCTTCATGAACGAGCGCACGAACTCCGCCGCGGAGATCTCCAGCCGGTCGAGGAAGGACCGGGGGATGGTGGCCAGCGCGGCGGCGTCCAGCTGGATGCGGGCGTCGTACTGGAGCCGCTGGGTGGGCCGCGTCTCCTCCGGGGCGACCTCGCTGTACACGTCGGTGACCCCGACGAGGTGGAGCGCGCTCTCCGGGATGCGCGGCCCCTGGTAGTAGATGGCGTAGAGGATCTTGTCGAAGAGGACCGGGAACGACATCCCGGAGCCCAGGACCTCCTCCAGCCGCGGGTCCGGCGGCGCATCGGTCCCTGCGCGCGCCTCGGCGGCGTGGACCTTCAGCCGCTCCCACAGGTGGACCAGGATCACGATCTCCAGGAAGTCCGGCTTGGGGAACTGGTGGGGGAAGGGCGCCGGCGCCGCCGTGGTGCCGTTGTTCTCCGCGGTGAGGAAGACGCGGATGGTGTTGGCCAATAGGTTCAGGGTGCACAGCAGGTTGCTGTAGAAGTCGCGGTCGTCCAGGCCCTCCATGGAGGTGACCGAGTCCAGGTCGGCGAAGCTCCCGTTGAGCAGCACGTTCTGCGGCTCGATGCTCTGGCCGTTCTTGAAGTGCTTGGCGTCCGCGGGGAAGAAGCCCAGGCACAGCATCCGCGCCACCAGCCGGATCCACGAATCCACCACCGAGCCCGGGTCGAAGTTATGGGCCAGCGTGGCGTGCACCAGCCGGGTGTTGACCACTCCGGCCGCTCCGGTGCGGTGGCTCTCGGCGGCCAGTGACCCGGCGAAGTGGCTGACCCGCGGGGCCGGCGGCTTCGGGAAGTAGTAGAGGTAGCAGCCCAGACCGCGGGCGATCTCGTCGCGGGCGATGCCGAGGCAGTTGCCAGACAGGAGCGGGAGGAGCCGGTCGCAGAAGCGCGCCACCACCTCGTCCGACCAGCGCACCACCAGCAGCGGGACGGGCAGGTCACCCAGCGCGCCGTACTGGTCCAGGAACGCGGACTGCACCCGGGCGGCGGCCTTGGCCTCGGCAACCCCCTCGCCCACCAGCAACGCTCCGGGCACCTTGTGCTCCTGGAGGAGGAAGTACTCCAGGACGTTGGTGACGGAGTGGCGCGCGAAGCGCTCGAAGGACCGCTGGTGCAGGACCTGGAGGAAGCCGGTCTGGTCCTCGCAGCGCAGGTCGGCCCCCTTCACCGCCACCACGCTCTCGCCGGGCCCGCGGAGGTAGAACGCGCGGAAGTGGCCCGCCGGGCGGAACCGGCCCGGCTCCTCGAAGGTGCCGTTGGTGGAGGGGACGGGGATGGCGCCGCGGAGCTCCCGGTAGCGCTCGCGGAGCCAGGGCTCCTTCCGGCAGAGCTCCTCGAGCAGCGCCGGGGCCGCCTGGGCGAGGTCCCACTCCACGGTGAACCCGGCCCCGGAGGTGGGGGCCGCCGCGCTCGCCGGGGCCGCGCCCAGCAGCTCCCGCAGGGGCCGGCGCATCAGCTCCCAGGCGTCGACCGGCGAGCCCGCGCGCGCCTCGTAGACCTGCTTCAGCTCGGCGAGCTGCAGCGAGTCCAGCCCCGCGTCCAGCACCGTGGCGTCGAGGTCGATCTGGTCCACCGGGATGGCGCTCAGCCGGCCGATCTCGTCGAGGAGGAAGTGCGACTCGGGCGGCGCGGCGCGCGGCGGCGGCGGCCGGACGTCCGCCAGCACGTCCAGCGAACCATCCAGGTACGCCGCCCGGCAGGCGAACCGCTGGATCTTCCCGCTGGAGGTCTTCTGGATGGACCCCTGCTTGATCAGCACGAGCTGGTGGAGGTGGACGCCGTGCTCCCGGGCCACCGCGCGCAGCGCCTGGCGGGCCACCGCCTCCAGCGCCTCGGAGTTGGCGCCGGAGACCTCCTGGACAGCGACGACCTGCTCCTCGCCATCTTGCTCCACCGAGAAGGCGGCGCAGCACCCCGGGCGGAAGCCGGGGTGGGAGGACTCGATGGTGCGCTCCAGGTCCTGCGGGTAGAGCGTGCGGCCCCGCACCAGGAGGACGTCCTTGAGGCGCCCGGCCACGAACAGCTCGCCCCGGTGGAGGAAGCCCAGGTCGCCCGTGCGGAGGAACGCGCTGTCCGGATCGCCCGCCATCCGGGCCGCGAACACCGGCTGGTTGTCGCCGGGGGACCAGCCCCAGTAGCCGCGCGAGATGGACGGGCCCCGCAGCCAGATCTCCCCGACGCGGCCGGGCGGGCACGCCGCCAGCGTGGCCGGGTCGACGATCAACAGCTGTTGTTCCGGAAGCCCCGGGCCGCAGCCGACCAGCCCACGGGAAGGCCGGCCGGGCGAGGCGGGCTCCACGCGCCGCTCGTCGAGCGCCGCGGCGTCGAAGCTGGCGGTCATGATCGGCGCTCCGGCCGGCGCGCCGGTCGCCATCAGCGTGGCCTCCGCCAACCCGTAGAGCGGACGCAGGGTCGATCGCCGGAAGCCGCACGGCTCGAAGAACCGGGCGAAGCGATCCAGGGTCTCCTCGCGGATGGGCTCGGCGCCGTTGAAGGCGTACCGCCAGTGGCTCAGGTCGAGCTGGTCGCGCTCCTGGGGCGAGACCTTCCGGACGCAGAGGTCGTAGGCGAAGTTCGGCCCGCCGCTCACGGTCGCGCGCGTCCTGGACATGGCCTGGAGCCAGCGCACCGGCCGCTGGAGGAAATCCACCGGCGACAGGAGCGTGGCATGGAGGCCGGCGAAGACCGGGAACAGCATCCCGCCGATCAACCCCATGTCGTGGTACAGCGGCAGCCAGCTCACCTGGACGTCGCGCTCGCCCAGTCCGCTGGACCGCCGCATCAGCTCCAGGTTCTCCAGCAGGTTGCCATGGGAGAGGATCACCCCGCGCGGATCCGAGGTGGATCCGGAGGTGTACTGGAGCATGGCGATGCCGTCGCGGGTGGCGGGCGGCTCGTTCCACGCCTGCGCGGCCGGATCGGCGATGAGGTCGGTGGCGAGCCACCGCATCCGCACCAGGTCCGGCGCGTCGTCCCGGAGCGCCTCCAGCAGCGATGCGGTGGGCGCCGTGGTGAGCAGCTCCGTGGCCTGGGCATCCCGGGCAACGGTGAGGAGCCGCGGCAGCGTCCGCTCCAGGCGCGCTGGATCCGGCGGGTAGACCGGGACGGCAATGGCCCCGGCGTAGAGCGTCCCGAAGAACGCGGCGACGTAGTCGAGGCCGGGTGGGTAGAGCAGCAGGCACCGGGTCCCGGCGGCGCCGCGCCGTTGCAGCTCGGCGCCGATGGCGCGCGCGCGGAGATCCAGGTCGGCGAAGCGGAGGTGTTCGGCGGCCTGCTCACCATCGGCGAGGAACGTGAAGGCCTCCTTTGCCCCGTTGAGCGAGGCCTGCCGCCGGAGGAGGTGGACCAGGGACGGCAGGTCCTGCGCTGAACCGAGATCGAGACTCGGCAACGGGTTCAACACCGCCAATGGTGGCCTCCGGGGCTCGAAACGCAGGGTCGCTTGGGCTTGAGGCGTCGTCATTTTAACGGAACGTCAAAGGGTTCTTCCCAAAGGATAGTTTTTCAACTGGGGCGACCCGGACCCCGACGGGGTGACCCGCAAGTGGTTGTTCGTCAAGGGGCAGGAGCGGCGGCGATGGTCAAACCGCGCGGAAGCGGCGCTCGGACCGCTTCTTCCTCCTAGAAGTGCAAGAGTGGCCTGGTACCCGGAGGACCCATCGCCATGCCGCGCTACGAGCTCACCATCAATGGCAAGCAACGAAAGGTCACCGGCCCGGAGGACATGCCGCTGCTCTGGGTCCTGCGCGATCTGCTCAGCATGACCGGCACGAAGTTCGGGTGCGGCGCGGGCCAGTGCCGCGCGTGCACCGTGCATGTCGACGGAGAGGCGATGGCGAGCTGCCAGCTCCCGCTGTCGGCGGCCGCGGGGAAGAAGATCACGACCATCGAGGGGCTCTCGGCCAAGGGCGCGGAGCTGCACCTGGTCCAGAAGGCCTGGGTGGACGAGGACGTGCCGCAATGTGGGTACTGCCAGCCCGGCCAGATCATGAGCGCCTGTGCGCTGCTGGCCAAAAACCCCGCGCCCACGGACGGCGACATCGACACGGCGATGTCCGGGAACATCTGCCGGTGCGGCACATACAGCGCCATCCGCCGCGCGATCCACCGCGCCGCCGGCACGCTGGCCAAGTCGGGGTCGTCGAAATGAGCGCGCCCATCAGCCGGCGGAGATTCCTGGCGGGCAGCGGCGGCCTCGTCCTCGCGTTCACCCTGACCCGCGCGGGCAAGGCCGCCGCCGGCGCGGCTCCACCCGCAAATCTAGAGTCCGGCGGGTTCCTCCGCATCGGGGAGGACAGCTCGGTCACCCTCTTCATCCCCGAGGCGGAGATGGGTCAGGGGATCGTGACCTCGTTCGCCATGATCGTGGCGGATGAGCTGGGCGTGCCCCTGGACCGCGTGCGCACCGAGTTCGCCCCGGTGGACGAGAAGAGCTTCGGGCGGCAGATCACGGGCGGCAGCCGCAGCATCCGGACCCGCTACAAGTCGCTGCGCGACGCCGGCGCCGCCGCCCGGCAACTGCTCCTCGCGGCGGCGGGAGCGGAGTGGAGCGTCGATCCGGCGGCGTGCCGGATCGACGGCGGGAAGGTCGCCGGTCCCGAAGGGAAGTCGTCCACCCTCGGCGCGCTGGCCCGGCGCGCGTCGAAGCTCCCGGCCCCGGCGCAGCCGGCCTGGAAGCCCGACGCCCAACTCGCGTTGATCGGTCACCCCACGCCTCGGCTGGACACTCCGGCAAAGGTCCGCGGAGAGGCGACGTACGGGATCGACGTCCGCCTGCCGGGCCTGCTGACGGCGGTGGTGGAGCGAAGCCCGTCGTTCGGCGGCGAGGTGAAGCGCTTCGACGCCGCCAAGGCGAAGGCCGTGCCGGGCGTCCGCCAGGTGGTGCAGATCCCGTCTGGCGTGGCGGTGATCGCCGACCACTTCTGGGCCGCGCGGACCGGGCGCGAGGCGCTGGAGGTGGAGTGGAACGAGCCCAACGCGTCGCTCTCCTCGGAAGGCATCAGCGCCGAGCTCGCCCGGCTGGCTCCGTCGGGGGCGGAGGCGGCGAAGCGGGGAGACCCGGACCGCGCGCTGGCGGACGCGAAGCAGCGGCTGGAGGCGACCTACGAGGTCCCCTACCTGGCGCACGCGCCCATGGAGCCGCTCAACGCGACGGCGGACGTGAAGGCCGACCGCTGCGAGATCTGGGCGCCCACGCAGGCCCCGGGCATGGTGCGGGACTCCGCCGCGCGGATCTGCGGGTTCCCCCCGGAGCGCATCCAGGTGCACCCGACCTTCCTGGGAGGGGGGTTCGGCCGCAAGGCGAACACCGACTACACCGACGAGGCGGTGCACTGCTCGAAGAAGGCGGGCAAGCCGGTGCAGGTGGTCTACACGCGGGAAGATGACATGGCCGCGGCCCAGTACAGGCCGGCCGCGTACAGCCGGTTCCTCGGCGCGCTCGATGCGCAGGGGTGGCCGGTGGCCTGGGTCCACCAGATCGCCAGCCCCTCCATCCTGGCGTCCATGGCGAGGTCGAAACCCGCGCCGGGAAGGATCGACGGGACCTCCGTGGAGGGAGCGGCGAACCTGCCGTACGCGATCCCGAACCTGCGCGTGACCTACGCGGCGGCGGACATCCCCATCCCGGTCTGGTTCTGGCGCTCGGTCGGGAGCAGCATCAACACCTACGTCACCGAGTGCTTCTTCGACGAACTGGCGCGCCTGGGCGGGAAGGACCCCCTCCAGGCAAGGCTCCGGCTTCTGGGAGAGCACCCTCGCCACGCGCGGGTCCTCCAGGTCGCGGCGGAGAAGATCGGCTGGGGCAAGCCCGCCCCGAGCGGCACCGGTCGCGGGATCGCGGTCGCCGAGTGCTTCGGCAGCATCGTCGCCCAGGCGGCCGAGGTCACGTTGGAGGGCGACGCGCCGCGGGTGCTCCGGGTCACGTGCGCGCTGGACTGCGGCAAGGTGGTGAACCCGAGCACCATCGTGGCGCAGATGGAGAGCGGCATCGTGTACGGGCTGACCGCCGCGCTGCAAGGGCGGATCACCATCGAAGCCGGCCGCCCCGTGCAGCGGACGTTCTACGACTACCCGGTGCTGCGCATGGCGGCGATGCCGCGGATCGACACCGTGGTCATCCAGAGCGACGAGGCGCACGGCGGGGTCGGGGAGCTGGGGACGCCGCCGGCGGCGCCGGCCATGATCAATGGGCTGCTGGCGCTCACCGGGAAGCCGGTCCGGAAGCTCCCGATCAGCTGAGCGCGGAGATGGTCCGCGCATCGTCCGTGGTGGTCGACGGCTCCGGCCTGCGGCTCGGGTCGGAGCACTGGGGTTGGCCGGCGCTCGACCAGGTGCATCACCGCGGCTTGCTGGTGGCGGGGACCATCAAGCTCTCGTTTCGCGATGGACGGACGGTGTCGGCGTGGGGCTCACCGCGCGAAGCGCGCGCCCTCCGTAACGCCATCGAGATGGGGCGCGCCGTCTGGGCGAAGTCGATGGAGGCGGACGTCCATGCCGGCCTCCGGCTGGTCCGGGATCTCCTCGGCCTGGACCGCTACCTGTCGCGCCGCCTCATCGCCGAATTCCGGGAACGCCATGCTTCGCTGTTCGATGGCGCGCTCGCCGCGGCGCGCCTCCTCGCCGTCCACGGCGATGCGGACGCGGCGGCGCTGGTGGAGCTCCTGAGCGACGTCGCGGGCACCGTCGATCGCCGCAACGCGACGTGGGGCGTCCGGGAACAGGAGCAGTGGCGGGAGCTCTTCGACACCGTCGAGCGCCTCCCGCTGACCTCCGAGCAGCGCAAGGCGGTCGTGGACTTCGAGGATCGCAACCTCCTGATCGCGGCGGCAGGTTCGGGCAAGAGCTCGACCCTGGTCGCGAAGATCGCGTACGCCGTGCGCAAGGGGCTCTTCCAGCCGGAAGAAGTGCTGGCGCTCGCGTTCAACAAGAAGGCGGCCGAGGAGCTCACCGAGCGGATCCAGGACCGCCTCAAGCAGTGGCGCGGCGTGGGGGCCATCCGGGCCGAGACCTTCCACGGCCTCGCCTACCGGATCCTCAGCGAACGGCAGAAACCAACCGTCGAGGACGAGCGGGACCTCCGCATCAAGGAGACGTACGAGCACCTCCGTGAAAGGAACGCCGACTTCCGGCGCGACGTGGCTCGCTTCATCGTCGAGCACACGCCCGACCTCCGCGACCGGACCGAGTTCTCCACCTACGAGGAGTACCTCGAGTACGTGAAGGCCACCGAGGATCGCGGCGGAGCACAGGGGCGGCATCTCCTCACGCTGGCCGGGCACCACGTCGCATCGGACGAGGAGCGGAAGATCGCCAACTGGCTCTTCGTCCACGGCGTCCCCTACGAGTACGAGAAGACCTATCCGCACGTGGAGGCGACGCGCGAGCGCCGCAACTACACGCCGGATTTCTACTACCCGGAGATCGACGCCTGGCACGAGCACTTCGGCGTCGACGCTCAGGGTCATCCCGCTCCGTGCATCGGAGATCCCGAGGAGTACCTGAACGGCATGCAGTGGAAGCGCGAACAGCACCGCCGCTCCGACACCGGGCTCCTGGAGACCACGAGCGCACAGTTCTCGAGCGGCATCCTCTACGCGAAGCTCGAGGAGCTCCTCCGGGAGCACGGGCAGAAGTTCCGCGAGCTGTCTACCGCCGAGATCGACGCCCGGCTCTCGGGCGACCAGCACCGCGACTTCGCGCAGCTGATCGCGTCGTTCATCGCCCACTGGAAGAACAGGCAGGTGCCGGTCGAAACGCTGATGGAGCTCGGCTCCCTGCGCGACCGTGCGTTCCTGTCGATCTGCAAGCGGGTCCTGGATGAGTACCAGGTGCGCCTGGAGCACGACCGGCGCATCGACTTCGACGACCTCATCCTCGGCGCCACGGCCAGCGTGCGCAGCGGTGCGTGGAGGTCGCCGTTCCGGCTGATCCTGGTGGACGAATTCCAGGACATCTCCGCGTCGCGGGCGGACCTGCTGCGCGCACTCCTGGGACAGCACCGGGACGCGGTCCTGTTCTGCGTCGGAGACGACTGGCAGGCGATCAACGGCTTCGCCGGCTCGGAGCTCGCCATCCTGCGCAACTTCGAGCGCGAATTCGGCTTCCACGCCGTCAACTACCTGACCCGGACGTTCCGCTCGAACCAGGGCATTTCGTCGGCCGCCCAGGCGTTCGTGGAGCGCAACCCCGCCCAGTACCGGAAGAACGTGGTCGCCCACGACCAGGCCCGGGACGGCTGCATCCGGATCGTGCGGTACGCATCGCCCGCGAAGCTGCTCGGCGCGTACCAGGCCATCGCGCGCGAGGTTGCGAGCGCCGGCCACTGCACCGTGCGGATCCTCGGGCGGTACCGGAGGAACGAACAGGCTCGCCACCTCGCCCTGTTCCGCCGCCTCGCACCGAACGCCCGCGTCCAGTTCAACACCATGCACGGGTCCAAAGGACTGGAGGCCGATTACGTCGTCCTGGATCGCCTGGAGTCCGGCGGGGCGTTCGCGTTCCCCTCCACCATCACCGATGACTCGGTGCTCCACCTGGTGATGCCGGAGAAGGAGCCCTTTCCGCACGCGGAGGAGCGCCGGTTGATGTACGTCGCCCTCACGCGGGCGAGGCACCGGGTGTTCGTCCTGGCGCCGGAGGAGCGCCCATCCCCATTCGTGGGGGAGCTCGCGGGCACCAGTGCCCATCCATCGGCGGCTCCACTGGAGGCGTGTCCGTACTGCAAGAACGGAACGCGGGTCCGCCGCAAGGGACGGTACGGCACCTTCTGGTCATGCTCCCGATATCCGATCTGCGCCGGGAAGCCGTGGTGGCGCCAAAGCCGGCGGCGCTCACGGCGCTAGCCCTTCACAGCTCCAACCGGCGCAGCCTCAGCGCGTTCCCCACCACCGAGACCGAGCTGAGGCTCATGGCCGCGCTGGCGATCATGGGATTGAGCAGGAGCCCGAGGAGCGGGTAGAGCGCGCCCGCGGCGATGGGCACGCCCAGCGCGTTGTAGACGAAGGCGAAGAAGAGGTTCTGGCGGATGTTCCGCATCGTCCCCCGCGAGAGCTTCCGCGCGCGGGCGATCCCGCGCAGGTCGCCGCGCACCAGCGTCACCCCGGCGCTCTCCATCGCCACGTCCGTCCCCGTCCCCATGGCGATGCCGACGTGCGCGGCCGCCAGCGCGGGCGCGTCGTTGATGCCGTCGCCGGCCATCGCCACGATGCGGCCCTCCGCCTTCAGGCGCTGGACGACCTGTTGCTTCTGCTCGGGCAGCACCTCCGCCTCCACCTGGTCGATCCCCAGCTTCCGCGCCACGGCCTCGGCGGTGGTCCGGCTGTCGCCGGTGAGCATCACCACCTGGACGCCCTCGCGGCGGAGGAGCTCCAGCGCTTCCGGCGTCGAGTCCTTCACCGGATCCGCCACTCCCAGCAATCCCGCCAGCTGCCCGTCGATCGCCACGAACATCACGGTCTGCCCGTCCGCCCGCAGCGCCTCCGCGCGAGAAGTGAGCGCGCCCGCATCGACGGACAGCGCCTCCATCAGCTTCTGGTTGCCGACCGCGACCCTCCTCGACTCCACCTGCCCCATCGCCCCCTTCCCGGCGACCGCCTCGAAGCCCTGCGCTTCCGGCAGCTCCAGCCCCCGCCCGGCGGCCCCGGCGACGATGGCCGAGGCCAGCGGGTGCTCGCTCGCGCGCTCCAGGCTGGCCGCGAACCGCAGGAGATCGGCATCGGACCGGCCCGCCACCGGCTCCACCGTCACCAGCCGAGGCTTGCCCTCCGTGAGCGTGCCGGTCTTGTCGACGACCAGCGCGTCCACCTTCTCCAGCACCTCCAGCGCCTCGGCGTTCTTGATCAGCACCCCGGCGGCCGCGCCGCGGCCGGTGCCGACCATGATGCTCATCGGCGTGGCCAGCCCCAGCGCGCACGGGCACGCGATGATGAGCACGGCGACCGCGTTGACCAGCGCGTGCGCCATCTTCGGGTCGGGCCCCGCCACTGCCCAGACCGCGAAGGCGGCGGTCGCCACCGCCACCACCGCCGGCACGAAGGACCCGGCGACGACGTCCGCCAGCCGCTGGATCGGCGCCCGGCTCCGCTGGGCCTCCGAGACCATGCGGACGATCTGCGCGAGCAGCGTGTCCGCGCCCACCCGCTCCGCGCGGATCACCAGCGCACCCGTGCCGTTGATGGTCGCCCCGGTCACCTTCGCACCCGGGCCCTTCAGGACGGGGACCGGCTCCCCGGTGACCATGGACTCGTCCACCGCGCTCGACCCCTCGAGGGCGACGCCGTCCACCGGCACCTTCTCGCCGGGCCGGACGCGCAGGCGGTCCCCAACCCGCACCTCATCGAGCGGGACGTCCTCCTCGGCCCCACCCTCGCGCAGGCGCCTCGCCGTCTTCGGCGCGAGGCCGAGGAGCGCCTGGATCGCCCGGCTCGTCCGGCTGCGCGCCGCCAGCTCCAGCACCTGTCCCAGCAGCACCAGCGTGGTGATGACCGCCGCCGGCTCGAAGTACACGGCGACCTCGCCGCCGTGGCCCCGGAAGGACGAGGGGAACAGCCCGGGGAGGAGCGCGGCGACCAGGCTGTACCCGTACGCGATGCCGATCCCGAGCCCGATCAGCGTGAACATGTTCAGGCTGCGGTTCACCAGCGACGCCCAGAAGCGCTGGAAGAAGGGCCGGCCGCCCCAGAGCACTACCGGCGTCGCGAGGATGAGCTGGGTCCAGGTGACGGTCCGCGGCGAGAGCGCGCGCTGCACCGGCATACCCGGCAGCATCTCGGCCATCGCCAGCAGCAGCAGCGGGGCCGCCAGCGCGGCGCTCACCCGGAACCGCCGCCGCATGTCCTCCAACTCCGGATTCCGCTCCTCGCCCGTGACCGCCTGGGGCTCGAGCGCCATCCCGCAGATCGGACAGGAGCCGGGCCCCGGCCGCCGCACGTCCGGGTGCATCGGGCACACGTAGATGGGATCCCTCGTGCCGGCCATCGCTCTCGAGGATGGTAAATCGGCATAGGGGCTGACAGGATCGCCCTGTCAGTCCCCTGCCACACCACCGGACAAGCGGGTCCGCATCCGGCGGTTCGGTTGGTTGAGGTTAGGCCGCAAGTCTCGGGACTCCAATCTCGTCGTAGTAGCGCGCGGGC